>JAFCEA010000003.1 GCA_017609385.1 Candidatus Woesearchaeota archaeon
TTGAACATATGGTTTGCCGTGAATATAAAATATGATGATTGACAAAAACCAGAATAGCCATAGCACATACTTTGTTTTTTTTATGTTTTTTAGTGAATAGAAAAAGCCAAATAAAAGTGGTACAAAAATAAGACCTATGAAAGGGGTCATTATAAGATAGTTGAGCATTATCTTTGCTGATTCAGCTAGGGGCATTGCTGGTCCTAAAATGCTCCCTACTGCTCCATGACCTGGAAGAGCATAAAGGAACATATTTATAAAGGTTTTAAGGAACTCTGGATTATTAAAGAAAATCAATGGTATAAGCATATAAATAAAATATAATGAAATTACAATAAGCCCTGCAAATATAATGTGCTTAAACTGCTCTTTAGTTATTTTTTTAAAATAAAGATATGGAACTAAAGCAAAGACAGGAACAAGGCCCCTTATATCTGTTGTCCATGCATTTGCCAGACAAACAAAAGCTGCGAGGTATATAAATAAATTCTTTTTTTCATCTACTGCCTTTATTATTAAAAATGCTGTTAATAAGCAGTAAAATATTAGTGCTCCATGAAGAAAACTATTTCTTGTAAATGCTATATGAAATGGAGAAAAAGCAAAAAGTATAGATGCAATGAAAGCTGTTTTTGTGTTAAACTGTTTTTTTACTATAATATAAAGAAGCAAAACTGATAGTACGCTGAATATTAAGGTTGGCATTAATATAGCATACTTATTGTAACCAAAAATCAGTATTGATATGGCTAAAGGAATTACTGCAAATGGCCTTGTATAATGCAGGCCGCCCCAAGACATTGGCTCATCCGGGAAAGATGGATATATTATCTTTTCTGGTGATTTAATTGCAAATGTTGAGAGCTGTGCAAACTGGCTGTCATCACCACCACTAAGCTCGTTAGCATTATAAATTCTTATAAGAAAAGTGCATAACAATATTATTATTAAAAAAATGTGTTCTTTTCATCTAAATCATATATTATTATTTTTTTAAATAGCTTTCGAAAATCTTACTGGCTTTTTGAGCCAGCATGCAAGGCCTATTATAGCCATTACAATAGACATAGAAAGTATTAGCATTGAAATTGCAACAGCAAATTCTTTCTCAATGCCCAGCAATGAGAATAAAAGTATGAATGTTATATCCCTTGTCCCAACCCCAGATATTGATACTGGGATAAGGATTACTAGGCCTGCTATGCAGGAACATATTGCGAGGTAAGCAAATGAAATATCAATACCTAATGATTTAGCCAAAAAGAATACCTGAATAAAATATATAATCCATACTAATATTGTTATTAAAGAAACTTTAAATATACTTTTTCTGTTAAAAATCTTTAAATTATTATAAAAATCATTAAAGTTAATCTTAGTTTTCTCTTTATATTTAGCTGGTATGAAAAATCCAAATATCTTCCTTAACAAATTCTTGACAAGCTCTTTCTTTGTAACTGCAAAAATGATGATTAAGAGTACGGCAATAAATAAAAAAGATAGAATATAAACCTGTTTTCTGAACAAGTGTATGAAGAAAAACATTCCTATGTAACCAAATATGATTAAGAACAATAAATCAGCTGTCCTGTCAATGAATACGCTGACAAATGATTTTCCTGCTGAATTTCCATCATTTTTTAGATAGAGCACTTTAATAAAGTCACCTATTCTGCCAGGGGTTAAAAGGCCAATATAAATCCCTGAACCATACATTAAGATTGAATCTGATAATTTATAATTAATTTTTTGTGTTCTTTTTAGATAATTCCACCTGTATGCTTTTATCACAATCATTGGGAAGAGAAGCAAAACAGCGCTGATAAAATAATATAGATTGATATCCTTCAATAAGACAAAAAAACTTTTTAAGTCTATTTTGCTTAGGATAATAATAAACAAGATTATTCCTGCAAGCTTTAAAATCATACTTTTAATTTTCATATTTTTTCACACACAAAAATTCTTCTCAAGCCAAGATATTGCATTAAATTATTTTTGAAAATCTTTTCAAAGAACTCACCAAACTTCGTTATAAATCTTGGGCCAAATGCTATAAGCACAGTTGTTTCCTCTTTTTTTATCCTTAATCCAGCATTTTTTATGTATTCAATCATTTTTTTTCTTGATATAAATAAGTGAGGACCCTCGCTGTGATGTATTCCTGTTACAGCAGCAACCCAGTGGATAAATTCCCATAATGTGTTTGGCATTGTTATAATAACTTCTCCATTTGGTTTTGTGACTCTTGCAAGCTCTTTGACTGTTATTTCAGGATGAGGCAAGTGCTCCACTGTCTCAAAGCAGAGGACATTGTCAAATGTATTGTCTTTAATCGGAAACCATGTTGTTCTTATCAGTTTTGTTTTAAAGTTAATGCCTTTTTTTTTAAGAACATCATTTGCTATTTTCTGCATTTTCTCAGATACATCCATACAGACAAATTTCAGGTTTTTCTTTTTTCCTGCAAAATATGATGTCCCATTGCCTGTTCTGGCGCAATAATCAAGAACATAGGCATTGTCCCTTATATCAGACAGCTTATATCCATCTGTAAATCTCCTGAAATATGAATATGTTCCTTTATTCACGTCATCATAGTCATTAGTCCTGTCCCAGTGCTCACCCACATCTTTTAAGCTCCATCTTCTCTTGATTTTTGTTCTTCTTTTAATTATTGGAGATATCAGCCGGAAAGGAATTATCCTGCCAAATGTTTTGATGAAGAGCATTATTGCTTTTAATGTTAATGAATCTCCTATTTTTTTATGCTTTATATTATGCCAATGCATCCTGTAAAGCTCTTTTTCATCAATTTTCTTGTTTGTGATTAAAGGATTTTTCATTAGCATGTTTCCTAATTCTGTTCTTGGAATTACAACAGAGCTGTTATCCCAATTCCATGCATCGCCAACAGAAATATCTGCAAGCTCGCTGGTGTAATCTTTGCATCTTAGGCAGCCCTTTGGAACAAACATTAAGTTAAGAAAGTCATAATATCCCTTTGGAAGAAAATAATGCTTTTGGTTTGATATTGTTGTGTGGCCTTCTGGATACTGCTGATATTTTTTTGGCAGGAATTTCATCTTTTGCTTTGTTTTTATTAAAAAACCGCCGGGATAATCATTGCCCCTGTATTCAAGGGTTTTTATCTGATAGTGTTTTATTTTTGATTTCTTTATAAGAAATTCTGTTGCTTTGAAAGGCATGTTATAACCGCAGAAAAGTCCTATCAGGAGCTTTATATTTTTATACAGGCCTTTTTTCTGCAACTGCCTTATTGCTGTTATGTGGCATGGCAATCCAACCATTGCAAGCTTAAGCTTTTGATTATTATTTGCAATCTTTAAGAACTCATTTAATGGAATTATAGTGTATTTTGAGCCTGCAGAGGAGATTATGTCTTTTTCTGTTTTTGCAAGTGTTACTTCATATTTCCATGGCTTCTCTTTGTTCATTGAAACAACAATTGCTGCATCAATAATCTTGTTTTTTAAGGCATAAATTAATGATGAGGTTACAAAACCTCCTGATGATGACTTTTTTAATATTTTTTCATCCTTTGACTGGCAGACGTATATGTTTTTATAGCTGCCAATATATTTTTCCATGAATTCACCTTTTCTTAACTATTAAATCAGCAACCAGACCAATGAGAAATACCTGCAGGGATGATAACAGTATTACAATAACTGTTATGTCTGCAATGCGGCCTATGTAGAATGTATAAAGGAAAATTAAAAATCCCATTATAAATAATAATATGCTTACTGAAAAAAAGACCTTGAATGGATTAAAGTATGTTGCTATTCTTGCTATCAGATTTATAAAATTAACAAAATCCTTTATTGGATGTATAGTTGACTTGCCTTTTCTCTTAAAATAACTTATTGGAACATATTTTACAGTATACTCATTTGTCAGGCATGCAAGAGTTATAGTTATTGTAAATGAGAATCCTGATGGAAACAAATTCCAGAACCTTAGTGCAATACCTTTTTTAAATATTCTTAATCCGCAGTTTATATCAGGAATTTTTTTTCCGCTGACAAAGTTTCCAAGTTTTGCTATCATGAATTTTGCCGGCTTTCTTAATAATGGGACATTATCCGTTTTTCTGTTTCCAACAACCATATCATATTTATCTATGTGCTTAAGAAGATTTGGTATTTCCCTTATTGGGTATGTACCGTCAGCATCTGTTATTAAGATAAGGTTTCCTTTTGCGTGCTTTATTCCATCTTTTATGGAAGCGCTGTATCCAAGATTATAAGGGTGGCTTATAACATTAATTCCATTGATTTCTTTTAATATTTCCAGACTTTTGTCTTTTGAGCCGTCATTAACAGTTATTATTTCGTAATCATACCCTGATTTGTCCATTACTTCCTTTAATTGCTTCATTGTTGAAGCAACAGCCCTTTCCTCGTTAAAGACCGGAACCACAACTGAGATTAAATCATTCATTTTCTTTATACCACCCAACAAACCGATTAATGCCTTCTTCTATTTTAACTTTTGGCTTGTAGTTTAACAGCTTTTCTGCTTTCTTTATGTTAGCATAAGTTATTTTAACATCCCCTGGCTGCATTGGCAGCATGTTTTTCTTTGCTTTCTTTTTTAATGCATTTTCTATGCATTCTATAAAGTAAGATAATTCTATTGGCTTGTTGTTGCCTAAATTAATTATTTCATAAGGAAATGGATTATCTATTGCTGTCAGGATTCCATCAGTAATATCTGAGATATAAGTAAAATCCCTCTTCATTTTTCCATAATTATAAACATCAATTGGCTTATCTTCTAAGATAGCTTTTGTGAACTTGAAATATGCCATATCAGGTCTGCCCCATGGACCGTAGACTGTAAAAAACCTCAGCCCAGTGCAGTTCAAGCCATAAAGATGGTGATAAGTATAAGCCAATAGCTCACTTGATTTCTTTGTTGCAGCATAAAGCGAGACTGGATAGTCAACATTATCCTCTTCTGAAAAAGGTGTTTTTTTATTATTGCCATAAATAGAGCTGCTTGATGCAAAAACAAAATCCTTAATATTATGTTTTCTGGCCATCTCAAGCAATACCAATGTTCCAAGAATATTTGATTTTTCATACTCAAGAGGATGTTCAATGGAATACCTTACACCTGCCTGTGCTGCCAGATGGCAGATTTTATCAAACTTATTTTTCTTAAAAACAGCATTTATTGCATCATAATCAGAGATATCTGCTTTTATTACCTCAAGATTATCATGTTTTCCGAGCTCTTTTATTCTGGCTTCTTTAAGCTT
The DNA here is from genome assembly GCA_017609385.1 of Candidatus Woesearchaeota archaeon. Lineage (GTDB taxonomy): Archaea > Nanobdellota > Nanobdellia > Woesearchaeales > CG1-02-33-12 > CG1-02-33-12. The sequence continues at coordinate 5,291 of JAFCEA010000003.1, forward strand.
AACATCATAGTAATCATTAAAATTATCTATAATTATGATATTATCTCCTCTTTCAAGCAGGGCTTTTGCTACATGAAAGCCAATAAACCCCGCACCGCCTGTTACTAGTATGTTCATGTTTTGCCCCCAACAGCAGAAGAGAAAATTAATAGTTATATAAGATTTTTGTTTTTGGCTTGCAAATTAGCTAATATATCATACACTTTTATTGCTTTATCTTCCGGAATTCATTCGCTAATTCTAAAAAAACCAATGGAAAAATCAGGTAAAGCATAAAAATAATCTAATTCACTAAGATACCTATGCCAAAAAATAATTACATCTGCCCTTTAAAGAGAGAATTAAATAAACATTATTATACTTAAAAATAAGTGTTATTTTTACTGAAAAAACAGTAAAATATTTAAATAACAACTAATTAAATACTTAAAAATAAGTGTTAAAATGCGAGATACAGAATTAAAGACATATGAAAATTTTAAAAATGCAGGGATTATAGAAATATTAAATCCAGCTGAAAAAGGTAGATATGTAGATTTTCTTAGAAAAAGTTATGAAAATGATATTGAACATTGTAAGTTTATCCTCTTTAAGTTTCCAAGATGGTCAATAATTTCTGCTTATTATGCCATGCATAATATCAGCAAACTGTTCTTAGCTGAGAAATATAATATCAAGATATCCAAAAAAGGGGTTCACAGAGCCACTATTGTTGCTATGGGCAGTGTTATTAATGAAGATGCACTAAAAACCAAAATAATAAGATTGCTTCAGGAAGCCGATAAAATATATGAATTTGTAAACCCCAGAGACTGGAACATAATAAAATATCTTGTTAAGGGAAGAAAGGAAAGGGAAAAAACACAGTATTACACAGGAAGTGCCTTTAATGAACAATTGCTGTTAAAAAATGCACATGAAATTCTTAATGAGATTGCAAAACCTTATCTTAAAATCATAAAAGAGCTGATGAAATGATAGATGTACTGCTTAGCTATAAATCTACATGGAAAATTTTGTGGATATATTCCTATTCACCAGGCAAGGGTTTTTATAGAAAAGAACTTCAGAAATTAACTAAACTTAGCAATATGGCTCTGGACAACTCATTAGCTAAGTTAATTCAGTTCAGCATTTTAAATAAGGAAAAAAGGGTTTATAAGATTAATATGTCCAATAGTTATGTTGGGATGATTTTTGAGTTCATAAAAAATATCAAAAAAGAGTTAAAAGAGTTAAGTTGGGACAGTATTCTTGTTTTGCATGATTTCCTGTTTGCTGTTTTAAATGTACATGGATATATCAAGGGATTAATACTTTTTGGCAGCAGAGCAAAACTGACTTCAAGCGATAGCTCTGATTTTGACATATGTGTTATAACATACAAGAGAGATATGAAAAAGAAAATGATGCTTGAGTCATTCTGCAAAAAGGTTGAAGATGCACACAATACTGAATTTCAGCTTCATTATTATACAGAAAAGGAATTTGAGGAAGGGAAGAAAAGGAAAGATCCTTTAACAGAAGAAATAATAAAAGACGGAATCAAAATTCTTTAATTTGCATATACAACCAGGTTACTCAATAAATTTGTTTAGTAAACCAAAAATCATTAACTTTATAAAGATTTTCAATATCTCAAAGATTATGTTGGGTAAGAAAGTATGCATTGTTGGATTGGGCTATGTTGGCCTGCCTTTATTGTGCCTGAGCATGGAAAAGGGCTATAAGACTTATGGCCTTGACATAAGCAATGAAAGGGTTGAGATGATAAATAATGGGGTCAGCCCTATTAAGGATAAATTTCTGGAGCAAAGGCTAAAGAAGCTTAATGCAGAAGCAACAACTGATTCTTCTGTTTTGAAGAAGTCTGATATTATAATCATATGTGTTCCAACACCAATAGATGCACAGTATAACCCTAATTTAAAGCCATTGCAGGGTGTTGCAAGAACGGTTTCAAAAGAGCTTAAAAAAAATGATTTAGTTGTTATTGAGTCAACTGTTTTTCCAGGAACAACAGAAGAGATTGTAAGGCCAATTTTAGAGGAATCAGGCTTTTTGAGTTCTGAGGGATTGAAACAAGCAGCTGATTTTTATGGTTCAATAACAAGCTCAGATATTCTGGAGCTTAATTCTGTGAAAGCAGCAGAGGCAACCAAAATAATGGAAAATACCTTCAGGGATGTTAATATAGCATTTGTAAATGAGATGGCAAAGTCATTTGACATGATGGGAATTGACATAACAGAGGTTATTAAAGGCGCAAGCACAAAGCCATTTGCATTCATGCCCCATTGGCCAGGCTGTGGAGTCGGAGGCCACTGCATAAAGGTTGATCCTTATTATTTAATAAGCAAAGCTAAAGAAAACGGATTTACACACAGGTTTTTGAATCTGGCTAGAGAAATAAACAACAGCATGCCCCATTATACTGTTAACAAAGTTGTTGAAGGCCTTAATGAGATTGATAAGTCTGTAAAAGACACAAAAATAACTGTTCTTGGCCTTGCCTATAAAGGTGGTGTTGATGATACAAGAGAGAGCCCTGCTCTTGAAATAATTGATGAATTAAAAAAATTAGGAGCAGATTTAAGGGTTTTTGACCCTTATATTCCTGAAAAATCAACTGTAAAAAACCTTGATGAAGCCCTGAATTCAGAATGCATTGTCATTGCAGCAGACCATCCTGAGTTTAAGAGCATTAAGCCAGAAAAGATTAAGGAAAAAGGCATAAAGGTTGTTATTGACGGAAAGAACTGCCTTGACAAGCAGGGAATTAAGGCCCTTGGAATAATATACAAAGGCATTGGGAGATAGTTCTATCGAAAGATTTATAAAGTATAGTTAACAACTTGTTAATTAAAGTTAACAAAATGTAAACTAAAAGTGATTTAAGCATGATAAAAAAAGAAGAATTAAAACAAAACTGGGAGAAAATAAATAGCCAGCTTGAAGAAGTAAAAAGGTTTTTCGAAGAGAAGAAACTAGATGAGGCATTATATTTCATATGGCTGGCTGCAGAAAATCTCATTAATGCCCTGAAAGTTTCAGTTAATGGGTTTTACCTGAAAGATCATAAAGAAAAAACATACATATTGAAGGATTATTTTATTCAGGAAAAATTAAAAAAGGATTATTCTAAGACCTTTGAAACTCTTGCTAAGTACAGGCTTGTGGCAGAATTTCACCCTTATACTTCAATTCCTAAGAGTTATACAAGGGAAGACGTGCTAAATTTTCTTAAAGAAATTCAGGAGCTAAAAAAAGAGGTTGAAACAATTCTGATTAAGAAAGGGGTATTAGATGATAATTGAAAAAGAATCAGAAATAAAAGTATTGAGGAATTTTTGTGAAAATCCTTTTGGCTATTTTTCTATAGCAGAAATTAGTGAGAAAACCAGGATATCCAGAAATTGGATTTACAGGATAATAGAAAAGTTTGAAAAAAGGGGGCTACTATCTATTTCTGGGAAAAAATACAAGCTGGATTTTAGCTGTTTGTTCTGTAAGAGGTTAAAGCTCCTGTTTGACTCTGACTATCTGAATTCCTTAGACAAAAATTTGGAGGACAACATACTTAATATAACCAATAAACTGATTTTTGAAATAAAGCCATGGACAATTGTTCTTGTTGGCTCTACTGCCTCAAATAAGTACAGGAAAGAAAGTGACATTGATTTCCTTGTTGTTAGTGAAAATAAGGAAATCCCTGATTTTGAAAACTGCAATATAATCCTGCTCTCTCCTGCTGAATTAAAAGAAAAATATCTTAAGGGGGATGATTTTGTAATTTCAGCATTGCTTTTTGGAAAGATTGTTTATGATAATAATTATTTTATTAATTTCTTTGAGAGCCCATTGCCAATCTTTTCGCAGGAGATTATTCAGGAAAAGATAAAATACTGCGAGCAGTTAGAGGAAAGGATTTATACTTTATTAAAAACAGATGAAATAAAAGCAGGAGAAGAGCTGCTCTATCTTGCCTTGCAGGCTGCAAGGATAATCCTTCTTAAAAACAGGATTGCCCCAAGAACAAAGTATGACATTACAGGCCAGGTTAGGCCCTTTAATAAAAAAATAGCATTGATTATTGAATATCTGCTTAAAAAGAAAAAATTGACTAAAGGGAAGATACTGGAATATAGCAGGATATGTAAGGATGCTGCATCAGGATAATTTCATTTAATACAGCTTTAGGGAATTAAATATGATTTTTTTAATTCTTAAGATTCCGGAATTCATTCGCTAATTCTAAAAAAACCAATGAAAAATCCAGGCAAGGCATAAAAATAAGCTAATTCACTAAGATGGCAATAGGATTTAACAGCTCAAACCTCAAAATCGGAGCAAAGCAGAAATGAATGAGAAAGAGATTGAAAAATTGATAGAAAAAGGAGAAACTCAGAGAACAGAGTTTAAAAAATCACTGGCAGAGAAAAATGAGCTTTTAGAAACAGTGTCTGCATTTGCTAATACAAAAGGTGGGAATATATATGTTGGTGTGGAAGAAAATAAAGATGGCTCAGTTAAAAAAATTATAGAAATAAAGATTAAAGGCAGAATAATAGAAAATTTGGTAAATGAAATAAAGCAGAACACTGATCCAGTAATTTTTCCATCAATTAAGGTTGAAAATATTAAAGATAAGAAAATATTGTTAATAGAAATACAAGAAAATCCAATTAAACCTGTTTTTGCTAAAGGAGAGGTTTATAGAAGGGTTGGGAGAACCAACCAAAAACTTTCTACATTAGAAATAAGGGAATTAACAAGGGAAAGTATTGATTATAATTTTACAGAAATAATTTGCAGAGAATGTGGAATTGAAGATATTGATGTGGAAAAAATAAAGAAATTTATAGAAAAAGCCAAAGGAGAAAGAAACTTTAATGTGGAGTATAAATCCAAAAAAGATTTTCTTAAAAAGATGCATGTATTTACAAAAAAAAGATTAAATTATTCTGCTATTTTGCTTTTTGGAAAAGATCCGCAAAAATTTGTTTTGCAATCAGAAGTTAAGTGTGCTAGGTTCAAAGGCATCAAGCCATTGGAATTTGAAGATATGGAAGTAATAAATGGCACTTTAATAGAACAAGTAGAAAGAATTATGAGGTTTATAAAAAGAAATTTGAAGATGGAAGCAACATTTGATAAAGGAATTGAAAGAAAGGAAAAATGGGAGTATCCTTTACTGGCAATAAAAGAAGGAGTAACTAATGCTATCTGCCATAGGGATTTTTCTTCTAACGCAAATGTTCAGGTAAGGATTTTTGATGACAGACTTGAAATTTGGAACCCTGGAAACCTGCCAAAAGGATTAACAATTGAGAAATTAAAGGGCAAACATGAATCAAAACCCAAGAATAAATTAATTGCAAAATGTTTTTTCCTTATCAAATACATTGAGCATTGGGGAACTGGCACAAACAGGATGATTGAATTGTGCTTAAAACATGGTTTGCCAGAACCAGAATTCGAAGATACTAAAACAAGTTTTATTGTAACTCTGAGAAAAGATGTTTATACCAAATATTATTTGAAAAAATCAGGATTGAATGAAAGGCAGATTAATGCTGTAATCCTCTTAAAGAAAGAAAACAAAATAAATAATAAAAAATATCAAGAACTATTTGGTGTCTCCAGACAGACTGCAACAAGAGAACTTTCAGGTATTACTCAAAAAGGGGTGTTCAGGCAAGTTGGGGTGACTGGAAAAGGTACATTTTATACATTAGTACAAACGCCTCACAAACGCCTCACAAACGCCTCACAAAAGGGATTGGAAAATGAATAAAAAATTAATTGATAAAAATACCTTAATTGATATTTTCCTCAAACCCATCTGGATTCTTTTTATGCCATTCCCATGCGCTTTTTATGATTTCATTAAGGCCATATTTAGGTTTCCAATTGAGTTCTTTTTGTATTTTTGTTGAGTCTGCTATCAGAACTGCTGGATCTCCAGCTCTTCTTTTGCTTTTTATGGCAGGGATTGGGTGGCCAGTGACTTTTCTGGCAGTTTCAATGATTTCCTTTACTGAATATCCCTTTCCGTTTCCTAAATTGTAATAATTGCTTTTATTTGCTGATAATAACTTTTTTAGTGCAAGCATATGCGCATTGATTAAATCAGTTACATGGATATAATCCCTTATGCATGTGCCGTCTTTTGTTGAATAATCTGTTCCAAATATCTTTATTTCTTTTCTTTTTCCAAGAGCTACCTGCAGAACCAGGGGTATTAAGTGGGTTTCAGGGTTATGGTCCTCCCCGATTCCAAAGTCTGCTCCTGCTGCATTGAAGTAACGCAGTGCAATGAATTTTAAATTATATGCTGCATCAAAATCCTTTAGCATTTGCTCTATTATAAGCTTAGTCCTGCCATACACATTTACAGGGCATTTTTTTGTGCTTTCTGAAATAGGAATTTCATCTGGGTAGCCAAACAATGCTGCTGTTGATGAGAAAATAATCTTCTTGACATTATTTTTAACCATTGCTTCAAGAAGGTTTAATGTGTTTACAACATTGTTTCTATAGAATTTAGCAGGGTTTTTCATTGATTCCCCTACTTCAATAAAAGCAGCAAAGTGCATTACTGCATCAAAATTATTTTCTTTGAATAATTTGTTAAGCTTTTCTTTGTCATCTAAATCGCCAACAACAAGCTCTGCTTCTGCTGGCAGGCTCTTTTTGTGGCCATTAACCAGGCTATCATAAACTATAATCTTATAATTATTTTGAAGAAGCCTTCTTACTGCATGGCTGCCTATATACCCTGCACCGCCTGTTACAAGTATTTTCATCTTTCACCCCCTAATAATATATTTATCCTTCAAAAATCATTAACTTTATAAACATTTTCAATATCTTGTTGATTGTTCTAAAATGGCTCACGAAAAAGAAATCATAAGAGACACATCAATATTTACTGTAGCGAGATATGCAGCTTATTTCTTTACAATATTAACAGGGCTTGTAATTGCTAGGGTGCTTGGCCCTGCCTCATTTGGTGTTTATAGCGCCTTAATGCTCATTGTGACCTATAGTCAATATTCTCATCTTGGTTTATTGCCTGCTATGACAAAAAAAGTTCCCTTTTACAGAGGCAAAAAGGAATACGATAAAGCAAGGGAAACGGAAAACATTGCTTTTAGTGGAGCAATGATTATTATTATCCTTATTAGTTTAACTTTGATTATCGCCTCTTTTTTCATAAAGAATTTAGATGAGCATACAATAAATGGCATGAGAATTGTTGCTATGATTATAGTATTACAACAGATTTTCTTTTTCTACCAGAATCATTTAAGGGTTGAAAAAAAGTTTTTAATGATTGGAAAAACCTTACTGGTTTATTCAATAGCTTATTTTATATTTATTATTATTTTAATTATAAGATTTAGGCTTGAGGGAATATTCTTTGCTTTACTAATTGCATATTGTATTGTTCTTTTCTATATCTTCAAAAAAGAGAAATTTAAATTTAAAATAACCATTATGCCAAAAAAGATAGTACAGCTTATGAGGTTTGGATTTCCTCTTCTTACAATTGGGATTATGTCTATTTTTCTTATAAGCATTGATAAACTGATGATAATAAAATTTATGGATAAAATACAGCTTGGGTATTATTCTATTGCAACGTTGATTGCTGGGATAATACTTTTCATACCAAAATCAATAAGTTCTGTTATATTTCCACACTTGCTTGAAAGATATGGAGAAAAAGAGGATAAAGCCCATATTAAAAATTATTTGTTCCAGCCAACATTAATAATTTCTTATTTAATGCCTGTTGTGGCAGGATTAATCTTTATAACAGCCCCTGTTGCAATATACTATATACTTCCAAAATACATCCAAGGAATAACTGCTGTTAAGATACTTGTTTGTGCTGTTTTCTTTATGTCAATTGTAAGTACTTCTAACCACTTTTTGGTAACAATCAACAAAGAGAGAAAGCTACTCTTAGTGCAGCCTATATCTATAGTGGTTGCAATAATTCTAAACTATGTCTTTATAATAAATGGTTATGGGATTAAAGGGGTGGCAATTGCAACAGCAATAACTTATTTCTTTTACAGCACATGCATACTTGTTTATTCCTTTAGGTATTATATTCATAAAGTTGTTCCACTTATTAAGTTTTTTACAAAGACTTATATTCCTTTCCTATACACAATATTAATACTTGCATTATCCAACCTTATCCCAATAACCGGAAATTTATCAAGAGATATTTTATTGACAGTTATTAAGCTAGTTATATTTATTGTCTTTAGTCTGCCTTTAGTATGGTTGGCCAACAAAAAAACAGGAGTTGTCAAGACCTTTTTTGATATGGTCATTTCAAAATGGAAAGCAAAATAAAATAACAAAATATAAATATAATGCCTTAACTTGATTTAATAAAACAATAATGGATAAAATATGATTATTTCAAGAACACCATTCAGGATGAGTTTTGCAGGAGGGGGCTCTGACCTTAAGGCATATTACCAGCATGGCCATGGTTCTGTTGTAAGCACAGCAATTAATAAATACATATATATAACTGTTAATAAGAAATTTACTGATTATTTTAGGGTAAGTTATTCCAAAACAGAATATGTTAAAAATGTTAATGATATTGAACACGACCTTGTTAGAGAAGCATTGAAATTATTGGGAATAACAAAAGGGGGGGTAGATATTGTTTATATGTCAGATTTATTGCCTGCTCATGAAGGATCAGGCCTTGGAGGCTCAAGCAGCCTTATTGTTGGCACTTTAAATGCTCTTCATGCTTATAAGGGTGAGAATGTATCTGCTGATACTTTAGCAAGAGAAGCATGCCAAATTGAAATAAACATACTTGGGCATCCTATTGGAAAGCAGGATCAATATGCTGTTGCTTATGGTGGTTTTAACCACATACAATTTAATGCTGATGAAAGCGTATTTTTAAATCCTATTATTTTTAAAAAAGAAATTAAAGAAGAATTAAACAACAAACTACTTTCATTTCATACAGCCATAAATACAAGATCAGATACTGTATTAACTGAACAAAGAAGAAAGACAAAAGACAATCTTGATATTTTAAATAAAATGGTTGGGTTATCTAAAGAACTTCGAGATGAATTAAAAAGAGGTAATATTGAGAAGTTTGGAGAAATACTTCATAAGGGATGGGTTTATAAACAAAAATTAGCAACTAATATTACAAACCCAATTATAAACTCTTATTATGAGAAGGCAAGAAAAGCTGGGGCCATAGGGGGTAAAATCTTAGGTTCTGGTGGAGGAGGATTTTTATTGTTTTATTGCGAAGAGAAAAATCAGGATAATGTAAGAAAAGCATTGTCAAATCTTAAAGAATTGTCTTTTAAATTTGAGCCAGAAGGGAGCAAGATAATTTATGTTAATGATGGAATAGAAAAAGATTATTAATTATAAAATAAAAACATTTTAGGGGGTTGAAAATGGAATTTATAAAAAATTATTTTAAAGAACTAAAAAAGACAATTGATGAAATCTCAACTGAAGATGTTAAGAAAGTGATTGATGTATTGTATGATGCATATAGAAAAGATAAGCAGATATTTATTATTGGGAATGGGGGAAGTGCCTCAACAGCATCTCATTTTGCCTGCGATCTTAGTAAGGGAACACTTCAAAGGGTTTATGATGAAAAAGAAAAGCGGTTTAGAGTGATGTCTTTAACTGATAATGTTGCCCTTCTTACAGCATTGGGCAATGATCTAAGCTATGATGATGTTTTTTCCCAACAATTAAAAAATTTAATAAATCAAGAGGATGTTCTTATAGCAATAACTGGAAGCGGAAACTCACAAAATATTTTAAATGCTGTTGATACTGCCTCAAAATCAGGGGCTGTAACTATAGGCTTTTTAGGATTTGATGGAGGAAAACTTAAAGATAAAGTTAACCATTATATTCATGTTCCATCAAGCCACTATGGAAGGATAGAAGATGTTCATTTAGTTTTAGAACATCTTATTTGCTCTTATCTGACTGAAATGAAAAAGAATGAAAAAATATCTAATTAGTGGGGGTTAAATGAATATTCTTGTTACAGGAAATAATGGTTATATTGGATCTGTATTAACACCAATGCTTATTGAAAAAGGTTATAATGTCATAGGGCTAGATACTGATTTTTACCAGGGGATTGAAAAAGATAAGCTAGAAGGCAAAATAAAACAAATAATTAAGGATGTAAGAAATATATCTATAGAAGATTTAAAAAATGTAGATTCTATTATCCACCTTGCAGCATTGTCAAATGATCCCCTTGGGGAATTTAACCCAAAACTGACATATGATATTAATCTTGATGCAACAATAAAACTTGCTAAGCTTGCAAAACAGGCAGGAATCAAGAGATTTGTTTATGTATCATCCCAAAGTATGTATGGTATTTCCAAGATTGATAATGAGCTTGATGAGGATAACAGCAAAAAAAATCCAATAACAGCATATGCAAAGACAAAATGGGATGCTGAATGTGAACTCAAGAAACTTGGCTCAGATGACTTTACTGTTGTTTGTTTCAGGCCTTCAACAGTTTTTGGTGCAAGCCCAAAACTAAGGTGTGATATTGTCTTTAACAATTTAGTTGCATGCGCTTATACAACTGGCAAAATAGAAATAAAAAGCGATGGCACACCCTGGAGACCAGTTGTTCATATAAGGGATGTATGCAGTGCTTTTATTGCAGGACTTGAAGCTCCAAAGGAACTTGTTTCAAACCAGTCTTTCAATATAGGAATTGAGAATGGGAACTATACTGTCAGGAATCTTGCTGAGGCAGCCCAAAAGGTTGTTGAAGGATGCTCACTTGTTTTCACAGGGGAGCACGGCCATGACTCGAGGACATATAAAGTATCATTTGAAAAAATATTGTCTGTTTTAAAAGATTACTACAAGCCTGAATGGGACTTGATAAGGGGGGGAAAGGAGCTTGTTGAATTCTTTAAAAGGATAAATTTCACTGAAGAGATGTTTAGGGGAAGATTATGCAATCGGCTGCCTCAACTGAAATATCTTATTGAAAGCAACAGGGTAGATAATAACTTTTTTTGGATTAAAAATAAATAAAGAGGATAATATTATGGTATCAATTAAGCAGGCAGTAATTCTTGCGGGGGGCATTGGAACAAGGCTAAGGCCTTTAACTTATAAAATTCCAAAGCCGATGATTTTATTAAACAACAAACCCTTTTTGGAATACTTAATCGAACTGCTTAAAGAAAACGGAATAGAAGAGATTGTTCTGCTTCTTGGCTATCTTCCTGACAAAATAAAAGAATATTTTGGAGATGGCTTAAATTTTGGGATAAAAATAAAATATTTAGTTGGAGATGTTTCTTTTGAAACCGGAAAAAGGATAAAAAACGCAGAAGAATTGCTTGATGATAATTTTCTCTTGATGTATTGTGATAATTACTGGCCTCTCAACCTTAAAAAACTAGTAGAATATCATGATAATCATAATGTTCTTGCAACAGTAACAATCTATACCAATAAGGATAATTTTACTAAAAGCAATATGAGGGTTGATGATAAAGGCTATGTTATTTTGTATGACAAGAGCAGGCAAGAAAAAAATCTCTCTGGTGTTGATATAGGGTTTTTTATTATTAATAAGAAAGTTCTTGAACTTATGCCAGATACAAATTTCTCATTTGAGAAAGAAATATTGCCTGAATTAATTAAGAAAAAACAGCTTGCAGGGTATTTAACAAATCATCGATATTACAGCATTGGGAAGATTGAGAGGCTTCCTGTAACTGAAAAGTTTCTTCAGCCAAAGAAAGTAATCTTTTTAGATAGAGATGGAGTAATTAATAAAAAAGCTCCAAAAGCTGACTATGTTAAGAGCTGGGGTGAGTTTGAATTTCTTCCTGGCTCAGTGGAAGCAATAACTTTTCTCACAAAAAATGGCTATGACCTTTATATCATATCAAACCAGGCAGGCATAGCAAGGGGAATGATGACACCTGATGATTTAAAAGAAATTCATCAGAATATGACAAATGAAATTGAGAAAAAGGGAGGCAAGATTTTAGGTATATACTATTGCCCACATGGATGGGATTATGGGTGTGAATGCAGAAAACCAAAGCCAGGCATGTTTTTTCAGGCAGCAAGGGAACGTTGTTTAGATTTAACAAAAACAATCTTTATTGGTGATGATGAGAGAGATGCTGAAGCAGGAGAGGCAGCAGGGGTTAAAACAATTCTTGTTAGTCCAAAGAAAAGTTTTTTGGAAGTAGTAAAGGAACTTGTTAATTTTGATAAAAACAATGCTAATAAAACAGATTGAATAGACAATCTTAAATAAAATATAAATTATGCTATAAGACTATGAAAAGAATTACTGAGTGCAGGATATGTAGAAATAAAGGTATTAAAGAATTTTTCAATCTAGGAGACCAGCCATTTGCCAACTCACTGCTTAAAAATCCAGATGAAAAAGAGAATTTTTATCCTTTATCTCTTAGCTGGTGTCCAGACTGCAATCTTGTTCAGCTAAATCACACAGCAGACCCAAAAGAGCTTTTCTCAGATTATGTCTGGGTTACTGCAACATCAAAAACAGCAAAGGAACATGCAGTAAACTTTTACAAAGAGATTTTATCAAGAACAAAAGACCTCAAAAGAGGTTATGTACTTGAAGTAGCAAGCAATGATGGGACATTCTTAATCCCATTTATTAAAAACAACTATAAAGTGCTTGGAGTAGATCCTGCAAAAAATATTGTAGATATGGCAATAAAAGAGGGAGTTCCTACAATATGTGGATTTTTTGGCGAAGAGCTGGCAATGGAAATAATTAAGGAACATGGACATGCAAAAGTTATTTTTGCTAGAAATGTTCTTCCTCATGTAGCAAATATTCATGATTTTGTTAAAGGATTAAGAGAATGTTTAGAAGATGATGGATTATTAGTTTTGGAAGTACATTATGCAAAGAAAATATTTGAGGAACTGCACTATGACTCAATTTATCATGAACACCTTTGTTATTTTACCCTTAAAAGCATAGAAAAGTTGCTTAATCAATATGGATTATTTGTTTTTGATATTGAGAAAAGTCCTATAAGTGGAGGATCCCTTATATTTTATATTAGAAAGAAAAAAACAGAGGAAAAACCAATAGTTCAATCATATAGGGAGATTGAAAAGGAAATTAAATTAAATGAATTAAGTAGCTGGGAAGATTTTGCCAAAAAAGCATATTCACATCGTGAAGAATTATTGAAGATACTGAATGATTTGAAAAAAGAAGGTAAAGCAATTGTTGGTTATGGTGCATCTGCAAGAAGTTCCACATTATTGAATTTTTGTGGGATTGATAATAAATTTATTTCAATGATTGCAGACCAGAACCCCCTTAAACAGGGTTTTTACACTGCAGGAACCCACTTACTAATAGATAGCCCGGAAAAGGTGATGGAAAAGAAACCGGATTATGTATTCATACTGGCCTGGAATTTTACTGATGAAATAACTGATATACTGAAAAAAAGATTTAATTATACTGGCAAATGCATAATACCTTTGCCAAATAGTCCAAAAATTATAAGTGTTTGAAAATAAAATGTTAATAAAAGAAAAAAGTCTTAAGGGAGTATTTGAAATCAACTTAGAGTCTCATGAAGACCAGAGAGGATTCTTCATGAGAACCTATGATGATAAACTATTTAGGGATCATGGGTTACATAAAAACTGGATTCAGGAGAGCCATTCTTACTCTAAGAAGAAAGGTACGATAAGAGGTCTTCATTTTCAGTTTCCACCATATGCAGAAACAAAGCTTATTAGGACTGTAACTGGAGAAATATTTATTGTGGTTGTAGATTTGAGAAAAGGTTTTCCAACGTTTGGTAAATGGGACAGTATGATTATTTCAGAGGCAAATAAGAAAATGTTATATGCTCCAAGAGGTATTGCCCTTGGGATGTGCACATTAACTGATAACTGCACTTTGTTATACAAAATTGATAATTACTATGCTCCTGAAAGCCAGGGTTCTATTAGATGGGATGACCCAGATTTAGGGATTGATTGGCCTGTTAAACACCCAATTATATCAGAAAGGGATTCAAAGGCCATGAGCTTCAAAAAATTTGTTGAAAAACATGGTGGATTGGATGTTTAATAAGGATTTACTATGAAAGTTTTTGTTACCGGAGGTACAGGATTTATAGGGCCTTATGTAGTTAGAGAACTATCTAAAAAAAGGCACAATTTGCTTTTACTTTCAGAAAAACTTGAATCTCAAACAAGAAAATTAAATCTTCCTAAAAAACTCAAATTTATTAAAGGAAACCTCTCTAACATTAATAGCTGGAAAAGTGCTGTTGAAAATTTTAAGCCAGATGCAGCAATACATATGGCCTGGGAAGGCATACCAAATTATGGTATTAAGATGAGTATAAAGAACCTTAAATATGGGTTGAACTTATTCAAAGAACTCGCTGAATTAGGATGCAAAAAAATTATTTGTACAGGAAGCTGCTGGGAATATGGGCAAAAGCAGGGAAAACTTAACGAGGATTCTCCTATAAGGCCATCAAGTGCCTTTGTTGCAGCAAAAAATGCATTACACTGGTTAGGCAAAGAAATTGCAAAAGAAAACAATATGCAATTCATTTGGACAAGGCTTTTTTATGTGTATGGCCATGGACAAAGGGAAAAATCACTTATTCCCTACATAATTAAATGTGTGAAAGAAGGTAAAAAACCAGAAATTAAAACACCCTCTGCAAGAAATGACTTTATTTATGTTGAGGATGTTGCTAAAGCAATTGTTATAATATTAGAAAAATGTAATCAAAGCACTGTTTATAACATCGGTTCTGGACATTCAACTAGCATCCATGATATTATTAAAATTGTTTATAGTGAATTAAATCTTCAGTACAAGCCAAAAGATAAACTTTTTAAATCAGATAATCCTCCTTTTGATAACTTTTGGGCTGACATATCAGAAATCAAAAAAGAAATTGGCTGGGAACCAAAAATCACAATTAAAGAAGGAATTCAAAAGACAATCAATTATTATCAAAATTTAGAAACCAAAAATGAGTAATATAAAATGTCCCAATTGTAGGAGTTTAAATTGTTTCACTTTTTATCGAGTTTCTCAGCCGGTTAGCGAAAATATTTTATATTTAAGTAAAAAAGCTGCTTTGGAAGCTTCTAAGGAGGATATTGAACTAGTTTTCTGTAAAGATTGTGGTTTTGTATTCAATCAGCTATTTGATCCAGCTAAACTTGAATACAATAAACAGTATCAGTACACCCAACCTCCCACCCCACACTTTAAAGATTTTATTCAGCAGATTGCTGAAGATTTAATTAATAGTTATAACCTTCACAATAAACAGATTGTTGAAATTGGTTGTGGGAAAGGAGATTTTCTTCATTTGTTGTGCCGGCTGGGAAATAATAAAGGAGTAGGTTTTGATACCTCTTATGAAGGACCCCTTGAAGTTGATAATGGAAAAATAAAGTTTTTCCGTAAGTACATTAATTCCAGCACCTTTTTAAAATCAGTTCCAGATTTAATATGCTCGCGTCAGGTCATTGAGCATATTCCCAAACCAGCAGGATTATTATCAACAATTAAACAAACAATTGGGAATAGTTCTAAGACAGTGGTTTTCTTTGAAACACCTGATTTTTCTTGGATATTAAAAAATACTGCCATATGGGATATTTATTATGAACACTGTTCTTACTTTACCCAGGAGTTTTTAGTTAATCTTTTCAGAACTAATGGCTTCCAGATATTACGGTCTGAGAAAGTTTTTGGTAACCAATACTTGCGCCTTGATGCAAAATTAACTCTCTCACCAGACAAGAATATTTCTTCAGAATCTTTAGAAAAAATTGAGCAGGAAGTGAATAATTTTGCAATTCAATCCAAGAGACAATTCAAATCTCTTCGCTCCAAATGTAAAAATTATTCAGCAAAAGGTCCCTGGGTAATTTGGGGAGGGGCAGCAAAAGGTGTAACTTTTTGCAACCTTATTGGTAAAATAGCTGGCAACGCCTTGCAGGTTGTTGATATTAATCCTTTAAGACAAGGAAAATTTGTACCTATCACCGGCCACCCAATTATTTCTCCAGACCAATTGTTGGAGATTAGACCACATACAGTTTTAGTGATGAATCAAAATTATTTGAAGGAAATTGAAAAAGATTTAAAAGACAGATGGATTGAGGCTAAAGTTGTTTGTCTTGATGATTTAAAATAGTAAAGATTATAAACAATCAAATTATAAAAATAATATGAAAAGAATTTTGGTTACAGGTGGATGCGGTTTTATTGGGTCTCATTTAACTGATGAGTTAGTCCGACGAGGTTATGAAGTTATAGTGTTTGATCGAGAACCGCCACCACCACACAAAAATCCAAAAGCTGAATATATTCAGGGAGATGTTTGTGATCATCTTGATAGTTTGCTGTCTCGAAAGTTTGATATAATTTATCATTTAGCAGCAGAAGTAGGATCAGGCCTCTCTATGGCAGACCCACAAAAGTTTGTTCGTACGAACAGTTTAGGAACAACCAATTTATTAGAGGAAATGCGACGTAGTGGCAACTATGCCAAAGTTATCGTGGCTTCATCTGCCACAGTTTATGGAGAAGCAACCTACAAATGCCCAGAGCATGGAATATTTTACCCTGATTTACGTCCTATTGTACAGTTAGAACGTGGCGAATGGGAGGTTAAGTGTCCAGTATGCGGAAGCGATATGGAACCTTTACCAATAAAAGAAGATAGAATTCTCAAACCTGCTTCCATTTATGGCCAAAGCAAGTTAGACCAAGAATTAACCTGTATCTTATTAGGGCGGGCTTGGGGTTTTCCTGTTGTGGCATTTAGACCTTTTGGTGTTTTTGGACCTCGTCAATCACTCGGAAATCCTTATACTGGAGTTTTAGCTTTATTTGCTACTCGAGTATTTGCAGAGAAACCAATTATGCATTATGAAGATGGTAAACAAAATAAGGGCTATATTTATATTGACGATGCCGTTAGTGCTTTAATATTAGCTTTGGAGAATGATAAAGCAAATGGAAAAATATTTAATCTTGGATTAGAAAAGCCGGTAACCATCCGGTATATTGCAGAAAAATTAATTGAGAAGATTAACCCTTCTGTAAAAATTATCTCAACCAGCAAATTTCGTCCGGGTGACACCCGTCATTCTTGGCCTGATAGTTCATTTTTGCAGAGGGTCTTGAAATGGAAGCCCCAAATATCTTTTGATGAGGGGTTGGAGCGGATGATTTATTGGTTGCGTGCTATTCCTCAAAAAGATATAAAGAAGGCAATGATAACATTTAAAAAAGCTGAGAAATATGCTAAATCTTTTGGATTAGAAGTTTAATAATAAGGAGACAAAAAATGAAATTTGAAGATGTTGCTTTTTATGACCAAATATTGAAATATGTGAAGAGGAAAGAGAAGAAGGATTTTGAATCACTCTCAAAAGCTGCTAAAGAATGGTTGAGAATTTCATATGAGAATAAAATATACTACGATTGGACGTGGTTAGGAATTCCTATCATCCAAACTCCATCAGATATGATGATAATACAAGAACTAATTTTCCGTCTTAGACCTAAGACTTTAATAGAAACAGGAGTAGCACATGGTGGTTCATTAATTTTTTACAGTTCAATACTAAATTTAATTCATGGGAGCGAATATTCAGTTATTGGAATTGAAATTGATTTTCGTTTGCATAATCAAAGAATCCTTGAAAAACATCCTTTATATAAGAATGTACATGTTATTAAAGGAGATTCTACCTCAATAACAACTATTCAAAAAATCAAGGATTTGCAACCTGATCTATCAGGAAATGTAATTGTTGTTTTGGATTCCTATCATGGGAAAGATCATGTACTGAAAGAGCTTGAGCTATACTCTGATTTTGTAAATGTTGGTGGGTACATCCTCGTTTGTGATACAGTAATGGATATTCTAGAGGGTATTGAATTAACCGATAAAACTGTAAGTAGATATAATGGTCCAAAATCTGCTATAGATGAATTCCTTGAAAAGGATACACGGTTTGTGATTGATGAAAATTGTAATAAACTCTTTATTAGTCATGCCTATAATGGTTTTTTAAAAAAGATAAGGGATTAATCATGAAACCTAAATGTACTGCCATAATTCCAACATATAACCGCCCAAATCGTCTAAGAAGACTACTGGATTATTATAATAAATATGGAAAGGGCTTTAATATAATTATTGCAGATTCCAGCTCAAATGAGAATAAAAAATTAAATAAAAAAAATATTTCATTATTTTCAAGTTTAAACATCCTGCACCTTGATAATCATCCTTCTAAAATACTTCCGTATTATAAGGTATGTGACGCATTAAATTATGTTAATACAAAATACTCTGTTTTTTGTGCAGATGATGATTTTATTACGCCGAATGGCATAAACAAGTCTGTGGACTTTCTTGAAAAGAATCCAGATTTCACAGTTGCACAAGGTTATTATATAACTTTTTATTTAAAACCTAGTAAGAAAGGAAAACAACACTTTTACTGGGCCCCTTACTGTTCTTACAATTCAATATCTTTTCCAGATGCGAAATCTAGGCTGGCTTTTCATTTTTCAAATTACTTACCAACATTCTATGCAGTCCATAGAACAGACTTATTAAAAAAGATATTTAAAGAAACAATAAAATATACTAATGATGCTATGTTTGGTGAGTTACTACCTTCTATGCTTGATGTAATATATGGAAAAATGAAATGTTTAGATACATTGTATGGTAGTCGGGAGGTTATACCTAATTCAGGTGGAAGAACATCTAAAACTTTTAAAGATTTTATTAAAGAAGGAACTTATGATAAAAAATATGCTAAGTTTAGGGAGTGTTTGTCAATACATTTATCTAAAAAGTCTAAGTTAACTGTAGAAGAATCAAAGAAAGTAGTTGATGATGCTATGTCTTCTTATCTAAAGAAAGTTTATGAAAAACATTATAATAACAGATTAGTTAAAATGAAGAAGATTTTAGATAATCTACCGTTGCCTTCTTGGATGTCTGAGCAAATAAAGATGGCATACAGAAAGTTAATTTTCTTAAAGAAAGTTAGAATGGACCCTTTTTGGAACTCAATTGATAAACCATCATCTAAATACTATGATGATTTTAATAAGATACGCAACCATGTGCTATTATATTCAAAAAAGCAGTGAAATTTCTAATTTTTAGAAATATTTAAATAAACATCAAAATAATCACACTAAACATCAAAGGGAAAATGAAAAAATTGCTTTATAAAAAACTTATTCCACTTTACAGAAAGATAGCTTTTGACCAGAAGAAGCAGTATGATAAGATTGCACTGAAATACATGTCATCATGCAAGAAGATAGTTGATGTTGGTTGTGGTACAGGGAGATTTATATCAAATTTTCCATTAAGGATAAAAGGTGTTGATGGAAATAAGAAATCTGTTGAGGGATGCATAAAAAAAGGTTATGATGTTGTTAGAGCAGATATCGCTAAACTTCCATTTAAGGATAACTCATTTGATGGAGTTCACTGCTCTCATGTCATTGAGCATCTAGAACCAAAAAAAGCCTATAAGCTTTTATCAGAGCTCGTTAGGGTACTAAAAAAAGAAGGAATCCTTGTAATAAGGTCGCCTATGCTGCATTCCGGTTTCTATGACGACTTTACTCATATAAAGCCATATCATCCAAAAGCATTATTACACTATCTCAAGACATGGGAAAATCCAAAACAAAGAACATTGGATCCAATTAAAGGAAGATTTGAAGTTTTAAGATTAAAATACAGAAAAGCCCCATTGTTTATTGGAATTATTAATACCCCCTTCTTTTTTATATTTCCTCTATTTAACTTCCTTTATAGGTTTGGGATAAACTCATTAAAGAAAACAGGTTATATGTTAATATTAAAAAAAATAGAATAAAAATGAATTTTGATAAGTTATTCATAAAAATATAAGCAATATTTTAATTAAGAAGAGGTATTTAAATGGTATCTAAAATAAAATTTATAACAAATATAATAAAAGGAAAAATCATTCGAAAGAGAATAAAATTAAATCCCAATGTTCTTCTTACTGAAAACAGGGATGATATCAGGTATATGGTTGATTTTTTAAGGGAAGTTATTGAAAAAGGTGCTGATCCTAAAAAAACAATATTTTATCAGTTTATTTCTGATATTGATAAAAACTTTTACTATCAACCTAATAAGACTGTTAAAGAATTTTTGGATTTGTATAAAAAATCAGCGAAGGAAGGCATTAAAGGAAAGATACCTATAATGGGGTTCAAAGATCCTTTTGTAAAAACAAGATGGTTTTTTTGTGGAAACAGTTTTATTAAATACATAAGAAACACCACAGGATATCAACTATATGATGATGCAAGTTATGTAATTTATAATGACAATACCTTGCGTTATGTCATACCTAAAACAAAATTAAGTCAGCAAGCAGCATACAAATTGGCAATTGCAATTTATTTAAAATATAAATCAATACCCTGCGTTTTATTGGAATTTGATGAGGAGAATTATTACGCACTCAACTGTACAGAATTTATAAAAGAAAAAAAAGATATTTACAAATTTCTGATTAATGATGACAAGCTGAGGAATTTCTGTCATGAATTAAATGCTATTTACATGAAACGCCTAAAAATAAAGACTGATGGTTCAGATAAAATATGTTTTTATCAGTCATTTAAAAAACTTAAAATAAATGGGGCAAGGGACACAGAGAAGAGGTTTAAAATATATAGTCTTGACAAACTGCTAACTAAAAAACATGATGTTTTGGACATAGGATCTAATCCTGGTTTTTTTTCATTATATTGTTCAAAATATGTAAATTCTATAGATGGTATAGAACCAAACAAATCCTGCGTTGAGGTTTCCAACTATACTAAGAAATTCTTAGGAATAACAAACTGTAATTTTTATGAGACAACAATTGAAAAATTCAAAACAAAAAAGAAGTATGACATTGTGTTCTCCTTCGCTGTTCATAGATATATGAAAACATCTTTAGAAGAATACTTAAGAAGAATCTATGATCTGCTTAAAAAAGAAGGATTCCTATTACTAGAGAGTCATACAATTAAAAAATTTTATAGCGGGTGGTTTACAAATTGTATAAGTACTTTATACTCAGCAGAAGAACTGTCTTTTACTAAAACTGTGAATGATTTGGTTGATAAAGGATTATTTAAGATAGTAAATTATGGGTTCAGTTATGATGGTGGAGAGAATTTCAATAGTAAGAGAATGTTTTATTTGCTTAAAAAAATATAAAATTGGCTAAATATGGATAAAAGAAAGTTTTACAAGTATTACAATGTATATTACTACGCATTTTTTAAGGTTTTAATCAAAAAAGGACCTTTTTATATACTGAAAAGGTTACCCTCCTTTCTTTTTCATTTTTTTTTTGGCATAATTATTGATTACCCTTTAATCATTATTTTAGGACCTAAAAACACTAAGAAGTTATATTTTGCTCTTTTTAAGTTTAGATGCAAACATAACTTATTTTTAAAAGAAAAGAATTTATGGCTTAGCCAAACTATTCTAAAAAATATTTACAAAATAAGCTATGTTAATCCAAACAAAGTTAAGTATGCCCTTCAATTAGGAACTCCTTTTTACATTCAATCTGGGGATTGGGACTTAAAAAAAAGAAATTTAGAAACTAACCCAGCTGTAAATGAAATAACAGTAAGAGAACTCTTTGTTGATAAAATTCCCTACAGAGAAACAAAACAATATAAGGAAGCTATTAAATATCATGGCTGGGGCAAGAGTTCCTGGTTTAAAACAAGAAGGGAGCTTGACAGTGATTTTGAGAAGAAGATTTTGATGTATTATAATATTAAAAAAAGTGGATATAAAACACAGGAAGAGCTTAAAAAACAAGATAAGAATGGAGATTATAATATAATGAATGAACTCCGTGTATCTATTGACCGCAATGGCAATTATATATTAGAAAATGCAGGCAGCCATAGGCTTGCAATTGCAAAATTATTAAAGCTTAAGAAAATTCCAGTTGTTGTGGCAAGGATCCATTACCTTTGGGCAAAGTCAAAGGGATTATTGTGATTTTTAAGTATAAAATGGAAAATAAGATTTTATCTGATTTAAATAAACATGAAAAATTTTTAACTTACAGGAATATTCCCTTAATTGGTACATCAAAATATGAACTTACTCATACAAGTCAGTCTGGAATAGTTTTTTCACCAGTTTTTAATTTTCTTAAACAATTTAAACTATTGATAAGATACAAATTATATAAACCTCCAATAGGTAACAAGGGGAAAATCTTGTTTCTAGTTTATACAAACAGCCACATTAATACAAGCGCCCCCATAATAAAAAAGATGAAAGAAAAAGCCCTTGTTGTTAAGAGGGATGGTTTTACAAATAATGTTGCGGAAAAACTAAAGCAGAACAATATAGGTTATAATGATATTGAGAGCTACCTCACAAAAGGATCATTAAAAAACATAAGAAAAGCAAAAGAATCATTTAAAGCCAAATATAAAGCGTTATTAAAAACAGGAGAATTTGACAGGAGGAAACTAAAATACCTTTTCCTGATTTATTTTCCTGAAATGATACGATACATTGAGATAGTAAACAATATACTTTCTGTTGAGAAGCCAAAACTGCTTGCTGTAATGAATGAGATAACAACCCTAGGCAATATTGCTGTTCATATAGCAAAACAAAAAGGAATTAAAACTTTATGTATACAGCACGGAGCAATTGGCAATGACCCTGGAAGCTTTGTTCCGGTTTCTGCTGATAAAGTAGCTGTTTGGGGAAATAGTTCCAAGGAAATTTTAATGAAGGAAGGAACCACTGAAGAAAGAATTGTTATAACCGGAGCACCACAGTTTGATAATCTTAAATCCATTAATTATAATTTAACAGATGAAATAATAAATGAAATATATCTTGATAAATCAAAGAAATATGTTCTTCTTACATCTCAAAATTTGCCCAATATGAAAGAAACAGTCAGACATTTATGCAGAGCTTTAAAATCAATTCCTAATGTTCAACTTGTCATAAAGACACACCCTGCAGAGTATTCTACAAAAAAATACAAGAACATAATGAAAGAATTTGGAATAAAAGGGGTGGTAACCAAAAAATATCTTTATCCTTTGATGAAAGAATGTAGTGTAATGATAACAATATCCTCAACAACAGGACTTGAGGCTTTAATTATGGGAAAACCATTGATAACAATAAACCTATCTGGAAAACCTGATGTAATGCCTTATGCAGAAAGCGGGGCAGCTATAGGCATTTATAAGCCAGAGAACATTATGCCAGCTCTTAAATCTATCTTGGAAGATCAAGCTGTAAGAAAAAAGCTAGCAAAGAAGGCAAAAATGTTTATTTATGAACAATGCTACAAACTGGATGGAAAGGCCTCTGAAAGAATTGTGAATTTGATTAAAGAAATGACTAAGAATAACTAGTTATTTATAAGCTCAATACAAAAATATCTTAAATTTTAAGATTTTTCTTAAAAAAATATGAAATTCTACGAAAGATTTAAATAATATAAGGTTTTTTAAGAAAATTATGAGAAAAACAAAAGAATTAGATGAAAAAGACTGTGTGATACTTAATTTATTGCAGGAAAACTGCAGAATGTCTCTTACAGATATATCTAAAAAGGTTGGCCTATCAATTGATTCTGTAAAAAAAAGAATAAAGAGAATGATTAAAGACAATATTTTCTTTCCAAAAATTCAGTTAAGGCCAAGAAACTTTGGATTCAAAAATATTGTAGATATCAAGATAAAATTGCACAATTACTCAGAAAAAGACATTAAGGAATTTATTGAATACCTAAAAGAAAACCCTAATGTTGCTGAAATATTTTCTATATCAGGTGATTGGAATTTTTCAATCGTAATAATAGCAAAAGATGCAATTGATTTGGGAAGAATAGCTGGCGAAATAAGAAACAAATTTAGCAAAATAATTGATACATGGTCAGAATCATTGACTACATGCGTATACAAATTTGAGAATTATGATATGGTTAAATTAATGGAAAAGAAAGAAAATGAGTAAGTTTAAAGAAGCATTGAATAACCCTAAAATCCCTTATTTAATATGGGAAATAGCTTGCATCCACGAGGGGGATTTTGAATATCTAACAAAATTAGTTGATGAAAAAAAAAAAAAAAAAAGTTGCGATGCAATAAAGTATCATGTTCTTATTGATATCAATTCTCACATGACCAAATCTCATGAAGGTTATGAGCTAGTAACAAATCTCATGTTACCTCAAGAAGAATGGCTTTCTATAATTAAAAAAACAAAATCAAATAATTTTGAGGTAATTGTTTTAGTTGATGAATTGAAATCAATTGATTTTGTTAAAGATAACCTTAACTTTATTGATGCTGTAGAATTACATGCCGTTGCCTTAAACAACATTGAAATGCTTGATAAAGTAAAAGAGTTACAGATTCCAATAATTCTTGGAATAGGCGGTTCAGAGATAGGTGATATTGAGTTTGCTATTAATTACTTAAACAGGAAAGACATACTGCTTATGCATGGTTTTCAGAATTATCCAACAAAATATGAATACATAAATTTCAATAAGCTGGTAAGAATAAAAGATAAATTTAATCTGCCTGTTGGATATGCAGACCACACAGTTTGGGACAATAAAGATAATGAACTAATAACTCTTGCAGGCTTTATGACAGGAGCTAATTTCATAGAAAAGCATGTTACCCTTGAATTAGGCAAGAAAAGAGTTGATTTTAATTCTGCAATCAGTATTGATATGTTGTCTAATATAAAAAAAAAGATGGAATTATTAAATAAAACCAAAGGAAATGGAAACTTAAAGATAAATGAATATGAAAAAATCTATGCCAGAAATGGACCAATGAAATTTACTATTGTTGCAAATAGGGATTTAAAGAAAGGTCAGATAATAAAGAAAGAAGATATAACTTTCAGAAGAACAGGAGAAAAGAACACAATCAAGCAAAGAGACTATTTAAAATTAATAGGGAAGAAAGTTAAAAAAGATATACTCAAAATGGGTTTGGTTAACTGGGGAAATGTTGGAAAATGAAATTTGCAATAACTATAACTGCCAGAATGAAATCAGAGAGATTACCATTGAAAGTTATGAGATACATAGAAGGAAAGCCAATAATAGAGCACATGATAGACAGACTTAAGTTATCTAAACTTGCTGATGAAATAATAATTTGCACTTCAACTAATCCACAGGATGATATACTTGTTGATGTTGCAGAAAAAAAAAGAATAAAATGGTTTAGGGGAAGTGATGAAGATGTTTTAGACAGACTATTTAATGCAGCCAAGAAGTTTAATATTGATTTTATAGTAAGCACAACTGCAGATAATCCCTTAACTGACCCCCTTTATATTGATAAGATAATACAAAAGTTTAAAGAGACCAATGCAGATTACATAACATGTAAAAAACTTCCATTAGGAGCTTTTTCCTATGGAATAAAAGTAAAAGCCCTTGAAAAAGTAATTGAATTAAAAAAAGAAAAAGATACAGAAATTTGGGGCAGATTTTTTGAGGAGATAGATGAATTTAAGAAAATAGAATTAGAAGTTGAAGATGAATTAAATCATCCAGAGATAAGATTAACAGTTGATGAAAAAGAAGACCTTGAATTAATAAGAAAAATATTTGATAATTTTTATAGTCATAAAAAAGATTTTGAACTAAAAGAAGTAGTAAAATATCTTTTAGATAATCCTGACTTAATGAATTTAAATAAAAGCATTGTTCAAAGGGAAAAATAAAAAAATGAAAACAACAAAAATAGGAAACAAAACAATCGGAGAAAACCATCCTGTTTTCATAATAGCAGAGGCCGGAGTTAATCATAATGGAGATTTTGAGCTGGCCAAGAAATTGATAGATACAGCAAAAGATTCAGGTGCAGATGCTGTTAAGTTCCAGACATTTAAGACAGAAAATGTTGTTACAAAGTATGCTGGAATGGCTGAATACCAGGAAAAGAACATTGGCAAGAAAGAGACAATGCAGGAGATGATAAAAAAACTTGAAATAAGCTATGATAGCTTTGATAAATTAAAAAACTATTGCGATGA
>JAFCEA010000041.1 GCA_017609385.1 Candidatus Woesearchaeota archaeon
GAAGAGAATTAAATTCATCTGTCATGGGTGCATCATTCATCTGCTTAATAATTGGTGGCTTGTTCTTTTTGATGGAGATAGTAACACCTGTTGCAATTTATATCTGTCTCTTAGCCTGGGGGATTTCAGTTGCGATTGGGAGTAGAAAGTAATATTTCTTTTATACAATCATTAATATTATCATTAATCCGATGTTCCCAGAAACGCAAGAGAATATATCCCTTTTCTGTTAGAACTTTGTTAACTATTTTATCTCTTTTTTTACCTTTATCTAAATTATGCCAGTAATCCCCATCACAGAAAATACATAGATTTGGTTCAATAAATATATCTGGCTGTCCAAAAATAGGCTTATGTTTCTCAAATATTATGTTTCTTTCTTTAAGAGCATTCTGCATCCTAATTTCTATTTTAGTATCTTTAATAGGAAATACTTGTTTTACCCTTCTTTCTCTAATAATCTCTACTGCTTCTGGATTGTTTTTAAAGTATTCTATTGTTCTTTTTCTCATCCTTTCAATTGCTTCTGGATTATTCTTAAAGTATTCTTTTTGTCTTTCACTAATTCTTTTTCTTGCATTATCATTATTCTTATAAAATTCTTTTACTTTTTCATAATTTTTCTTTCTTTCTTTCGGATTGTTTTTAATCCATTCTTTTAATGATTTAACTTGTTTTATTTTTCTTTCTGAATTATTTTTATAATCTTTTTTATTTGATTCACTAATTTTCCTCCTTGTTTCTTCTGAATGGTGTGTTCCTTTTCTTATTTCACTAAGTTCTCTTTTTGCCTCTTGATTGTTTTTAAAATATGCTTTATGTGATTCACTCATCTTTCTTCTTGCTTTTTCTGAAGGGGGGTTAATCCTACTATCAGTTTCTATAGTTAACCCTTTATTCCAAGGAGTATTTCCCTTTTTAAATACCATTATCTTTCACGCCTCCTTTGGTTTATCGGCAATGATTATTATTCTAATTGTTAATACAAGTAATATAACAGCCATTAATATCAAAACCCAACTTTTAGTCATATATGCAATAACACAAAACAAAAGTTCTAATGGAATTAAAATAAATATTGCTATATTCCTTTCTGTTTTTTCATTCATCTTTCACGCCTCCTTGTTTTCACAAACATAGTTCAACATTAAAAATAACATAAAAACAGTAGCAATACTTCTATCAACAATACCTACAATTAACACAATATAAAGTCCTGCAATTATTGGACTTTTAAATGCCTCTCTAAATCCCCACCACATCCTCTGTAATATCCATTTAATTGTAATTTTTTTCTTATTCATCTTTCACACCTCCTTGTTTTTACTTGTATGATTTTTCTATTATCTCTGTAACTGCTTTAAAACCAATTGCTATAGTTGCCACTTCAACAAAATAATTTAATATAACTTCTTGTTCTTTTCTTGTTCTTATTCTAAATGCACTAATTAAACATTCCTTGAATAACTTTTTATCCATCTTTCACACCTCCTATTTTTCTCTCTCCTTATTCCAGTATGGACTCTTGCATTTCGGACAAACTATTGGTTCTTGTGGTTTCTTTAATAGCCAAACATGGCCACACCTTTTACATTTTCTTTCTGGAATTTCTATTTTCATTATAATACCTCACTATATTAATTAAGTAATACCTTTAACTATTTAAATCTTTTGGTTTTACGCATAAACATTTAAATAAGCCTAATACTATATTTCTACTAAACTTTGATTAGGCATTTCTCTAAATGTCATAATCCATTTCTTACAAAGCCGAAAGGGGAGGAAAACAAAAGTGAAACTTATGAATAAAAAAGGTCAAATCGAAGCTTTAGTTCCTTTAGTAATTTCATTAGTGGTCATAGGTATATTACTTGTTGTAGCATTTCTGATATTCTCACAGGTTGCAGCTAACTCAACAGTCACAGCAGACACAAATGCAACAGCAGCCATTGAAGCTGTGCAGGAAGCAACTGACGACATTCCAGGATGGTTACCAATAATAGTTGTCGTAGTTATAGGAGCTCTATTGATTGGACTTGTTAGTTTCCTAAGACGAAGTGCAAGATGAGAAAGATGAACAGCAAAGGACAAATTGATGCTTTGCAGCCATTGATAGTTGCTTTGGTTGTGATAGGCATTGTCTTAGTTGTTGGTTTTTTGATTTTTGCCGAAGTAAAGGATCAAACTGAATCTATTGAAGGCGGAACTACAGGTTATGGTTATAACGCAACACAGAGTGTTCAATCCGCAATGGAAGACATCCCAGGATGGTTACCAATTATTGTGGTAGTTGTGATTGGTGCTCTGTTAATAGGTCTGGTAAGTTTCCTTAGGAACCAAGCAAAATGAAAAAACTAACAAGAAAGGGACAGATAGATGCATTACAGCCATTAATTGTAGCATTGGTTGTAATAGCTATTGTTTTAGTTGTTGGTTTTTTAATCTTCGCTGAAGTACAGGACCAGATAGTCAGCATTGACAGTGTTAATGAATCTGATACATCAACATTCAGCTATGGTTACAATTCATCACAAGATGTAACCAATGCAATGTCAGATATTCCAGGATGGTTACCAATTATTGTGGTAGTTGTTATTGGTGCTCTATTGATTGGACTTGTATCATTCCTAAGAAAACAGGCAAGATAAAGCCAAAACTAAGGCAAATAAAATATTTTTTTTCTTTTTTTTAGTTTTTAATACTTAACACAATACAAAATGAAATACAAAAAGAAAGCACAGATTGAACAATTGCAAGGTCTTATAATTGCACTAGTAATAATTGGGATGGTATTAGTTGTAGGATTTCTAATCTTTGCACAAACCAAAGACCAAGTTGTTGATATGATTAGCACATCAACTGCAACAAATGAATCTTTCACTTATGCAAACGCAACATTGACAGCATTGACACATTCCTCTGGCTCAGTAGAACTAACTTGCTCAGCATTGTATAACGACACAGCAAACACAGTGACCATCGGTTCTGGGAACTATACCTGCACAACAGGTGGAATAACAGTTACAGATGCAGACGGAACACTTGGATTTCCAGCAACTATGTATGTGACTTACACATACAAGACTGCTGACTATGCCTACAATGCATCAAGTGAAGTACAGAATGCAACACAGGACATACCTGGCTGGCTACCTATTATTGTTGTGGTTGTGATAGGAGCATTGCTGATAGGGTTAGTGTCGTTCCTAAGAAGACAAGCATAAAGAAATTGTAATTAAGAATCATAAACAGAAATGTTTAGCACATCAATAGGTATGAATCTTTCAGTTTCATACTGATTGGCAGGAATAAAACACATACAATTGTTTTGAATGAAAGCTGAATAATGCTTATTGCAATTTTTTATGCCTAACTCATAGCCATAGCTTACTCCAACCAGTAATGCTATGGCTATTAATATCACAATTAAAATACACAGGATTAAATTATCTCCTCTCATTCTTTGTTTCTTTTCTTTTTTTGATTTCATCTTTGTGTAATTCTATTTCAATCCAAAACATAATCAATAATAAAAAGATTGAAATATACCATAAAACATTCAAAATATTCATTTCTTTTTTTTTCTGATTTCATCTTCTTTTTGTTTCATTACATTAGCAAAATATTCGCCATACAAATTCATGTTGTGCCAGATGGCTTTTCTGTATTGGTAAAACTTCCAAGCGAACAGACCGCCTAAAACGATTAAAATGCCGGCGTTTTGCATCAGATATTGCCTCCAAACATCAGCTTTCCAAGGAAAAAACCAAAGTTGTTGAAAAAGTCCCTTCCGCAGATGATAAAGTAAAAGCAAACCAACGAAATCATTACGCCAAGCTGGAACTCAGTCCAGATTCTGTTTCTGTAGTATATATAACAAAAAAGTATGAACGCCCAAATCAATGCCTGCTTTACAAATATTATCATTGTTCTTGCTGCTTCAGGATGAACTTCCCAATCATTCATCTTTGCCTGGGCAACATTTGCTTCCCTCAAATGTTCAACTACTTCTGGGAGTTGCTTGACAACCATCATGTTAGTCAAAGCTACTGCACCAAAATTCATGATTATAATAAGCACAACAGCTATGTCCATGAGCCTGAACATAGCCTTGTGGCTTGAATAAAGCCTGTTGTGCTCATTTCTTTGTTGCTGCCTAACTTCATAGCCTATTTGCTTTCTCTTGGCTTCAAGTGCGATTAACTCGTTCATTGTGGCTTTTCTACAAATGACTGTGGCGACTGTGGCAGTTCTTTTGCCACTTCCTTCTGCTCTGTCTGCTCTGCTTTCTCTGCGAACTCAGTCTCATCTTTTGGTTTAAATTCTTTATACATCTTATCTAACTCTTCCTTTTTTGGTGGTTCAAGGTTGTCCAAATACATCTCAAGCTTCTCATCCATCAGCTTTATTATGTCATCCTTGAACTTTCTGCTGCTGTAAACATACCAAACTAACACAGAAACCACTGCCAATGCCACTGATGCAACAACAAGGAACGAAAGTGTTATGCTGTCTGCTGTTATTATCATCTTAGTCCTCCACTACTATGTCCTCATCTTCTCCTTTGCTGTCTTTCTCTGCTTCTTTTGGTTTCTCTTCCTTTGGTTTTGCCTCTACTTCTTTTCTTAACTTCTCAAACAGAGCAAACTTTGCCTGTCCGTTGGTTACTTTTAGAAACAAGTTGAGCTCTTCATCCTTGCTCAACACTTCCAAAAGCAATGTGTTTTCTTCTTTGTTCAATTGCATTTTACCTCCTAATGTCTTTTATTTGGTTTTTTCCATCTTCCATCTTTAGTATTTGGTTTAATTAACAATGCCAATAAACCAGCGGTGTAACCACAAAAACCAAATGGAAATGAACTCATAAATATTACTTTTAAAATTTCTTTTCTTGTCCATACTCTTTCATAACTTAACCATTCTTTTAATTGCATTTTATACCTCCTAATATTTTAATCTGAGCTGAATAATACCAACAAGCCCCATATCATTGTTATTACACAAGCAGCGAGTGCCCAATATGGGTTTCTCAAACCCACTATACCTATTATTATGAATATTAAGCCTTTGAGTTTCATTGATTATCCAACTCCTTCAGCCAGTCAATCAATCTATGAATGTTGAACATGATTGCACCGCCGAAAGCCAGCAAAAGTACAAGTACAAGTTTCTGGAAAAAGTCAAGTTCAATCTGCGGTGCTTCTATCATTTTGTTTCTGCCTTATTGTGTTCTTGATGACTGCAATGATCCTACGCAGTTTCTTGATGTTGAACTTATTTTCTCCGTATATAACTCTCTTTGCTCCGCTAACAAGCTTTGCATTGCTTTTGAACAGTTCCTGCTGCTGCTCTTTCAGCTTTAAGTTAAGCTGCTCCGTGTCAAGACCTTTCAGCTCAGTCTTCAGGTTGTTGAATGTGTGTTTGTATTCTTGGTCCATTTTACCACAAAATTTATATAATAGTTTTGCTACATCTTACTTTTTGTTCGATTTATA
>JAFCEA010000042.1 GCA_017609385.1 Candidatus Woesearchaeota archaeon
GCACCATAGGAACAATACTTCTTACATACCTTATTGTTGTATCTGGTTTGTATATAAGCACGGCATACATGATAATAACCTTTATATTACATAAAAATCATCTTCCAACAGAGTCATGGATATTGTTTTCAGTGGTGGCCATATTCCTTTCAGCAAGTTCTTTTTTTGGCAGATTTATGAATAACATGCTTGTGGCTGAGCAGTTCCTTGCCATGAGCATGATTTTGCTGTTTGTCGCGGCATTAATGAAATTCTGGGGTGTTATGGCCCTGACTGAGAAAAAGAAACCCAAAAGGAAGAAGTAAGGTTGGGTTTTTGGCCTATAAATTTAATTCTTTTTAACCACTTTGTTGTAACAAATAAACCGAAAGATTTATATACTAGCACCTCTTGAATTAAACCAATACTATTAAATAAAAAAGCACAATAAAAACAACATTAACATGACAACCCAACTTGATTTAAAAGAAAATGGAATAAGAGATGATTTAGGTAGTCAAACTAATCAAGTTCCAGTTAATTCTCAGCTATATTACAGAATTATAGTAATCAAACCAAAGACCTATGAAGAAGGAATTCTTGATAATGCTATGAAAAACCTTGGTGAAGTAGTTGAAGAGCCAACAATCACAAAAAAAGTTGAAAAAACACTTAATCCAGTCAAGTCAGCTAAACAAATCAAGGCAGAAAATAAAGACCTTGACAGCATAGTTGATGATTATCATAACTCTCAAATTAATCCTGAATTAGATATCCACCACAATAAGAACGGAGCAACCCTCACAGAACCAGACAACTTAATGGCACATTACACAACAGCAGGAACAAATCTCTTCAACAATCTTGGCTCAAAAGTAAAAAACCTCTATAAAGGAATAAGAAACATCAAGGCAGGAACTGTAAAAAAAGTAGGTTTAGCGTTTACAACACTTGGTCTTGTTGTAGCACTTACAACAGGCTGTGGTGGAACTGTCACCCCAGAACCTCCAACACCTCCTGGACCAGATGATGATGTTGCAGATAGCCATAAAGTAACTGCTATTGCCCCTTATTACGAAACTGAACAAGGAGAGCATTACTGCTTAATTTCAGCAGGGGTTATAGTTACTAATTACGAAGCAAATTATGGAGTAGAAAATTCCCAGAAAGTTCTGACTCAGCAAGAATTGGCTGATGCAATATTTGGAACTGCTGGTGCTACACCTACTAATTTAGTAAATTACATTAACAGCAGAAGTGACTTAAATCTAAAAGCAGAAATCCAATATCTTTCCATTCTTGAAATACAAAGAATGCTTGAAGATGATATTGTTCCCCTTGTTATAAGTAAGAATGGAACAGATGTATATCTTACCATAGGGTATGATAAACTAAAAGAGGAAATAACTTCATATGCCACTCTTACTGGTAATGAAATCACAGCAAACCAATTTGAATTTTTTAATTTAGATAACAATAAATCAATTATGATAATCAACAAGGAAAAACTTTCAACTTATTTGAATAATCTATTATAAACTTAACTTTAAAATTCTTTTTAGAATCTTACACTATTCAAGAGGGGTAGCCAAACTTTATATATGAGCTAGTTCTTAAAGATAAACAATGATTGCATGATTTAACCTTGCTTTATTTAAACATACAATGTTTAAACATATGCGAGGTGATAAGCATGATATCATGCAAACAAGTAAGCCAATATATTGGCTTAGATGTCCATAAAAAAACTATTTATGGTTATGTTATGGACAAACAGGGCAATAAAATAGTTGAGAAGGAATTTAAAACACAGCCTCATGAGCTGGATATATTCCTTCTTAATATTAAGAAAGATGATTCAATAGTGGCTATTGAGTCTTGCAGTTGCTGGCAGTATACATATGACTACCTTGACGACGCTGGTTACAATCTGAAACTTGCACATCCCTTAGGAATCAAAGCACTTAAAAAGGTAAAGAAGCATACTGACAAATATGATGCTAAACTATTAGCTGATTTGTTGAGGACAAATATGCTACCAGAAAGCTATGCTGCTCCTTGAAGATATAAAGGAAAAAAGACAGATAACTAGACATAGGCATTCTCTAACAAATATATAGAATGAGATTAAAAACAAAGTCCATGCAATATTACTAAGGCATGGATATGAAGTACCTTTCAGCGATGCTTTTTGTAAATCAGCTATTGCTTATTTACGAGAGATAAATCTTCCTGACTGCGACAGGTTTGAACTTCACCAGTATTTAGATCTGATAGAGATCATACAAAAGCAAAAAGAGGGATGTAAAGATATAATAGAACATGTAGCAAGTGATGATCCTCATATTAGACTTGCGATGACTATGCCTAGCATAGGTCATTATGCTGCAACAACATTTGTAGCAGAGGTTGGTGATATAAGAAGATTTGACAAGGCAGACCAAGTCGCAAGCTTTGCTGGACTTGTGCCAAAGGTCCATCAATCAGGAGAAAAAACAAAATTAAGTCATATAACAAAGCAGGGCAATACAAACTTAAGGCATGTAATGGTGCAGGCAGCAAATATTGCTGTACAGCATGACAAAACATTAAGAAAAACTTATAATCGGCTGAAACACAAAGGGCATAATATAGCTATTGTTGCTGTTGCAAGAAGAATGGTAACATTGCTCTATGCTATGCTCAAAAATAAT
Source organism: Candidatus Woesearchaeota archaeon (assembly GCA_017609385.1). Taxonomy (GTDB): domain Archaea; phylum Nanobdellota; class Nanobdellia; order Woesearchaeales; family CG1-02-33-12; genus CG1-02-33-12. The sequence goes on from JAFCEA010000042.1 coordinate 2,673, forward strand.
ATAAAATATCATGATTTGCAAGTACATAAGGCAACATGGGCTGGCTCGGATCGTCCAGGCACTTCACTTGATTTTGTGTGAACGTGCGTAAAATGATTGAGTTGTGCCTTGCTACGACGGCAATAATGCACTAACGTGCGAATAGATGGATGTCGTAACAGCCCTTGTTGCAAATACGAAAGTATTAAAAATAATGCGAGGTTAAACATAGATGGCTGAAATAGACAATTGGATTAAGGAACAGCTGAAAAAAGGCTTTAAAAAAGAGCAGATTAAAGATGGCTTGAGAAAAGCTGGCTACCCTCAAAACACTATTGATTCTGTTGATTCTTTTGCAAGGAAAAAAAATTTAAGTTATCTGCCTTACATTATTGTTTTATTGGTTATTATTCTTGTTTTTTTTATTTTGCAGCAGTTTTCCTCGCCAGAAGTTATTGATAAAGAGGTTGTACTATCAAGAGTTAAAGAATTGTCTGATAGTTATTCATATCCAATGACTATTGAAATTTTAGATAAAGAAAAAGACTATAAAGAGGAATACTTCCCTTATGCTAATTCAGTTAATGCAAAGCTTGCAAGGATATATGCCCTGCTTTACGAAAAAACAGGTGATGAAAAATACCTAAAGCTTGCAGAAGACAACGCAGAAAAGGTTTTGTCTTTTTGCGGCACAACAATCGATAGCCTTGGACTGGGATGTGAGTTCCTCGGAGTTGAAATGTTTTATGCAAATAAAGTTCTTGAGAAAAATGAAATCAGGGATTTTTTGAATGCAAGTTATTGGTTGCTGAAATACAAAAGGGAGCAAATGTTTGAAAAGGATAACTGCTATTGGCTTGCAAAAAAAGCCTCCTTTTTTTCATTGCTCAATACTCTGCCTGACAAATACGAGATTGACGCTGGTATAACCAAAGAAGCTGATTTTGCTTTAAGGGATGCATACTATTTAATTTTCGGAAACAGCTATTCAACTTTTATTTATGATTCAGGTTATGAATACTTACAGGTTAACCACACAAGAAAAAAGTATTATTCAAGCCAATGCACATATCATTATACTAATTCACTTGCCTTATCTATTGTTAATGAAATATGTTCTGACAAGGAATCATGCATTAAACCTGCACTTATTCTATGGGATGTAATCAATTATAAAATAATGGAAGCGCAGCCGGCACTTGACTTCCTTGAGGCATCTGCCGAGCTTTATGAATTTTCAGGAGATGAAAATTTCAAAGAAAGCGCCTTAACAATCAAAAAATTTATTGACTTAAATTTTATTCATAATTTTAATGGCGAACCAAGGCTTACAGCAGAAGACAATAATAATAAAATTTATATACCAAATGAGTTAGATTATGTATACTTGCTTTATAAGTATGATTGGCTTGATAATGAATAGAAATTTTAAAGAGGTAAAATGAATAATAAAAGAACAAAAAAAATGCCAAATAAGAATTTTATTATTGAAGTTCTATTGTTCTTAATCTTTTTTGTAGTTTTAACCCTTGATTGTTATGCTGCAAGCTGCTCAGATTCTGATGGTGGAATAAATTATTACACTTATGGGCAGTGTATCTCTGGAATTAGTGGTCTGACATTTAGTGATCGTTGCCAAGATTCAACAACAGTCAATGAAAAGTATTGTTGTGGTGATGGCTGCTGTAATACAGATTACTCAAAATCAAATTATGAATGTAGTGGTGGAATATTAGTAGCAGAACCTTACTGTGGCGATGGAAACTGTGATGAGGACAATAATGAGGATTGTTCTTCTTGTCCACAGGATTGTGGTGTCTGTACAGTTGATTGTGGTACTGGTTGCTATTGTGATGCAATGAGTACTTGTAACAGCGGTTATGTTGATAGTGGCGAAACCTGCCCAAAAAATGGTGTTGTTGGACAATGTTGCTGCCCAGTTAGTATTGACACCTGTAATACAGCTGGTCATAAGGATTGTGAGCCAGAATATGGTGAAGACTGCGAAAACTGCCCTGCTGATTGCGGTGTTTGCGGTGGTTGTACACCTGGTTGCACTGCTGACTGCTATTGTGATGTAGCAGATGGCTGTGACGGATGTGGGGGGGGATATACTCCAACTTCAGTTACCTGTAAGGGAGCACTTGGTATTACTGGAACCTGCTGCTGCTTAGAAGGAGAAATTGGTGGGTGTGGTGATGGATATTGTGATGAATTAAAGGATGAAAACTGTGAGAACTGCCCTGAGGATTGCCCATGCCCAGATGGACAAAGTTGTGTAGATGGTGAATGTGTTGATGATACCCCTGTTGATCCATGTGCTGGTGTGAACTGTGGCTCTTGCAGATATTGCTCTGGTGGTAATTGCTATTATTATTGCTCTGGCACTAGCTCAAGTTGCGGCTGCACCTCTTGTACAAACTGTGGTTCTTGTGCCTATTGCTCTAATTATAACTGCTATAACTATTGTTCTGGAACAGATACAGATTGTGGCTGCACCACTTGTACAAACTGTAATACTCAAGATAATTGGTATAATGTTGGTAATAGTTATCCTTGTTGTGATTTGACTGATCCTGATACTATATGTACATGCCAAGATCAAGAATATAGAGATTATTATTGCAGTGATGGCTCTTGTAACCCATACACTGTAACAGATACACAAATTGTTAGATCTAGTTGTAATAATTGCGGTTACTGCAAAACATGTTCTGATGGAACATGCGTAGATAAACCAGGTGTTAAAGGTAAAGTTACAAATGTTTCAGGAGAGCCAATTGAAGGAGCTGAAGT
>JAFCEA010000043.1 GCA_017609385.1 Candidatus Woesearchaeota archaeon
GTAGTAGAGGGATTAGCCAGAGCGTGCTGGTGCACAAAAGACAAAAGTTTAAATATTATGGCTTTCTGTTGATAATATGGCACACACTGGAATATATGCAACCTCTGCAGAGTGTATTTTTAAAATGGGCAAAGGCTATGATAGCACAAATGTAAATGAAGACAGAATAAATGAACTCTGCAAACAATGTGAGAGTTTTATCAATGACTTATGCAGAAAAGTTTTTGCAGTTGATGCCGCAGAGTTCGCAGCCTTAACAGCAGGGGAAAAATATCTATTAACTGAAACAGTCTCTAACTTTGTGGGCTTTTACGGGGCGATGTATTCCTCACTGGGTTATGCTTCACAAAGAGAACAAGAAAACATTATGAATACAAATTGGGCGAGATTTGTTCACTGCATCGGCTTACTTAAAAATCAGGAGACTGTAACTTTCATTAAATCATAAAATGGCAGACCAATTAATAACAGGCACAACACTCATTGAAGATAAAAGAAGTGGAAGGGGAGAAATTTGGAGTATTCCAGGAATTGCATTTACAGGACAAGACCCAGAAACAAACCCAATAAATTATGGAAATGATGGGACAATAGTTCATGGAGCAGGAGCTTTAGATGTAATAGCTCCAGTAAATATCCCAAACGGAGCAACAATAAAAAAAGTTGTAGTTTATGCATCAGTTAGTGATTTAACTTGGGCATTAGAAAGATATGAAATAGATGGAGCATCTTCACAAGTTACAATGGCTACAGCAGTAACAAACACAGAAGACACAACAATAGTAAACTCAACTATAAATAATGAAAACTTCCGTTATCATCTTTGGATTGACAATTTAGATGCAGATTCAATAGTATATGGAGCAAGAATCACTTATGAATTTTAAAATGGCACACGACTTTAAACGATTTCCAGAACTGACAAACTCACAAATGGCATTCTATTATTTTGATAGTCCACACCAGCAAATCGCAGAGGATTTTTGGGCTAAAGTTATCAAAGTTACCGACGGAGATACAATAAGAGTAACCTGTGATTTCAGAGACTTTGCTTTTCCAATTCGTTTCTCAAATATTATGGCTGCAGAATTAAACGAAAAAGGCGGAGTAGAAAGCCAGTCTTGGTTAGAAAGTCAAATCCTCGGGGAAGAAGTAGAAATAATAATTAATCCTAAAAACAGAGTTGGAAAGTGGGGCAGGTTATTAGGGCAAGTGAGACACAAAGGTTTTGATATGGGAGAGTTAAGCATGCAAAATCAAAAATCAATAAGTTTAACAGAAGAACAAGACCCAATTCCAGATTTAATAATTAAGGAGTTCATAATATAATGGCAGACATGAAAATAGATAGTATGGTTGCAAGTGACTTAACCTCTGCAATGACTGACTTTTCAGTGGATACTGCAACAACCGACGGAGCAAGTGAGCAGAAAAAAAATACATGGACAGATACAGAATTTCCATCTAAATTTGGTTACTACACCGACGAGAAAACTCCAGAAATTACAGCAGTCATAGATGCCAAAGCAACATGGACAGTTGGAAAGGGTTTTACTGCTGATGAAATTACAACAATGCTTTTAGATACAATCAAAGGAAATGGTTTTGACACTTTCAATACAATCTTAGAAAATGCAATGAGAACAATGTTAATCGGCGGGAACTTCTACGCAGAAATAATAAGAGATGATGAAGACAATCTAATTAATCTAAAACCTTTAGACCCAGCAGTAATGAGACATGAGTTTAATGAACAGGGAATGTTCACAGGTTTTACACAACTTTCAAAAAGAGCAGGAAAAGGAGAAAAAACATTTAAGCCAGAACAAATATTTTATCTTGCTCGTAATCGTGTGGCTGATGAGATGCACGGCAGAGGAATAATTGAAAAGTTAAAACTTGTTCTTGATATGAAAAACGAGGCTATGGCTGACGCAAGACAAGTTCATCACTGGCACGGAAAACCAAGATGGAAATTTAAATTAAAAACTGACGACCCTACAGAAATCGCAGCCTATAAAAGAAAAATGGATGCTGCAACAGGAACAGGCGAAAACATCTACGAGCCTTATGATGTTTCAGAAAGCGAATTAATAGCTATTCCGTCAAATGCAACAATAAACTTTTTACCCTGGATAAAATATTTAGATAATCAATTTTATGAAATGGCTGGGGTTCCTAAAATCATCCTCGGCGGAAGTGGAGAATTTACAGAGGCTTCTGCTAAGATTGCTTACCTGGCATTTCAGCAGGGAGTAGAAGAAGAACAACTTTACATAGAGGAGCAAGTCCTATCACAACTAAATCTGGTTATTAATTTGGAGTTCCCAGCGTCTTTAGAAAACGAACTATTATCAGACAAAGCCAAAGACGGCGCTGTTAATGTTCAGCCAAATGAAACAACTGCGGGGGCAGGACAATAATGGCAATGTATTTTAAAGACGGAAAAAGAATAAGAGTAAAAAAAGGTAGCAAGAAATATAAAGAATTAACAGAAGATAAACCAAAAAAAAGCACAACTGCAAAACCAATAGTCCTGGATAAAAGAGGAGTTGAAACTAAAGCTGGACAAAGAAGTTCTGATGTGATTCAGTTGGGAAAGAAACCAGAAGTTCAAACAAAAAAAACAGGGATTGCAGCATACAGAGAAAAGAAAACTATCGGGGGATATGCGACTAAAATTCTAACTTCTCCTAAAACAACTGTTGTTCTGGGAACTACTCTGGCAACAATGCTGGGAGCAGGCGCGGCAACAGGGGCATTAAAGTCAGCACAGGCAGGGGGAAAATTACTTCCATCAGCAATGGCAAAAATGGGAACAAGAGTTAATGTTAATGCAATAGGAAAAGCCGCAGGTCTAACTTCAAAACAAACTGCTGCACTGGCCCGTCAAATAGGCAGAGAAAGAATAAATGTTTTAGCAAGATATGCAGTTAATCCTAAATCATCTTCATTAACTAAAAAACTATTTATTGGCTTGGGTTTCACAGCATTAGGGGCTTCAATAGCAAAAGACATATTAGGAACTTATCCCTTTGCAGGATTTATCAAAGAAGAAGCTCTGCAAACATTATCCATCCCAATTATGAAAGCCATAGATGCTGATGATATGGAAACAGCGAGGGAACAAATGGAACTGGTTGACGAACTCTTAGCAAATAAAGAAGCCATAAAAGATAAAATTCCTTATGTTAATGTTCTAAAATCATTAGATGAGTTTTTTGCAGCTGCTGAAAAAACAAACGAAGCCTGGAAAGAAATAATAAACGCAACAGAAGAAAAACCAAGTTTTGCAGAGGAGAAAGCTGCTGCTGATGAAGAAGCAAAACAAAGAGACTTAGCAGAGATGCAGTGGAAATCTGAATATTACGCATTAATTAGAGAGGGTAAATTTGAAGAAGCTGAGGAACTTCTTCAATCACAATAATAATGACAAAAAAAAAGAAACAAAAGGAAAAAGTAGATTGGAGAATAGTTTGCACTACTGCGATTTGCATCACTTTATTAGAAGGTTTTGCTATACACAGCGGACACAACGGGACAATATTAAAATTAGTCTTAATAGTGTTAGCAGGTATTGCAGGTTGGCAAGTTCCGACAGATATTTTCAAAAGAAAATAAAGGTGTAAGGAGGTTAAAACAAATGGATGAAAAAGAAACAACTGAGGAAAAGAAACCAGAAACTCCAACTAGCGACGCTGATGAGGGGAGCAAGCCTGAAGCAGTTACTCTCGTTGACCAAGCGAACTCTGCGGCAGAAAGGTTGGAAAAAGCCAACGAAAGAAAAGCAGAACTCTTAAGACAAGAAGAAGAATTAATGGCTAAGAAAACTCTGGGCGGAATGAGTGAAGCTGGACAAGCTCCAGTGAAGAAAGAAGAAACTGCTAAAGAATATATGAATAAAGTTATGTCAGGCAATTAAAATGGAAAAAAATAAAGAAGACTTAGGAATTAAACTCGGTTCTGATGAAATGGTTTATTGGAAAAATCTTATAGAAGCTAAGAAAATGGATGTTAAGATGACAGAGGAGAATCTTAAATTCTATAAATTTATTGTAAAATATGCAGAACAAGAATACCAAAAAGCAGAAAAAGAGTTTAATAAGAAATAGTTACTCGGCTAACAGGATAACACAAACATTTAAATACTTTATTTTTAATTATATTTTATGGCAAACGAGGCTACACTTGTAATTGAAACAGCACCACCTATTGCATTTACTTGTGCTGACGGCACTGGAATAGAAAAAGGAACATTCTTAACTCTTTCTGACCCTATGACTGTCGCTGCAACAGGGGCAAATGCTAATGCAGTTGTTATTGGAATTGCAGCAGCAGAAAAAATAGCCAATGATGGAAATACTAAAATCCCTGTTTATCTAGAAGGAATTTTTAAAGTCCTGGCAGGTGGAGGTATTACAGTGGGTGATATGGTAGAATCTCATAGTGTTGCGCAGGAAGTAGTAACTGCAACATTTACCGCAGGTGCAACAGCAAATCTAATGGGAAGGGCTTTAGAAACTGCCTCTGATACAGATACTTTTTTAATGGAATTAAAACCAATACAAATAAAGGACCCAGCATAATGACAGAAGAAGAAAATAAACAAGAGGAAGAAGATAAAGAATAATGGCAGATAGCACAGGACAAGCAGATATAAGAGGATTAAATATTAACAAGTTAGCAACAGGCTTCGCAGAAGAATATCCAAGCCCATTAAGAAGTATAATTCGTTCTTCATCTACTAGTTCAAGAGAATTAAGATGGTGGAAAAAGACAGCTGGTTTTATTGATACAACTGACACTTCAGGAATGACTGCCTCAAGAATTGGTTATCAGGCAGAGGGTTCTTTACCAGAAGTTATTTCTCAAACTATGACAAGACAAACTTCATATATTAAAATCTTTAAAGCAAACTCTCAAGCTATTTCTGAAGAAGATAAAAAAGATAGTGACCCAGATATTTATGCAGCTCACGTTAGAGATATTGTTCGAGCAATCCAAAGACAAGTAGAACAGAGGATATATGATGTTGTTGGAGAGGCTACAACAAGCGGAACACCAAACCCTACAAATGTGCCAACTGCAGCTGCAACAGCTGACGGATGGAATGATACTGCAACAGGAGATCCTATCGCAGACATTAACTCAGGAATAGAAAGCTTAAAATTATACTCTTATGACACTTCAAATATTTATATTTGTATGAA
>JAFCEA010000044.1 GCA_017609385.1 Candidatus Woesearchaeota archaeon
TTAAGAAGAAAAACAGGAAGATTTACCTTCTAATGGGATTTGCCCTTTCTGGACTTTTTTTACTGTGGTTTAAGCTTATACCCTTAAAGACAGGCCTTGTGTTTTTTGGTGTAACCCTTGTTTTATTGTTTAGCAAGTTTTATTCTGATTCAATGTTATTTATAGACAAAACAAGATTCTCAAGATATAAAACAATCTTTATTATATTAATTTTCCTGGTTTTTATCTTTAATTCAATTATTCCCACTATTAGTTACACAAAGCAGGTTGTTAGGGAAACTCCATCAAAGAATGAAATAGGGGCTTTGTTATGGCTAAAAAACAACAGTGATGAAAAAGATGTTGTTCTAGCTAGCCTTGATGAGGGCTATCTGATAAACACTATTGCAGAAAGGAAAAATGTCATTGATAAAAATTTCCTGTTAATAAAGGACGCAGAACAGCGTCTTGAAGATGTAAGAAAAATATATACAACCCACTATGAGACAGAAGCAATACCTTTATTGAACAAATATAATATTAAATATATTGTATTGTCCAAGAGGTCAATGAGTGGTTATGACATAATTGATTTAAATTATAAGACCGATGAAAAGTGCTTTGAATTAGTGTATGATAAAGAGGTTAAGATATATAAATCGTTGTGCAGGATGGAAGAGAAATGAAACTAACTGAAAAAAATACATTAGTTTATGTAATGCTGGCAGCTGTTATAGTCCTTTTAATACCCCACTTGGTTAGGTTTTTATTCTACAATAATATTATGATCGGAGAGGAGCCATATTATCATGCAACTATTGCAAAACAGATTATTGAGCAAAATAATCCGTATCATCTAGTGCTTGCCTCAACAGGATATTTTATGGGCATTGATTTAGCATCCAAGCTAATCCCTCTTTTATTAGGCCTGCTTTCTGTTCTTGTTTTTTATCTAATTCTCAAGGACTTTAAAATAAAAATAAAGGAAAGGTTTTTTATATCATTAATCCTGCTTATATCCCCTGCATTTATCTATCTATCTGTGATTTCAAGCGCATATTCAGTTTCTGTTTTTTTAACACTATTGGGCATTTACTTTTTTTTAAAGAAAAAAATAATTTTTACAGCTCTGTTTCTTTTGGCATATTCAACGCATTATTGGTTATAGTTATATTATTAGCTCACCTTATTAAGGAAAAATCCAAAAAAGCCATAATTCTTTTGTCCATAATAATCCTTATATCAGCTGTATTCATGCCTGTTTATTTTCAAGAAAAAACAGAGGTTCTTCCAAAAGAAAACATTTTACAGAGCAGTATATCTGATCTTGGGGCATTAATAGGAATCGGTGTGTTTAATATTCTGCTTGCCTTTATTGGGTTTGTTTTGATGTGGAAAAAGAAAAAAGAGCATATATTTATTTTTTTGCCCCTGCTTGTTATGCTTATAAGCTTATTTTATTTACAGCCTGTTATTATATATCTAAACTTTATGCTAGCTGTTCTTGCAGGACACGCATTTATAAGAATAAGAAATATGGACTGGCAGGTTAAGATGATAAAAAATCTTACTATACTGCTTATAATCTGTGGATTAGTATTCTCAACCATATCATATTTAAACAGGGTTAGTAATATGCAGCCTGATAATGAGGTAATAAACAGCCTTGACTGGCTTAAGCATTACTCAAAACAAGAGGAGATTGTTTTTTCCCACTACTCAAAAGGCTTTTGGATAAGCTCTGTTGCAGAAAGGCCGGTTGTAACAGACAAAATGTTTGAATATTATCCTGATGCAGAAGAAAGATTTAATGATTCATTGGAAATCTTTTATTCCAGAAATTTGAAGAACACAAGAGCTCTTTTAAACAAATACAACATAAGCTATATATGGGTTGATAATGAGATGAAAAATGGTCTAGTCTGGGAAAAAGAGCAGCAGGGGCTTTTGTTTTTGTTCAGAAATAACGAAACATTTAAGAATATCTACAATAACCAAGGCATAGAAATATGGGAAGTAAGAAAAGAGGTTTAAGATGACTTTAGTAAATTTAGTCCTGCCGGTTATTTACATAATAACATTATTCTACACAATATTCTGGCTTATAACATTTTTAGATAACAAGGAAGAAAAGAAAAAGGTTATTAAAAAATTCCCACTTGTCTCGGTTATTGTCCCTGCATATAATGAAGAGAAGGTTATTGTAGAAAACCTTGATTCTGTTATTGGTCTTGACTATCCAAAAAATAAATTAGATATAATTGTTGTAAATGACGGCTCAACAGATTCAACAAAAGATGTTATAGAAAAATTCATTGACGAACATAATGATTATGATATTAAGCTAATAAACCAAGCTAACCAAGGTAAGTGGGTTGCCCTGAATAATGCACTAAAGATAGCAAAGGGCGAGTTTTTTACATGCCTTGATGCAGATTCTTCTGTAGAAAAAGCTGCACTCAAAAAAATGCTGCCTTATTTTACTGATAATAAAGTGGCTGCTGTCCTGCCATTGATTAAGATTAAAAATCCAAGGGGAATTTTGCAGAAAATACAATGCTATGAATATATTGTAAACTTCTTCTATAAGAAGATAATGAGCAGCCTTAACTGCATTCATGTTACGCCCGGGCCATTCGGCGTTTACAGAAAAGATGTTATTGATAAACTGGGCGGCTTCAGGCAGGGCCACAATACAGAGGATATGGAGATTGCATTCAGACTGCAAAAACACCAATACAAGATAATACAGCTACTGGATGTGGATGTATATACATATGCTCCAGAAAATTTAAAAAATTTTTATTTCCAAAGAAACAGGTGGAACAAGGGTTCTATTCTTAATGTCTGGGATTACAGGAAGATGATGTTTAAGAAAGAATATGGTGACTTTGGTATATTACAGATGCCAATGGTGCTGTGTGCTGGCTTTATTGCCATGACAATAATAGTTCTTGTGCTTTTTTACAATGTCTTAAAGCCCCTGGTTAATGGCCTATATAATCTAAGCCTTGTTGATTTTGACATATTTTCATTTATAGCTAATCTCAATCTCAATCTCAATTTATTGGATTTCAATTATTACAAGCTGATTATAATAGCTGTGATGATAACAGTCTCTTTAACAATATTTACCCTTGCCCATAAATACACAAAGCAAAGGCTTACAAGCCAGGGGATAACGCCTTTACTGGTCTTTATATTATTTTACTACCTGTTGCTTGGTACAATATGGCTTGGAATAGCAAAGGATTTGATATTTAAAAAGGCTAAAAAATGGTAAGAGAATTTAATAAAAAAAGAAAAAGATATATTATTGCAGCTTTGCTTACTGGATTTATATTTATTCTTGGCCTTATGCTTGGATTGGTTATTGAGGGAAAAAGAGTTCAATATATTGAATCAGTGAATAGAATAGAGAAACTTGACTACAGCAGCTTACAACTGCAATATGCTTATATTGACCAGCTAAGCCAGGAAAAAAACTGCGATGCTGTTTCAAAGACATTTGAAAGCAGTGTAAAGAACCTGATTGAAACAAGCGAAAGGCTGGAAAATTATGAGGAGAATGCTAACCTGAACAAAAAGGATCTTCATGCCCTTAAAAGAGAGTATATCCTTGCACAGCTTAATTACTGGCTTTTTATCTTAACTTATTTAAAAAATGAGTTTAAGGACAAGCTGCTTATTTTTGCACTTGACTCAACATATGTTGATGAGCCAATGATTGAAATGCTAAAAGACCAGCATGGAATAAGCAGATATCCCACCTTGATTATTGAAGGTCATGTTTTTGAAGGCTTTATCCCAAAAGATAAACTTCTTAGAGCAATATGCCCCTTATATAAAGAGGATATTGATTACTGCCAGAATTATAAATAATTATGCACAAAAAAGCGAAAACCCGCATCTTTAGATACTAGATGAAGCTTTTTTGGCATGCTCAAAAATGCTCTGCATTTTTGGCACACCGGAAAACTAAGTTTTCCTTGTGTCCTAAAAATCCACAGTGGATTTTTATGATTTTTTTACTTTTACTAAATCACCTATTGTGAATCCATCTGCTTTTGTTTTAGAGCCTTTTTTATGCTCCTCTTCATATTCCTCAATTAATTTTATCTTAAGAAATCTTTCTAATTTTTTTGCAAGGCTTATGCTTGGCTCAAAAGAGCCTGTTTCTATGTTATGAATTAATGATTCCTTTTCTGAGATTTTTTTTGCAAACTCTTTTTGCTTTAATCCAAGGGATTCTCTTTTGTTTTTGATTCTTTTTGCAAAATCAGGAACAATGACCTGGATTATCTCTTTTTCCGGCTCAGCAGGTTTAGTAAGTTGCTTTTTTTCTTCTACTTTGATAGGCTTTTTTTCAATAACCTTTCCATATTTAGCACAATCTTTGCAGACATTAAGCTCTGTTCCTTCTACTATTGCCCTGAATAAGTTTTCTGTTTCAGTACCGCAGAGGTCGCATTGCATAGAATTCACCCCTTAATATTTTATTTATTATGAATATTTATATCTTTTGATTAGTTATGGTTATAATAATTTTTCTATTGCTTCTTGGGCCGTCAAACTCGCAAAAGGCAATTGACTGCCATGTTCCTAAATATAATTTGTTATCTTTTATTGGGATTGTTTCAGATGGGCCTATGATAGCGGCTTTTATATGCGAAGCTGCGTTATTGTCTATCTGGTCATGCTTGTAATTATCATGCTCTGGTATCATCTTATTTAATGCATTAATTATATCCTCCCTTACATTAGGGTCATAGTTCTCATTTATTAGTATGGCTGCTGTTGCATGAGTTACAAAGACATTGCACAAGCCACGCTTTACTTTTGACTCTGAAACTATTTTTTCTATTTCTTTTGTTATATCAATCAGCTCATTATGGGCTTTAGTTGATATTATTATCTCTTTTTGCATTTTTGTTGGAAGTATAGTTAATTATTTAAATATTATGTTGTTGTTTAGTATAAAATGAAAAAATATCCATTGTTTTTGGTTTTTGCAATGGTTTTTGTTAGCGGCTGTTATAGTGTACCAACTGAAACTGACTTAGAAGCTGAATGCTTTAAAGACTCAGATTGTGTTCCAGCTAGCTGCTGCCATTCTGACAGTTGTGTTCCAAGGGAAGAGGCCCCAAATTGTGAAGGCATAATGTGCACAATGGAATGCAGGCCAAATACAATGGACTGTGGCCAGGGCTCCTGCAAATGCATTGATAATAAATGCACTGCAGTTCTTGATTAAAATGAAAACAATAATAGTCAGCGGAACACCTGGAACAGGCAAGACAGAGCTCGCAAAAGCATTGGCCAGAAAACTTAGTTACAAATATATTGATGTGAATAAATTAATTCATGATAATAACCTCTCTGATGGATATGACAAGAAAAAAGAGTGTGAAATAGTTGATACAGAAAAACTATCTAAATTTCTTGTTGATTTTATTAATAAGTCAAAGCAAAATCTGGTTATTGATTCCCATTTGGCCCATTATCTTCCTAAAAAATACACTGACTTGTGCATCATAACAAAATGCGAGCTTAAAGAGCTTAAAAAAAGGCTTGAGAAAAAAGGCTATAACAATGAAAAAATAAGGGAAAACCTTGACTCAGAAATATTTGATATCTGCCTTAACGAGGCAATTGAAAGAGGCCACACAATCCTTATTTTTGATACAACAGGAAAAAAAGCAGATGAATTGCTTGATAAAGAAACAATTTCAATTTTACAACAAATTTAAATATACTTAATCTTTTTTCTAATTTATGAAGAAAAACCTTGCTGCTTTAGAGCTTAGCTATATAGTTAAAGAATTGGATGCTTTAATAGATGCAAAGCTGGACAAGATTTATCATCCTGATAAAAAAATGCTTTTGCTGCAGTTCCATATAACTGGCCAGGGCAAGAAAATATTAAGGATTTCTGTTCCTGATTATATTTACCTTACTGATTATAAGGAGAAAAGCCCTGAAAAGCCATCTGGGTTTTGCATGGTATTAAGAAAGAACTTAGAACAGTCAAGATTAAGATCAGTAAAGCAGCTTGGAAGCGAGCGTATAATTGAATTATTGTTTGAGAAAAAGGAAAAGTATAAGCTCTTTATTGAGCTTTTCAGCCCGGGAAATATTGTTTTATGTAAAGAAGATAATATAATAATCTCTGCATTGGAAACAAAGAAATGGAAAAACAGGACAATAAGGGGAGGAATTGCATACACATTTCCAAAGCGTGAAATAAACTTTTTTGATTTAAGGAAAGCAGAACTAAAAGAGCTTTTGAAAAGCACTGAAAAAGACTCATTGGTTACATGCCTTGCTATAGATTTAGGACTTGGAGGGGTTTATGCAGAAGAGGTATGCTTATTAGCTAAGATAAATAAGAAAATCAATCCAAAAAAGATAAATGAAGACAACTTAAACAGCTTATTAAAGGCAATCAAAAGCCTGTGCAATCAGAAAACAAGCCCTCAAGCTGTTTATGATAAAAAAGAACTTGTTGATATTGTTCCTTTTGAGCTCGAATTTTACAAGGATTTTGAAAAAAAGGATTTCAAGGGGTATAATGAAGCTTTAGATGATTATTTCACAAAGCAGGTTAAGGAAGAAAAGATAGATGAATATAAATCAAGGCATAAAAAAGAATTTGAAAAGCTGAACAGGATAATTGATGAGCAGAAAAAGCAGATAGAAAGAATGCAAGCCTCAATTAAGGCAAATAATGAAAAGGCAGAGGCTATCTATTCCAATTACAAGCTTGTTGATGAGATCCTAAGAGAGATTAAAAAGGCCAGAGAAAAATACTCATGGAAAGAGATAAAAGAGAAACTCAAGGGCCACAAAACAATAAAAGACATAAATGAAAAAGAAGGAAAGATTATAATAAAAATTTAAGAAAATAGGTGGGACAGCTTTCTGAGTTTCCCGTTCATAAGAACAGTACACCCCGGAACGTAGGCCTGCTTGACTTCCGAGTTCGAGATGGGATCGGGTATTACCAAGCCACTATGGCCGTCCACACATAACAGAAGTAAGGGCCCATTTATAAAGATTTTGTTTTTGGCATTAATTGGCCTTTTAATAAAAAAGTTTATATAATCCTTTATATTATTCTAAATCCATGAAATCATTAAAATGGAGGTTGATTCTCGCAGGAGTCTTTGCTTTAGTTTTATTCTTTGGTGCTTTATATTCTAAACTATCTGTAAAAACAGCTTTCATTATGACTTTAGTTCTGTTCGGCCTAGCCATGCTTCTTTCTGATCCAAAATTTCAAGAATGGGACAGAGAAAGAGTTAGAAATTATAAGGAAAACAGAGAATATGAGTCCCGTCTTGGACGTGATGAATATTTACGGGAAAGAGCACGTATGAAAGCAAAAGAGGATTTTAGAAGGGAAAAGAATCGACCACTTTTAACAGGTTTAGAGCCAGGATTATTAGGTAAAGCATTTTCTAAAAGAAGAAAAAGACGTTAGGTTTGAACACCCTTCCACTAATTAGCCAAAAAATTTATTGAGTTTAACTCATGCAATTGCTGTTATATTCTCCAGACTATGAAGTAGGAGGGACGAGGAGCTTAAGCGACGAAGAGTTGATTTTTTTGCCCGATAATTATTAATATTGGGAAATATTTCCATTAGATATGAATAAAGCAAAGTACGATGTATTGGTTAGTTTAATCGGAGGAGTTACAGGAGGTTTGACAGTATATTTTGGACAAATATATGGAAAGTGGATTGTTAGATTTTTTGGATTTGAATATGGGATATTATGGAATACTATATTTATATTTGTTGTAATGATCATTTTTATTTTTGTAATTATTCATTCTCCAGAAAAGGGCAAAAAAATCAATTGAATATAACCTCTATTAGTAGATTAATGAATTCATATAATCTAGGAATGTTGGGGTTTTTTAAGCAAATGCCTTGATGCCTGCTTTCTGGAGTGTTGTTACTATCGAAAAGTATTTAAAGAATGAATAATAACATTATATTAAAATGGTTGAACTTACTAAAGAACAATTAGAACCTCTGGCTAGATTATATAAAAAAACAATACAATACAAAATACTTCAAGAACTTAATGAAAGAGACAAAACTGGTGTTGGGTTAGTGTATAATATACTTAAAAAAAGAATAGATGAAATGATTAAAGAACCTTATCAAGAAAACAAAACTGTAAAAGATTTAGCAGATATTGTAAATGATAATGAGAATAGTGTTAATCTTGGACTATCTAAAGTGAGAAACTGTGGCTTTGTTAATCACAGATATATAATAAAAAAAGAGGCTAAAGATAATAAACCTGGTAACGTAGGATTAATATTTTTTCTTACAGAATCCGGAAAAGGATTCTATAAAACAGTTTATAATTCTATAAAATAGTTTTATTTGTAATTGACTTAATGTCTGATTTCCAAACTAATGTTTAACAGTATTTCCTAATATCTTCTTTGGTGTGTATATGGATTTCTTTTTCAGAGCTTAGGTGGCCTTCCAAGAGGCCTTTCTCAGCTAATCTTGGGAAGACATCATACTCTAAACTATTGCCCCTATAACCTAAAAGCTCT
>JAFCEA010000045.1 GCA_017609385.1 Candidatus Woesearchaeota archaeon
CAAGATGTTTTTTTCTTTTAGTATTGTTGTTACACTCTTTCCTATAACCTGTTTTATATCAGGTATGCCATATACATCTCTTAAGAATAAGCCAATCTGGCTTGGTGTTTTTCCATCTTTTGCCATCTTTGCTATCAATAACTCTATTTCTTTTGGTTTGTATCTTACCCAGCTCAGCTTTGTTCTTTTTGATGGCCTTGTTGAGCCAGCCTTTCCCTTTCTTCCTGAATACATTCTTGCCATTTTAATTTCCTCCTAAGAGATCAAGAAAAAGAATCTTGTCTCCAGCATAACCCAGTCTTGACCGGATTATCTCTTGATATGAAAAAGGAAAATCTAGTTATTTAAAAAGCTTTCGTAGATAGCCCTGCGCGGATTCGAACCGCGGTCTCAAGCTATCTCCAGCAAGGAGATCCAGTGAATCTCTGATTCACGCTGCCAAAGGCTTGAATGATTGGCCACTACACCACAGGGCTATGCTGCAAAAGAACTGTATTTTGTTTATAAAACTTTTTATTCGAAAGCTTTAAATCATTTGTTTATTTCCAAACTTTATGCAGCCATTATTTAGATGCAAAGGAAGAGGCTTTTGCGGAAGAAGCTTTTGCCCTATTTATGCAAAAAGCCAGGCAATGTTCAAGGTAGAGAAGATGCTTGACAAAAGTGATTTTTCCAGCTCAAGCCCTGCTCCATTTGTTGGCCATTATGGCTATCCAAATGTAAATGTGGGAATACTAAGCCCTGCAAGGCTTGATGAAAAAGCAGAGCTCTATGATGCCCCTCAATATTGGGCAGAGCATAACTTCAAGATACCAAAAATAGTTGACTTAAGGTCCTCTTTAATAAACTCAAGATTTAAAATAGAAATAAAAAAACAAAATAAATTCTTAGATATAAGCCAAGAGGTTGGAATGGCTTCAAAGCCAGTTGATGTTGAGATTTCAGTTGATGAAAAGCCAAGGTTTAGGATTAAGGTTGATTCCTATAATGCTCCTATGGGCCCAAATGCAAAGCTAAAAAATGCAAAAATAACCTCAAACCCAAAAATATCAAATTATGTTGAAAAGGTTGTTGATGATATTGATTTAAAGGCAAGGAATGCAATTCTCTATCTCCATAAAAAGGATTTTGACGAGAACTTTCTTACAAAATTATTAAGTGTTGGAAATCTTGGGCTTAAGAAAAACAGAAAGCTTGTTCCAACAAGATGGAGCATAACTGCAACAGACGACATGATTGCAAAAGAGCTCATAGCAAAAATCAAGGATTACAAGCAGGCAGATTATCTTGCTTTTTTTGGCTCTTATCTTGGAAATTATTATTTAATCTTACTGTTCCCAGAGCCATGGAGTTATGAATTGTTTGAGACATATATGCCAAAGACAAGCTGGAATGTTGATGAAAACATAAACTATACAACTGATTATGAGCCCTATTATGGAAGAAAAACATATGCTGAGAACTGCGCAGGTGGATATTATGCAGCAAGGCTTGCAATAGTTGAAAAGCTTGAAAAAATGAAAAAACAGTCATCTATTTTGGCATTAAGATTTATAACAGGGGAATATGCTGTTCCATTGGGTGTCTGGGTTGTAAGGGAGGCTGTGAGAAAGGTAATGAAGAACGGGCCAATTGAATTTGTCTCAAAGGAATTAATGTTGAAATATGCTACCTTATTAATAAAAAAGAAATTCAGCTATGATGTTAATAATCTCTTCAAAAACAGTATATTACTAAAAAACCTAAAGAACCAGAAAAAATTGAGCAGCTTCTTTTAGTAAACAAATGGTGTCTCAAGAGGAACAGCTACCTTTGCCGGAATCTCGTGCTTGATGTTTTTGGCCTTAATTGTAATCCCTAAAATTATGCTGTTTGGTTTGATAGATGCGTTAAATTGGGCATCAGTCATGTTCCCTAATATTTTTTTTCCTATGTCAAATTCTTTAAAGAATTTAGTTGCGTTTATGATTTCAATACCTCTTATTCTCCCCCTTGTAGAAACATCTAATATTAACTCTCCTACATCTATGTTCCCCTTGAATTTTTCATCATTAGAAAAACCTTTATGAACTGATAATATGTCATGATCCTTATCATAAGAAATTTTTTTCTCCATTTTACTAACCTTTATAGTTTACCTCTCTTTTTAATCATGTTCTGCCACGACCTATATCTCATAATGTAGGTGATTATATATAAACCTTTCTTATTGTTTCTGTCAAAAATTACGGGAAGTCTCATTGTTCTTGTATTGCTGATTTTAAAATGCAGGCAGTGTACTATGTCTCCATATTTTCCTTTTTCTTGATATGAATAAACTAGTTTATCAGGATTTAATATATTTCTTATAACTTCATCCTTGTTTCCTTCTCTCAATATTAGCTGCTGTGTAAAATGGGGATCATTAAATTCTATATCTTGCTTTTTGTAATTTCTAAGTTTTTTCTTTATTTTATCAACATCATCTTCCTTTATTTCTTCCATCCTTAATCATTTTTTGAAATTAATTATAAACTTATACAGAAAAAAACCGGAAATTTTACTAAAATGTTGATTATCAACAAATATTAATAAATAAGTCTTAAATGTTGATTATCAACAAATACTTAAACAATAAAAACTTTATGGCAGTTAATAAGAATTAGTTAATCTTCTTCTTAAAAGACTCTAATTCATCCATAAATCTCTTAACTGTCTTAATAAGATACTCTGGCTGGGTTTTTAATATTTCAGCTGTTTTTGTGAGAATATCACCCTGGAATCTCTGTGTTGATTTTAGCTCAAGCTCTTGTTTGGGGATTTGCTTTCCTTTTTTTAATGCCTTTCTTGCCTTTTTCCATTTAATGAATACTTCTTCTACTCTTGCAGGAATCTGTGCTTCATTAACATTTAAAATCTTTGAAAGTTCATATAAGGTTCCTTGCTTCCTGCCAATTTCTTCTTTAGCTCTCTCGCCTGCAACAAACTCTATCCTCACAACACCATCCTGAATTTTTACAGCTCTTAATATCTTTATTATGCCTGTTTCAGATGTGTTTTTCAGATGTGTTCCACCGCATGCTTCAACATCCAAACCTTTGATTTCAACAATTCTTATCTCTTTTCCAGGAACAGCTCCACCTTGGTAGATGTTCATTCCATATTTTTTCTCTGCCTCACTTCTCTGCATGAAATTTAAGTAAATAGGAATTTTATCTTTAACAATTTTATTAGCAAGATTCTCAATCTTTTCAAGCTCTTCATTTGTAATGCTCTGATAATGTGTTATGTCAAGGTGTGCTTTTTCAACTGTTTTTTTTGCACCTGCCTGGTTTACATGTGGGCCCAAAACCTTTCTTGCACATGCATTTATTATATGAGTGGCAGTATGATGCTGTGTTAATTGTAGTCTTCTGATAAAGTCTATTACCCCATTAACTTCATCGCCTTCCTTAGATTTAGGTTTATTATCAAGAACATGGACAATTATATTTCCCTGTTTAAAAACATCAACAACTTTTTGGTTATTTAGACTGCCTATATCATGATCCTGGCCGCCAGAGCTAGGATAGAATATAGTCTGGTCTAAGATAACATTATTTTTAATTATTTTCAGTACCTTTGCCTTAAAACTATGTTTTTTGTAATCATCATAATAAAGTGCTTTTGTTTCATTTAAATCCTTTAAGTCAAGGTTTTCTTTTTTCTCAAAAGTTTCTTTTTTCTCCTTGCTATGGAGTTCAGAAACCATTGAATAGAAATTCTTTGGAACCTCAATTGCTTTTCCAAGCTTTAAAGATTCCTCTCTTACTATCTCAGGATCAATGCCCTGGCTGTCATATAACTGCAATAATCTTTGCTCTGATATTCTTTCCTTAACCAATTTTCCGATTATCTGCCTTGATTTTTGCTTTGTTGCATTATACTTTTGCTTCTCAACACCAATTATTTTAGCAATAGTATCAAGGTTTTCTGAAAGCTCTGGAAATAGTGGTTTTAGATAGTGAGCATGCTCATTACAGACATCAGTAAGTGAGATATCCCATCCATACTTGTCAATAAATGACAATGCTCTTCTTAAAATAACCCTTAGATTATAGCCGCCACCAATATTAGAAGGCAATGCCCCATCTGAGAGTGCAAATAATAATGACCTTGAATGCTCTGCTATTGAATATAACGCTGAGAGGGGAATTATCTTTTGCTTTAGTTCCTTTACATCTATGTTTATCTTGGATGCAACATAAAGCCATGCTTTATCTATGTTATTAACCTCATCAACATTTAAGTAAGAGGAATAAGGCAAGAATTTTTTCATCAAGCCAGAATCAATCTTTATTCCTGCAATATTATAAAGTTTTTTTGCAACAGTTGGAAATGTTGTTTCATAGCTTGTGCTTGTTCCACTGCTGAACCAGGCATTTCTTTCAAGACCCATGCCCATGTCAAGAACCTTTATGTTAAGCTCTTTATATGAATCAGGAGTTTGCTCAAAAAGCATGTAAACCTGGTTTCCAAGCTCTAGGCCCCTAGAAAAAAACTCCATGCAAGGTCCAAAATTTCCACCACCTGCCCATGCATCCTCATGAAAGGTTATCTCATTATTTTTTAGTCCAAGGCCTTTTTTCAGCCAAGAGTGAATATCCCTAAAATATTGCTCTTGATCATATTTTTCAGGTGGCTGGAATGCATGCTGGCCAATCATGACAAAGCTTGTGTAGTGAGCTCCTGTTATGCCAACATTATCAATATCATTAAACCTTAAACAAACTTGAGGAACAACCAGTGGGTTTGCAGGCGGCTTTACCTCGCCGCTAACAACATATGGCTGGAAATCATAAATTGAAGCCCCTACCCAATAAACATCTGGCCTCCATCTTGCAACAACAGGATATCTCTTTATTGGGGTGTATCCAAGTTTTTTAAATAAAGAGGAGAATTTTTTCCATGTCTCAATATAGCTCATGCTTTGCTTTGCAGGAGTGTTTCCAATAAACCTAAAGCCACCAGAGCATGATGGGTCATCGCATGTTTTCTGCTCAAGATTTAGAGTCCAGAAGTATTTTTTGCAATGAATACACTTTTTCCTTATAAAGCCCTCTTGTTTTAATACAGAGGTTGCATAGTATTTATCCGGCTCTTTGCTTGCCTTTTCCTTAAATATCTTTTTTACCTCTTTGTCTGATAGCATATTAAGCTATTTTCTTGTATATTATTTAAACTTTTTTATATTGAAGCAGAATTAGCATGTGCCATGCATAATTGCACAGACTTTTTTATTGTTTTTTAGGGCATTATTATATTCTTTGCATGCAGCTCCTGTTTTTTCTATGATTAATTTTATTCCTTTACCATTAATAAATTCCTTTAGTTCATCACTAACATTAACAAGGCCTGATGCTCCTGTTCCAATAATAAAGATTTCCGGTTTTTCAGCTACAAGGTCTTTTATATCATTTATAGTTATGTTGTGGCCATTTCTTCCAACCCAGCTGAAAACCTTATTATTTATTAGCTTTATATCCCATTTATGCTCTTTTCCATCTATTATGTAAGAACCAAAA
>JAFCEA010000046.1 GCA_017609385.1 Candidatus Woesearchaeota archaeon
ATCATCAATAGAAAAAGACTCTACTTTATATCCCATTTGCTTTAAAATCTCCTTAAGAAAATTTACAAGTGTTGTTTTGCCTGTACCAACCCCACCCTGAATGCCAACAATTGTAGTTTTATGATTTTTGTGCTTGCTTATTATTCTATCTAATAAAGGAATTATAATCTTTTTAAATTCTGAAATAGAATAAAACTTTTTGTTCTTAGATATTTTGTATGCCCTATATAACTCTTGTAGCCTTTCTTTATTAACTATATCAATAATTGATTTCATATTTTTAATTTTATAATCTGGTTTTACAGCTACAGCATATTTTGTTTCAATATTCACAAAAAGACAGGTCTTAAAAAATTGTTTTTTTGCAGTCAAAACATCTTTAATCATATCATTTCCAATATGTAATGTCTCATCAGGTTTAATGCCTATTTTTTTTAATTTTTCTTTCAGAATAATAAATGCCTTTGGGTTTGGTTTTGAATAACCTAGTTTATATGACATGAGCACAAGGCTTTTATCAAATAAATCATAAAGAGATTTTATATCTGGATCTTTAGTTAATAACCTATTCATATCAATCTCAGTATAAAACTGTGCATTTGATACTATGCCTAGTTTAAGACCCTGCTCTTTAAGTTTTTTTAGGGTTAATATTACATTAGGATATAGAACTCTTTTGCCTGCCATGCAATTATGCTCATAAGCAATCTTAAACAAAAAATCCTTATCAAATTTATAATCAATTTTCTTAAGGATCATTGCCCATATTTTTTCTATTTTTACCTCGGGATACCTTATACCCATTGCTCTTTTGATTCTATGAATTTTATCTATTGAACTAACAAATAAATCCAAAAGTTCATTAGGTGTGGTTTTAAGCTTGTATTTCTTCTTAATTTTTGAAAATGCTTTTAGCAGCATTTCCTTTTTAGCTAAAGAATCCTCAAGATCACCTATCTCTTGCTTTAGTAATGTTCCATAGATATCAAATATTATTGCTTTAATCATTTTTGAAATAATCTATAAGAAATTTATTATCAATATAAACATTTTTCCATGTTTTTTTCTTCAGTTTTTCTGTTTCCCTAATTATTTTTTTTAATCTTGTTTTATAACAAGCTATGGAGAAGTTTTTCAGTATGATTTTTTTATTAGAATTGATTATAACAGAATTCTTTTCTTTTAAGAAATCAATCATTCTTTTCAACTGCCTCTGCTTCAATAAACCCTTATAGTTTATTTTGTCTAATAATCTTATTTGTTGATGATTTCTATATTCAGAGAAATCCCTTTTATTGATTAAGATTTTATCATAGAAATGATTCATACTTAAACCATTTGCCTTCAGGTCTTTAAATATATAGGAAATTCTTCTGCCAACTACTTTTTTATCAGCTACCCAGGCTTCAAGAAAAGTAAAACCAAAACCCTCTTGTATTGATGTGGTGA
This sequence comes from Candidatus Woesearchaeota archaeon, assembly GCA_017609385.1. Lineage (GTDB taxonomy): Archaea > Nanobdellota > Nanobdellia > Woesearchaeales > CG1-02-33-12 > CG1-02-33-12. The sequence goes on from JAFCEA010000046.1 coordinate 1,450, forward strand.
TTATAGCATCAGATATGGAAAATAAATCAATCATATTATTTTTATTTTTTGTATTTTTTGCTGCAATTAATTTATGCCCAAATCCAATTGTGACAGGAAGTTTTTTCTTTTTAACATAATCCTTGATTAATTTTCCGTAAGCCCTGTCTTTTTTTGAATTGCCCTCGAGGGTTATGAGCAACTGCCATTCATCTTTTATTGAATTAAGAAGTTTTAGGATAACTATGCTTTCTATAATGTTTTTTCTTCTTAGAAGCTTAACAGGGCATAGCAGAATTTTTCTATTTTTCTTAAATATATATTTATTTTCTCTTGCATAATCCTCAAGCCCTTTAACTAATTTATCTGTTCTGTGTGGTTTTGATGAGAATAACTCCATGTTAATTGAATTAGGGTATAGGAATATATGATTTTCAGGAATACCTATTTTTTTAAGCAGGGCCTTATCTCTTGAATTTATGGTCATATAAAATATATTTTTGTAGATTGGATATGCAATCTTGCTTCCAAAGAGCCTGTCTTTTTTTCCAGAGCAGTTAAGTAGCAATCTGAGTCTGTCTGGTCTGTTTTCTTCTGCAAAATCATGCAATTGAAGAAGAAGAACAAAATTCTTATCTTTTAATTCTTTTGCTAAGAGTAGAAGTGCTGCTCCAAGATAAGAGTTTTTAAAAAGATTAACATTATGGCAATGCAGCACGCATTTATTGGATAACTCAAGCTTGTTTTTTATGTTTTCTTTGAGCTTGTTAGCTTTCTTCATTAGCTCTTCTTTACTCTTAAATATCTTATCATCATAGTCCACATCAGGAATATCAATAACCTTTATCTTCTTATATTCTGGATGGAAAGTTTCTTTTTTTGAGGAATAGATAAGGTTAAGGTTTATTTCTGGGTTAGTTTCAAGACTTTGTAAAATATTTTCTATTACTGTCCTTATTCCGCTTTGTTTCATATGGTAGTGGAGTGCATAGTAATTAATCTTCATAATTTTATGCAAGGGCTAACCATATAAAAATGTTTCTTACTGAACTGAAAAAGAAATAGACCTAACCAACTATGACAAACTCTTCGAAAGAACAATTTTTCTTCATTTCTACAATAATTTACGTAAAATCAACGGAAATTTAAGGGAAAACATAATAAATGGAATAACCTTGTAAGACTCGTTGAAATATGAGGCCCTTAAAAACCTTTGATGAATTTTTAGAGAAAGGTATTATGAAAAAAAGAACTCCAGACCTAGCCAGGGCCAATTCACTCAAGGTTTCTCTCTTTTCTCTATGTCCTTTAATATGCTCATTATGTATTTCCTTGGTGTCTGGCTTACTTTGCTTCTCAGCTCTTTCATTTCATCTGTTGGGTTTATTCCTGTTTCTTTTTTGAATTCTTCTTGGCTTATCATTCCGCCTATATACCTTCTTTCAAAGTCATTTATTATTTTGGCCTTTTCCTCTCTTACCAGGTTTGCAATCCTGTACTTTAGCCAGTCAGTCCTGCTTATCTTGTAATGCTGGGCCACATATTCCATATCGTAGAGCAGGGCCTTGGCCAACCTTATGTTAAACTGGGTTGTTTCTTCCATTTGATAGGATATAATAGGATTCACTATAAATAGTTTTCGGTTTTTACTTACTTTAATCTTTAATATCACTTACTGCATAGCAGACAATATGTCTGGATGATTAGGGGGTGCGTCGTTCTACGGACAGATAGTCTTTTTCTTCGAAAAAGAATTAATAAGAAGGGTTGTCAGTGCTATGCACATATAGTCTTTTTATGTAAAAAAGGATTTTATTAGAGGCGCCTATAATTCGTTACCTCGATTGTATTGATTTAATAAAAATCTTTTTTGCATCTCTTTGTCAATACCTAACTTTCTAAAAATTTCATTTTCCATAATCATTTGAAGATAAAACAATAATTGAGGTTCTTTTATTAACAAATCAGAGTTTAAATGATGAACAAGAGAATTTCTAATTTTTAATAATTTTTCAAGAACATTCTTTAATTTTTGTTCTTCAAAACCAATATCAATCAAATTCAGATAAATTATTATTTTATCCAGAGTATTATGTTCATACAAATAATTTTGGTCAATATTTCTGATAATCTTTTTTATTCTTTTATCAAAAAAAGAAAGAAAATCCAAAGTAAATTTTACTGCTCTTTTAATGAAAGCAATTTCTGATTTCTCAAACAATTTATTATGGGATTTATGGACATTATAATTATTATTTGATAATTTTTCTAACGCTGTCCAACAAATTAAAAATTTTAACTCTCTTACTATTTCAGAGTGTGATATATTGTAAGCATAGATTGTTGTTAATAATCCATCTAATTCTTCTTTTTTTGATTCACTTAGTTTTTTTAATGATGTATCAATGAATAAACTAATATCTCTTGTATAAAATACTCCTCTAGTATGAACACCATGAATCAACTCTGAAAATCTATTTTCTCTTGGTTTTACAAATTTAGATTGAAATGATGAATACTTTTTACCTTTTTTGTATTTATACCACCCCAAGAAGAAAACACTTCTACTTTGAGCAAAAGAATAAAGGAATTCCAACCAACTCGCATTTTTTTTTGCTTCGTCCTCTGTCTTTGATTTAATAAAACATTTAGCAGTTTTAAATACACCGCGATAATAGGGTTTTGAAAATTTTGTTCTATTTTTTTCAAATTCTTCTGCCAATTTCAACGGAATTATCCGGATACCTAGCTCTTTATTTTCATATTTCTTATCTTTGGGAATATACAAATTATAAAAATCAAAAACATAAGTTTCAACCATTTTATTATATATTTAAGATGAACTCCTTTATTTATGTTTCTTTTTTCCAAAAAAAGAAGATAGAAGGGTGTCTTTAAAAGAAAAACATTAATAAAGTACATCTATATATTTGTATTATAAGAGGTATAACATAATGGATTTGTCTGTTTCAAGTAAATTAAAAGAGAAAGTGGAAGACTGGAGAAAAGATGGGTATCCCTGCAATTATCCTGCTATTGCTGAGATCCTTAATTTTAATTTGTATGAAGATGAAAGGGGAAATAAAATCCTGAGGTATCTAAGAAAAGCTCAATTTGAAGCGTTAGAAATATACTGGTATTTGAGGCTTGTTGAAAAAACCCCTCACATATTTGAACTATATAAGAGATTATATGATGATCCTGTTGAATTATTGAAAGCATTAGGAATTTTCTTGAAACCAGAAGATATTATCAAATTGATGAGTGCAGGAGGATTAGATGCTATTTTTGAGAAAATTAAAACAAATGATGAATTTGTTAAAAAGAATAAACTTGAAGCAGTAAGAGAATCTTTAACGCTTGATTATCCGAGTTATATTTTGGCTTTGGCTATGGGTTCTGGCAAAACCGTATTAATCGGTTCAATTATATCTATTGAGTTTACATTAGCATTAGAATATCATGATGATTTTGTTAAAAATGCTTTAGTATTTGCACCAGGAAAAACTATTTTAGGGGCATTAAAAGAGATTTCCGACATCCCTTTTGAAAAGATTTTACCTCCAAGGTTGTACAAACAATTTATGAGTTCTGTAAAAATAACATATACACAGGATAAGGAAAAAGATATATCTATAATAAGGGGA
>JAFCEA010000047.1 GCA_017609385.1 Candidatus Woesearchaeota archaeon
CTTGATCATTGCCTTTTTCTGCTCAAGAATTATGTTTTTATCTGGTTTGCCAAGGGCAGATAGCCCTTTTGGGGAAACTGGCTTGTCTTTCAGCATCACAATAACAGAAACCTCTTGATCATCATTAAGTTTTTCAACAATTCCTGTGTCAACCTTTGCTGAACTGACAATATGGGGAAGTATTAAAAGGAATAGAACTACTGCTGAGAATATAACCCCCTTTTTCATTTTATTGACCTTATTCATCTTCTCCTTCAACAATGATTTTTATCTTTTTACCAGCATATTTTTTAGGAATTATTACATGAGCTCCAGTACCAAATTTAGAGGCTTTTCTTTCAAGAATTTCAGAGCACCAAAATTTAATTACGATCTCTTTTTTTATTTTTCTCTTCAATTTTTTATTTTTGTTCGATTTATTCATATACATATATATAAAATATATATGGTATTTATAAATGTTTGGTTATCATCTAAATATTTTTATATTAGAGCGCATTTAATCATAAAAAGAGGCATTCAATAGCATGATAACAAACAAAACAAGAAAAACACTAATAGCTGAAAAGCATTATAACTTTAAAAGCCCTATTTCAAAGGCCATAGGCTTGATGTTTTCAATGAATCCCAAGAACCTTATTTTTATTTTCAAAAAGGAAAAAATAGTGCCTTTGCATATGTTCTTTGTTATTTTTCCGATAGATGTATTGTTCCTTAACAAAAACAAAAAAGTGGTTGATTTGAAAGAGAATTTCAGGCCTTTCACATCATATACCCCAAGAGCAAAATCAAAATATGTTATAGAGCTTCCAAAGGGTGTTATCAAAAAGACAAAGACAAGAATAAATGATGCTATTTCTTTTTAATTTAAATAGGAAATTGGGAATATTGGCATTTGATTGCCAATAATGCAGGAAATATTGGCATTTGATTGCCAATAATTCAAAAGGTTTATATATTAATAGTGATTTAATGATTAAAAATGGACTATTCAAACTTAAAAGAAGCAAATCCATGGTGGGAAGATAAAAAATGGGTTTATCAGGATATTCACCTAGCCAAACTTGAAAAGCAGGAAATAAAATGGGATTATCAAATAATTCCTGAGTTAAATCAAGGAATATACAGCTTAAGGGGACCAAGGCAGGTAGGCAAGACAACATGGATAAAACAAAAGATAAAGAGTTTAACAGAAAGCAATAACCCTAAAAACATATTTTTTTACTCATGTGATGATATCAGAAATTTTGAGCAGCTCATGGAGCTTATAGGATTATTCTTAGAACTAGCAGATACAAATAAAAAAAAATATATTTTCTTGGATGAAATTCCCTATGTTAAAGATTGGCAGCGCGGAATAAAGCATCTTTATGATTCAGGCAAGCTTAGTAAGTGTACTATTATCTTATCAGGCTCACACTCTATGGATATTAAAAAAAGCATTGAACAGCTTCCTGGCAGGGGTGATGAAGGAAAAAGGCATTTTGTAATGTTTCCTTTAACCTTTAGCCAGTATTTAAAAGCTGTTAAAAAGCATATTAAATTAACGAACAATTTTAAAAAAGATGTAGCAATAGTTAAATTGAACTTAAGGATGCTTAATAAAGAGTATAGAAACTATTTGTTAACAGGTGGCTTTTTGAAAATAATAAATGAATTCTTTACAACAAAAGAAATTGCTGACAGTTCTTATGATGTTTATCTAAAATGGGTAATTGGTGATTTAGCTAAATGGGACTTGAGGGAAAATTTTTCAAAGCAGATTATAAGAAGAATTATGGAATCATACACAAGCGAGCTATCATGGTCTTCTATAAAATCAGGAACTGATATAGATTCGCATCATACTATATTGAAGTATGTTAACGCAATTGAAGAGATGTTTGTCTTTAATATTTTGTACAAAATGGATTTTAACAAAAAGGTTCCTGATTTTCCGAAATCAAAAAAAGTTTATTTTTCTGACCCTTTAATACTATCAGCATGCTATAAATGGGTGCATAGCATAGAGAACAGTTTTCAGGAATATAAAAAATATGTTGATAAGAAAGTTGACAAACTATCAGAAGGAGTTTTATTAAATCATTTAATTAATATTGTTTACAAAGGGATTAAATCAAATATATATGATTATAAAGACATTATTTATTACTGGACAAATAAATCTAAGACAAAAGAAGTAGACTTTGTTTACAAAGATATTGGTTTTGAGCTAAAGTACCAGGAAAAAATAAGGGCTGAAGATTATAGAACACTAAAAGAATTTAAGAAGGGTTTTTTAATAACTAAAAAAACATTTGATAGCAGAACATTTCCTATCTCTGCCTTTTTAATACTCTTAGAAAAATATCCCAAGAGATTCTTAAACTAAAAACAACATATTTAAATAGGATTATAATTCCCGTAGTTAGTGAGGGGGCGTCGTATAACCTGGCTATTATAGCCGGCTCCAGTAACTGGAGAGATGAGCCTTTTGGCGATGATTATCTAGAAGAAACCGGCTGATTGGGGTTCGAATCCCTACGTCCCCACTTTTCTTAGATTTGCGAAATATTTATATTCTTTTAGGTTTATAAAAATTTTATGAAGCTTGATTTGGTTGTTGCAGGTTATATAATCCATAAAAACAAAATATTGCTAGTCCAACACAAAAAGCTGGATTTGTGGCTTCCTGTAGGGGGACATATTGAGAAAGATGAAACCCCTGATAGTGCTCTTCTCCGTGAAATAAAAGAAGAGGTTGGCATTGACGTAGAAATTTTAAATTATATTAATTTCCCAATAGAAGGGAATACTAAAAAGAATTTATCCAGCCCTTTTTATGTTAATGTTCATTCTGTTAGAGATCATGATCACTGCTGCCTTTATTACATCTGCAAAGCAATAAATCCAGAAAAATTAAAAATAAATTCTGAGCTGAAAAATTATAGATGGTTTTCAAAAGAAGACCTAAATAAAGAGCATATACTTCCAGATGTAAGGAATCAATGCCTAAAGGCCCTTGAACTCTTCAAGAAGCTAGAGAACTATTAGCAATCTTTAAATAATACTTAATTTAATTTCAATTAAAAAGAGGTGTTAATTATTTCCAGAAACTCATTTGGGGCAATAGCAACATTAGTTGGCTGTGTCATAGGAGCAGGCATCTTAGGCATACCCTATGTTGTTGCAAGGGCAGGCTTTATTACCGGGCTTATAGATATCATCCTTATAGGGATTGTAATGATTATTATGCACCTCTATCTTGGAGAGGTTGTTCTAAGGACCAAAGGTAATCATCAGCTAGTGGGTTATGCAGAGAAATATCTTGGCAAGACAGGCAAGAACCTTATGTGGTTTGCAATGGTTTTTGTTATTTACGGGGCTTTAGTAGCATACACAATAAAAGAAGGAGATTTTCTTAATGCATTATTTAACACTTACTTTGGAGGCAGTCCATTTACATACAGCTTAATATTCTTTGGGCTTATGGCCTTTTTAGTTTATTTTGAGCTCAATGTGCTTGAAAAATCTGAGATGCTTATGGTATCAATATTGCTCGGAGTAATATTTTTACTGTGTATTTTTGCACTTCCTCATGTTAATATAAACAACCTGAGTTCTTTTGATCCAAGTTCTTTTTTCCTGCCATATGGGGTAATACTTTTCGCATTTCTTGGGGTAGTATCAATTCCAGAGATGAAAGAAGAGCTTAAGGAAAATAGGGCTTATCTGAAAAAAGCAATTATAATTGGAAGCCTTATACCATTAATAATATATGTTATATTTGCAGCTGTTGTTGTTGGCGTAACAGGCATAAACACAACAGACGGTGCAATACTTGGCCTTGGTAATGCAATTGGCTATAATATGCTTGTCTTTGGAACCTTATTTGGAATAATAGCAATGATGAGCTCTTTCTTAATATTAGCGTTTTCCCTTAAAGAGATGTTTAAACATGACTATAAGATAGATAAGTTTTCATCATGGTTTCTCACCTGCTCTGTTCCATTGGTTATCTTTCTGCTTGGTGTGAAAAGCTTTGTGAGAACAATTGGTGTTGCAGGCTCTGTTTCAGGCGGCCTCATGGGCATATTGATAGTTCTCATGTATATAAAGGCAAAAAAGCTTGGCAGCAGAAATCCGGAATACAGCATTAAAAAGAATAGCATAATAAGCTGGATATTAATTCTTTTGTTTATATTTGGGATTGCTTATGAGCTCTTAAGAGTTGCTGGATTGATTAGGATCTGAATTTTAATAATAGAACATTTTGAAAGTTAAAGAAACTATTTCTGGTTAATCAATGCAATTTTGTCAATAGCAAAATTCTTGCAGAAAAATAAGCGAAAAGCTTAAATAAGACTTAATCTTACTTAATCTTACGATGGAATCAATTACAATAAAAGTGCCGGATAGAATGGCTAGGGATATAGAAATCTTCATCAAGCCAGATTATGGTACAAAAACAGAGTTTGTAAGGGAAGCAATAAGGAATAAGATTAAGGAAGTTAGAAAAGAAAAAGCATTAAATGAACTTAGGAAATACTTTGGTAAAGCAAAAACAAAGACAAGCTACAAAGAAGAAAGAAAAATTAGAGAAGAGGTTGGTAAAAAATTTGCTAAAAAGTTTGGTATAGAGTTAGATTAGGTCTTCAGGTTTTTTTATTTCAGCTATATCAACAAATTCAAAAAAATGTTTGTCCCTTGTTACCATAACTGCCTTGTTATCCCTAGCTAAAATAGCATGTAATGCATCACCAAATGCTACTTTTCTTTTTTTACATGAGATTGCAGCTTCTTTAACTTGAGAACTTGAAATAGCTACTTTTAAAAGCAAGTTTCTCTTATAGATAATTTCAAATATTTTGTTTATTTCTTCTTTGCTATATTTAATCTCAAGTTCTTTAACAATAAGATTAGAATAAAGAATAAATTCTTTGTTTTCAATAATAATATTAATTAATTTTAATGCCCACTCCCCCAAAGGCCTTATATTATCATGCCTGTTCTCAAAATAATCTAAATATATGTTTGTATCAAGATAAATTTTTTCTGTCATAGTTAAAAAAATAAAAAATTAATAATAGGTCTCTCCCTTCTCAGACTCTTCAGGCTCTTCTTCTCTTTCTCTAAGCTTGTTGAATCCTATTATCAAACCCAAGATAACAAGAAGAACTACTAGGATTATAACTCCTATTTCAAGTCCTCTCTTGAGGTTTAATACTCCTGAAGGTTCTTCTCCTGTAACATCTGCTTTAAGAGTTACCTGCTTTAATGTCTTGTCGCCTGATTTTACTGAAAGAACAAACATGTGTTCTCCAGCTGTTGCATCATCATCTGCTGTTAGTGAAATATAAACAGCCTTTGATTCTCCTGCATTCAGTACAACAAGGTTGCTTGGTGTTACCTCTACAGTTGACCATGTTTCTGCTCCATCAATGCTTACAACATATGTTCTTGCTGTGTTTCCTGCATTGCTTATTGTCAATGGATATATAACACTTGCACCCTGAGCAACTTCCTGTGTTTCTGGACCAACTGTTATTATTGTTTTCTTCTCAACTGGCTCTTCTGCAGCGCAGACATCTCCTGTAACAGTTATACCTTGTAGTCTTTTGCTTCTATGCATTCTGGTATTCTCATATAAAGCTCTTCAGATGTTTCTGATTCTCCATCTTCTATCTCATCCATATAATCTGATGCTGATAATCCAAGTTCTGGTATAGTTACCTTAACTTTTACGCTCTCTTCGTCTTTTTCTCCAATGTTTTTCACTCTAACAGTTGTGAGTAATGCTCTTCCACTTTCAACACTTGCTTCCGGATTAAAGACAACATCTTTGATTATTAATGCATGCTTAACGCCTTTTAGATGTAATCTGTAAAGGCCCTCAAATGCAGATCCTGTTCTTGTACCAACAGTTACTCTTAAATCATAACGATCCTTATCCATCTTATATGGCAGGTTTATTGTAAGATCCTTATATGTTGTATCTCCAGCATCAAGGTCAAATGTGTGAGCCCTGTCAAAGATTGGCTCATGGTCACTGTATTCATAACCTAAAACCTCTGCTGTAATCTCAATATCATCTTCACTTACATTCCCTGCTGTTAACCTAACTCTTATGTCAAGCTCATCTCCTCTCTCAACTTCCAGTGAGTCTCCTGGTTCAAAGACGTCTCCGTTTATCTTAACCTTCTCAACTGCAGGCAATGCACTTACCATGCCAATAGCTAAAAAGCTGACTAGAAATACTGCCAATAAAACACTTATTGTATTCTTCATTTTTTTACCCCCAAATTTTGTTGTTTTAATATAAGAGACTATTAAATCTCCAATGTTGTTATTGTGTAATTACAACTTATATATAAACTTTTTGGTTTTTCAGCATACAAGAGTAATTACAAATTATAACTATTAATTAGTTATGAATTAGTATTTCCCTGTGCTTTACTCTCCTGACATCTCCGTTTGATGCTGTTGCCCTTATATTATAATAACCTGGCTTTGCCCAATAAGGTATATCAAGTATTATTAGTCTAGTTATTTCTTTATTCTTTTTAAGGTCAAAAGGACCAATTCTTCTTCTCATGTCCAATTCAGGAACAACAAAAGTTAATTGTATATCATTTAAATTAGTATTGCCATTGTTCTCAAGAGTTACAAGGATCATAATATTATCTCCAGGACGTAAGTAATCATCATTTATTATGCTGAATCTTGTCATTCCTAAAACAGATTTATCATCTACTTCGTCTATCTCGCCGTCGCTTTCATTATCATCATAATAATTATCACACCCAAGATCAGCAGGATAATCTATATAATTATATTATTATCATTATCTAAACCATCACTACATTCAGTATAATCACATCCTAAGCTGTCATCACAGATATGTTTACAATATTCTGTCTCATTAGATATATAATCTTGACAATAACTTTGTTCTGTTCCAGCATTATAACAAGTTGGTGTGGTTGTAGTTGTCATATAATTATTACCATTACAATAATTTATTGAACTAGCTGTTCCACATTC
>JAFCEA010000048.1 GCA_017609385.1 Candidatus Woesearchaeota archaeon
CGAGAGATTCTTTTTCTTCAAATAGGTTTGCAAATAAAAACATGAATGAAGTGTCATACTTAATAATAGACTGATTGTCCAAGACAGAATAAATTAATGTATTTTCATCATAAGGGTAGATTTTAAAATCAAGATCCTGGTCAACTAAATAAGTTATATCTATCCATTCAGGGTCTTCAACCTCTTTCTCAACTATTGTTTTAATTATATTATGAATATATCCAAGCCTTACTGGAATCATTTTGTAAAATTCACTTATTTCTGCTTTTGATTCTCCTTTTATGATTGTTATTGGATAATTTATTTTGAATTCAACATTGTTTTCATTTATTTTTGTTTCTGTATTAATCTCGCCAAATTCAAATTCAAAACCCATATCACTAAAAGCATTAAGGTTTTCAATACACTTTGGCAGAGCCTTATCTACATATGAAGAAAGTTCTTGCTCCATTTTTTTAATTGTTGGAGATGTATCCTGTCCTTCATAGTACCAATAAGCTATTTTTGCATAAGCAGACTGGAAATAAAGTTTTGGTGGAGCTGTATAACCACCTTGTGCACCAAGAAGGTATAATGCATCAGATGCAGATGATTTTGCACATAAATCAATATAATATTTTATAGGATTCAGCTCATCTGAAGAAATAGCACCTATTTTTTCAATGCGATAGCTTTTGGTAAATAAAATAATTAAAAAGAATAGCAAGAATATTAATCCAAGAATAATAAATGCTGTTATCTGTCCTCTTTTTTTCATATCTATTTAATAACATGAGTCATATATAAAACTTTTGATGTTTTAGTTCTTAAAAACAATTATTTCTAGTTTCTGCTGCCCCTGCCAAACATTTCTCTCTTCTGTTATTTTAAAACCATGTTTTTCTGCACTTTGCTTTAAAAGCTCTGTTGCCCTTGATATCAAGACAATTTTCCCTTTTTCTGAGAGGGTATATTTTGCAGCATAAAAGAATTCATCATAGGTTTTTTTTGTTTTTTTTAGATCATATTTTGAAAACATTGGCTTTGTAGCAATTAAATCAATCTCATTCTTATCAAATTTTGTGTCAAGCCATTCAATATCTGCCCTTGAGAATTCTATATCTTTGTTAACTCCTGCTATCTTTGCATTTTTTTTTGCAGATCTTACATGATAAAGCTGCTGGTCAGAAGCTGCAATAAAAGGTTTATTTTTAGTGTCTTTTTCATTTAATTTATTAAAAAAACTTTCAAAATCTTTTTTTTCAAATGGTTTTAGTTTAAGAAAAGCAAAATCATCTTTTCTGTAATAGTTAACAGAACCTTTATTGTAAAGTGCTACCTCTATTGGGATTGCTCCAGAGCTGCAGAACGGGTCAAGAAGCTTTTTTTCTCTTTTATAACCTGCAATTCTCAGCAGTGAGTAAGCTATTGTCCCTTTTATGTCAGATGCGCTGCTGAAAACCTTATAATCCCTTTTGCTTAAGTCAAATCCACAAAAATCAATTCCAAGGTAACAATTTCTATCAAATATATAAACATAAAAGATTAAATCTGGGTTTTCAAGATCAACTTTTTGGTTATATGCTTTTCTTTGTTTTATATTCTCTATGATAAAAGCACCTGTTTCTTTTTCTATGTCCTGGCTGCTGAAGTCATCATTAGTTAAGTGCTTGCATAAAACCTTAAAACTCTTGTCCTTATCAAGCCATTTATCAAGGTTTATTTTTTTAATCCTTTTTTCCATGATTTTAAGGGTTTCATTAAAATCAGTCTGGATTTTAAATTCATCAAATAAGCAGATAACCTTGATTATTGACTGCGCCTTATAAGCCAATATGCACAAATCAACCATCTTCTTTGGCTCAAACAATACAACTGTTTCATTAACCTTAGAATTAACTTTAATTAATTCCTTAATTTCCAAAGCAGCTATATCTTCTATTCCTTTATGTGTTATTGCAATTGCCTTCATAAGAATAAAAAAGAAATTAGTTTATTTAAATGTTTAGTCATGGATTACCTTTGCAGCAGAAACAACATTATCATCATTACTAAGCCTCATAAGCCTGACCCCTTGAGTGTTTCTTCCTATGACAGATATTCCATTTGCAGGCATTCTTATTATAATTCCGTTCTTGCTTATCAGTATAATCCCATCATCACCATTAACAGATTTAATGGCAATTACTTTTCCGTTTCTCTCGCTGCACTGTATGTTTATGACTCCTGAGCCACCCCTGTTTATTAGGCGGTATTCCCCAATCCTTGTTCTTTTTCCATATCCATTTTCTGTAACAGTAAGCAGAGTATGGTTATCTTCTGCAATTATCATTCCAATAACATAATCTCCTTGTTTAAGCCTTATTCCCCTTACCCCCCGTGATGTTCTGCCAATAGGCCTTGCATCTTTCTCACTAAATTTAACAGCCATCCCATTTCTTGTTGCCAAAAGTATGTTCTTTGTTCCATCTGTAAGAACTGCATTAATTAATTCATCATTATCATCAAGATTTATTGCCCTTATTCCATTTGCCCTTGGCCTTGAATAGGCACTTAAGTCTGTTTTCTTGATAATCCCTTTCTTTGTTGCCATAAGAAGATAATATCCATTCTTGAATTCTCTTACTGGAATAACTGCTGTTATTTTTTCATCACTAAGATTTAAAAGATTAACAATTGCCTTTCCCTTTGCAATCCTTGATTCCTCTGGCACCTTGTATGCCTTAAGCCATTGAACATTTCCCTTGTTTGTGAAAAACAACAGATATGAATGGGTTGAGGTGATAAAGATATCCTCAACAAAGTCCTCTTCCTTTGTTTTTGTTGCTATGACTCCCCTGCCGCCACGGTGCTGCTGCTTGTAGGTATCTAAAGGCAGCCTTTTTATGTACCCTGCATGAGTTACTGTGATAACCATCTCTTCCTCTTTTATTAAATCTTCTATCTCAATATCTTCCTCAATATCTATAAAATGGGTTCTTCGCTCATCACCATATTTTTTCTTCAGCTCCAAGAGCTCGTTTTTTATTATATCAAGAATCTTCTGCTCTGATGCAAGTATTGCTTTTAGTTGCTCTATAATCTTTAATAATGATTCAAACTCCTGTTTTATTTTCTTTTGCTCAAGTGAGCTTAATTTTTGCAGTTTCATATCAAGAACAGCATTTGCCTGTTTTTCAGTCAGATTAAAGTTTGAGATTAATAATTTTCTTGCATCCTCTGTTGAGCCTGATTTTTTTATCAGTGTTACAACGCTGTCAATGTTTGCAAGCGCAATCCTAAGCCCCTTTAAAATATGAGCCCTGTCCTCTGCTTTTCTTAGGTCAAATTGTGTTCTCTTTCTTATGACCTGCCTGCGGTGGTTTATATGGCAAATAATCAGTTCTTTTAGGTTAAGCACCTGTGGCTGGTTATTGACAAGTGCAAGATTTATGATTCCAAATGAGTCCTGCATTCTTGTATGCTTGAATAGCTGGTTGAGAACAATTTCAGGGTTAGCATCCTTTTTTAGCTCTATAACTATTCTTATTCCTTCCCTATCACTCTCATCTCTTAGGTCAGATATTCCATTAATTCTCTTATTCCTGACATTGTCTGCTATCTGCTCTATTAAAACTGCCTTGTTAACCATATAGGGAATTTCAGAAACAATTATTGCCTTTTTGTTTGCTTTCTCAATAACCTCTGTTTTTGATCTTACAACTATTCTTCCACGGCCAGTATGATACGCATTTATTATTCCAGCTCTGCCACAGATTAATGCTCCTGTAGGAAAATCAGGTCCCTTTATTATAAAAAGAAGCTCATCAACAGTTGTATCTGGATTATCTATAACTTTTATTATACCGTCTGCTATCTCAATAAGGTTATTGGGTGGCATATTAGTTGCCATTCCAACAGCAATACCTGAAGAGCCGTTAACCAGAAGGTTAGGAATTTTTGATGGAAGCACTATTGGCTCTTTTGCTGAATCATCAAAATTTGGCTGAAATTTAACTGTTTCCTTGTCAATATCTTCCAGCATTTCTTCTGCAATCCTTGATAAACGTGCTTCAGAATATCTCATGGCAGCTGCTGAATCACCATCAATTGAGCCAAAATTACCATGGCCCTGCACTAAAGGATATCTTAATGAGAAAGACTGGGCCATTCTTACTAAAGTATCATATATAGCTGCATCACCATGTGGATGATATTTAGCCATGCAGTTTCCAACAACATTTGCTGATTTCCTGAATGGTTTATTGTGCAAGAGACCATTCTCATACATTGTATAAAGAACTCTCCTGTGAACTGGCTTAAGACCGTCTCTTGCATCTGGCAAGGCCCTGCCTACTATAACACTCATAGAGTATGAAATATAAGATTCCTTCATCTCATCAGCTATTAATCTCTTGATAATTCTCTGTGGTTTTTGCTCGTTTTCTGGCATTTTCTCTCGATAAATAAGAATCTGGCCTAGTTTAAATATCTTTTGTATAAGTGTTAGAAGGCCTGTATTGCCAGAATTCAAGGGTTTCAGCGATTTAAGGATTGATTGAAAAAATTAAACTTTCTTAACAATATTATCTGTTATTTTAAAAGAATGCCCGCAGTAAACGCACCTTTTTCTTTTCTTCATGAGTATACCGCTTGCACTGTTGTATTTCATCTTATTTCCGCACTTGGGGCATTTTAGTAAGAGCATTTTATCCTGTGTTTTTGTTTTCCTATATTAATCTTATTCCTTTAGCCAGTTCATAAGCATCCATTGCTGTCTTCTTATTATTTATTATAAGGACTGCTGCTTTTCCTCCATAAATTGTTGTTGAGGAAATGGTTAGGATTTTTCCGTTTTGCTGAACAGAAAAACCCTCGGGGGCAATTCTTGGTTGGTGTGAACGAACTATTGTTTCAAGGTTATATTTTTTAAGGAAACTATTAGTTATATCTGGACCAAATGTTATTAATTCATATCCTCTTTCATTTGGATGCTCTCCTTTTATTTCAGTTGGGTCACTCCATAGAAGATCTTGTATCATATTTCTATCAAGAGTTCCGCTTGAAATCCCACCATGAACAAGGAGATACTTATCCTTAACAATTACTGCTACTGGAAGACTCTCAAACCAATTATAAAGATTCTTGAATAATACTTTAAAGTTAGAGCCAGTTAATTTTCTTTTATATTGGGATATAAGGTCACATGGACTAAAATTT
>JAFCEA010000049.1 GCA_017609385.1 Candidatus Woesearchaeota archaeon
CAGGAATGAGAAGTGTTGAGGTTGTTGGAAAAGTTACAAGGGTCTTTGAGCTTAGGGAATTTAACAGCAAAGGCCGTTCTGGAAAGGTTGCTTCCTTTATAATAGGTGATGAAACAGGCACTATAAGAATTGTAATGTGGGGTGACCAGGCAGAAAACATAGCAAAACTTAAGGAAAACATGATAGTTAAGGTAGTTAGCGGTTATGTAAGGGAAAACCAGAACGGGAAAGAGATACATCTCAATAATATGGGCAAGCTTATAATCAACCCAGAGGGTGAGACCATTGGTGAAGTAAAGGAAACAAGCTCTGGCAAAAGAAAAAAGATTAATGAACTAAATGAGAATGACAGTAATATTGAGATTCTTGGAACAATAGTCCAGGTTTTTGATCCAAGGTTCTTTGAGATATGCCCTGAATGCGGCAGAAGGGCAAAACTTCAGGAAGATGGATTTGTCTGTGAAACACATGGCAATATAACACCAAACTACTCATTTGTACTTAACATTTTCTTGGATGATGGAACAGACAACATAAGGGTTGTATGCTTCAGGAACCAGGCATTAAAATTATTAAATAAAACACAGGAGCAGATGCTTGAGTACAGGGATAATCCTGAGAAATTTGAAGAAATAAAAACAGAATTATTGGGCAATATTGTAAAATTTGTTGGCAGAACAACAAAGAATGAGATGTTTGACCGCTTGGAATTTATAAGCCAGCTTGTTTTTTTAATGAGGAAATAAAAGCTTTAAACAAAGAGCTTGAAGGGGCAAAAGCTGAAAAAGAAAGCATGACAGAGCAGGTTTCAGATACAAAGGAAAATGATGTTCAGGACACACCTAATATTTAGTTTTTTGATTGGTCTTCTTATTATCAATTCTTTTAATATTCAAAATAAAATTATATTTATTATAATCCTATTGATAGCATCTGCACTGCCAGACATTGATTCCTATAAATCCAAGATTGGAAAGAAGATTAAGCCAATTTCTTTTTTAATAAACTTATTTTTTAGGCATAGAGGCATATTTCACTCACCTTTCATTCTAATATTAATATCTCTTGTTATTGCCCTTATAAACCCTGAAATAGCTGCTGCATTCTTTATTGGCTACTTGTCCCATCTTGTTCTTGACTCATTAACGCCTGAGGGAATTATGTTCTTTTATCCCTTTTCTAAGAAGAGAACTAAAGGCCGTATAAGAACAGGTTCATTGTTTGAAAACATATTATTTATTCTTTTATTAGCACTCTGCTTTTATATGCTTCTTTAGCCACTGGACACTGGACATCTTTGGATAAGCTATTTAAATAAATTCAATCATCTAATAGCTATTGCTTCGGTTCCCTGATTAGTCAAAGACTAGGGGAATTATGAAATAAGATGCGAAAAGCAATGGAGGCGATACAAATGAGTCAGGAAAATATACCTGAAAAAAAGTTTAGTACGGGCGTAATAAGCGCCACAATCTGGAAGAATAAGGGAATAAACAAGGCTGGCATGCCTGTGGAATTCAGAACAGTATCTTTGCAGAGAAGATACACAGACAAGAGCGGTGAGTGGAAATCAACTAATTCTTTAAGGATAAATGACCTTCCAAAGGCAATTCTTGTTTTGAACAAGGCATATGAATACATTGTTCTAAAAGAGCAAACTGACCGAGATACTGAAGAAGAAGTAGAAGTTGAGGATGTTGAATAGTTTTCTCGGAATACTTCCAGAAAAAATTTGATAAACTATTTAAATAAGCAGAACTACTTTAAACAAGGGGTTGATATTATGAAACTAGAAGAAGAAAAACAATCAAAAGAAAAAGAACCAAAATCTGATCTTAAAAAAATGAATAAAGAGGAGAAAAAGGAACTTACTGTTCAGGACCTTCCAGGTGTTGGAGCAGCAACAGCTGAAAAACTTGTTGATGCAGGCTATAGCAATATAATGGCAATTGCAGTTGCAAGCCCGGGCGAGTTAGTCGATGCAGCAGGTGTTTCTGAGGCAAGTGCAAGAAAGATGATAAACTTTGCTCGAAACAAGCTTGATATGGGTTTTGAGTCAGGAGAAGACTTGTTGAAAAAAAGAGCAAAGGTTGAGAAGATAAAAACAGGCTCAAAATCATTTGATGAGCTGCTTGGGGGTGGTTTTGAGACAGCATCAATAGTTGAATGTTTTGGAGAATTTGGCTCTGGAAAAACCCAGCTCGCTCATATCCTAGCAGTTAACTCCCAGAAACAATACCCAGAAGCAGTAACAGTTTATATTGATACAGAAAATACATTCAGACCAGAAAGAATCCAGCAGCTTGCAAAAGGTGCAGGTCTTGATGCAACAAAAGTTCTAAAAAACATAAAAGTAGCAAGGGCTTATAATTCAGACCACCAGATGCTTCTTGCAGAGAAAATAGAGGATCTTATAACAAAACAAAAATTTAATGTCAAGGTAATTGTTATTGATTCATTAACAGCTCACTTCAGGGCAGAGTTTATTGGAAGGGGAACATTGGCAGAGAGGCAGCAAAAACTCAATAAGCACATGCATGTTTTGTTAAGGCTGGCAGATATGCACAATATATGCGTTTATGTTACAAACCAGGTAATGGCAAAGCCGGACATGTTCTTTGGAGATCCTACACAGGCAATTGGCGGCCATATAGTTGCTCATGCAAGCACCTTCAGGATTTACTTGAGAAAGGGCAAGAAAGGAAGCAGAGTTGCAAAGCTTGTTGACTCACCAAACCTGCCAGAGGGCGAAGCAGGCTTTTACATCATAGAAGAGGGCATCAAGGACTTTTCTTAATTTTTTATTTTATTTTTAAAAACATTTATATAAAAAGCAATATAAAAACTCAAAATGGACCAGAAAAAGAAAAATTTAACAACTCTTTTAGGGGTTATATTCACTGTTATAGGTGTTATCTGGGCTGTTCCATCTTTTCTTACAGAAAAATACTTTTTTGGAGCAATTGCTTCTCTTTTGGTGATAGTTGGGCTTGTACTATTGGCTATTGCATTTAGTGAGTGAAGATGGAAAAAAGATTACCTGATAAAGTAAGGAAGAACCTACTTGATTTAAATTACAATAAATATTTGCAATACTTTACTACCTCAATAATACTTTTCTTCACTTATATCATAGCTGTTTTAGTTGGATTTATAACAAAGCAGATAAACTACACAAATCTTGGCCAGATGATTATGGTTGCTATTGTTTCTATAATAGTCATAACTGTTTTACTTCTTCTTATGCAAATATAATACTCAAAGAAATAAGAAGACTTAATCTTTAATTGGAAAGTATTAAAATGGATGAAGAGACAAGAGAGATAATACAAAGACTTGAAAAAAAGATTGATGACTTGGAAGGCCAAGTAGAAGAACTCCAGGGCGAACTAGAAGAGCTAAAACAAGACTTCTATGACGATGATGAAGAGAGTGAAAATAATAAAAATAATGAAGATCATAGCAATACAGTATAATAATATTTAAATAAGAAAGAAATAACCCCTTAATATTGGAGAAAATTTATCTCGCTTAAAAATTTTTAATTAAACCACGCGTTTTTAAAAAGCTCAAATTCTTAACCTATTAACAAACTTTGTTGGTAGAATTCTCCAAAAAAATAATGGAGGAAACAAAATGGTAATATGCTTGCCAATCTCAGATTTGAGTGCAATAATTTACATTGGTGTTTTTTTTTAATATAATCTCACCACAAAAAGCAAGAAAATTCATTAGAGTAAATAAAATTTTGATAGTTATCTTAATCATCTTGGTTTTAAGTGGCGCATTTCAAATAAAACTAAACTGTCCTTAAATTTTTTATATTTTTTAAGAGCTAAAAAGATCTAAATAGATTTAGGTCTATTCAATTTGTAAAATAAATAGAAAGAAAAGAAAAAATTAAGGTTTTCCTGTTGTCTCAGGTTTTCCAGTTGTTTCTGGTTTTTCCTTAATTCCAATTCTTTGTTTTACTGTTTCTGGAATTTTATCGCTTACTGATTCTGGAACTTCCTCTGAGATATCTCCCAAAGCACCATTCTTTTTCAAAGCCGCTACAGCAGTTTCCCTTCCTTCAGCTGATTTATTCATGGCCCTTTCAATTGCTGCCTTTGCCTGCTCTGGAACTTTCTCGTAAACCTCTGCTAATACTTCTAGGTGATGGGTAGTTGCCTTTGCTACTAATTGATCAACTGTTGTTGTATTTTTACCAAGACCCTGAGCAATCTCTGATATTTCATTTCCAAAGTTGGCTAATTTTCCAAATTCTTCTATCTCATCTTCTACTTCTTCTGTTTCATCTTCATCTGCTTTGGCGTTTGCTCTGTTAAGTCTTGCATCAGCAGCTTTTGAAAAAATCTCAGCAGCCTCTTCTGGCTTGTTTCTAGCTAAATTTCTTAACGTATATCTTTGTCTTTCTAAAGAAGATGATTTTTTCTCTTTAACTTTTTCTTTTACATCTGGCATTATATCTTCAATTTCATCTAAATCTTCTAGTTGCTCATTAAAAGCTTCAGCAATATCTTCTGCTACATCAGCATCTTTTTCTGCTAATTCTTTAGAAAGTTCTGCCATATCTTCATATTCCTCTAAAGCTTCCTCAACATCCTCGCTTTCGCCTGCTTCAGCTCTTTCTTTGGCTCTATTTAGCCTGCCTTTTGCAGAATTTAAATTTATCTCAGCAGCTTTTCCTGGTTTATCTTCTGAAAGAGCCCTTAAAGCATTTTCTTGTCCATTCATAGAAGCTTCTTTAGCTTTCATAATAGCTTCTTTTGCCTGCTCTGGAACCTTCTCTTTTACTCTATCTAAAACAGAAAGATGCTTTGAGGTTGCCAATGCAATAAGCTCTGTAAGTTTTGATTTATCCTCTCTTAATAACTTAGCTGTTACTGCTATTTCATTAGCTTCTTCTATATTATTATCATACTCCTCAGCTAAATCATCAGAATATTCTGGTTTTCCTTTATCAGTCATTTCTTTTAATTCAGCTAATCTTTCAGAAGCCATTTGTAAACGTTTTTCTGCTTTTGCTGCTTTATTAAAAGTTAGAGCTAAACTTATTCTTTCGAATGCTCTATCTAAACCATACAAAATAGAATCTGGTGTGGTTCCGGCATCTGGAAGTTCCACTTCCTGAGCAACTGCCATGGTAGTAGTCAATAACAGAATAAAAACAAACATACTAAATATTCTTTTCATCTTTTACACCTCATTTTTAGTATTATTAACTATAGGTTAGTTTGTTTTTAAATGTTTCGAATTTTGCGACGTCCTAAAATCTGGTGAAAATAATTACTAAAAAGTTGAACAAATTTTAAGAAAAAGAAAATAAAAAATAAAAGAAAAATTAAGGTGCTATTGGTAATCCAAATCCAGTTGCTGTGTCATCTCGCTCATCTATATCCTTTGTTGTTGAATTGTCTTCTGTTATCCAAATATCTTTTGCTATACTCTGTAAGTAACTTCTTGTGTCTTCTGCATTACCTTGCCATAACTTTGCTGCTAATCCTGCTACATGTGGTGTTGCCATTGATGTTCCTGACCAAACCTTGTAACACCCATCATTAAATGTTGATTCTACATCCACACCCGGTGTTCCAAATTCAACTTCTTTTTCTTCTATAATGTAATCGCCATTATTAATTCCTCTTGAACTCCAATCTGGTACTGCTTCTGTTGAATCAATTGCTCCAGCTGCTATTACTTTTGCATTTGCTCCAGGATAATCAATGCTGCCATCTACTGGACCATCATTACCTGCTGCTGCAACATATAAAACACCTGGATTTCTATCTATTGCATTTTTAATTAGGCTACTTTGGGTATCTCCACCTAAACTCATAGAAACAATCTCTGCTCCGTTAGCTGCTGCATAGTCAATTGCTGCTGCTATATCGTCTGTCCAACAACTTCCGTCATTGCCACAAACTTTGTATGCAAATATGTCTGCTTCAGGTGCTACTCCAAATATACCTAAGCCATCAGTTCCACCATCTGCTGCTACTGTTCCAGCTACATGTGTTCCATGTCCATATCCATCGTCACAACCATTTCTAACTTTTGGTCCTTTTGTGAAATCTTTACATTGCTCAATTCTTCTTGTTAAATCTAAGTGGTCTGTGTAAACTCCTGTATCCAAGACTGCTACATCAACACCTAATCCACCAGAGCCACCATTAACCTTTACTATACCATATGGTTCTTGTGTGCTTGGATAACAAGATCTTTCTGGTTCTGGCTCAGTTGAACAATCCTCTGGACAAGTTTCTGGTGTTTCATCACCATTGCAAATCTCGTCACCACAGTATGGTTCTGGCTCAGTTGAACAATCCTCTGGACAAGAAATAGCATCTTCTTGTACTGGATGGCATTTTCCATCTCCACAGTATGGTTTTCCTAAAATATGATACAATGGAACTTCTTCTGTTTCTACACCAAGCATTTCCAATGCTTTTAATTGTCCTTTTGTTAATTCTGTTGTAAATCCTGTTTTGAAGTTATGCTGCACTCCAAACATTGCTTTTAATGCTGCATTATTGGATTTTACTAGATATCTTGCAGTTATACCTTGTGCTACTACAATTCCTGAAATCATTAACAAAGTTACTACAAACAAAATTCCTAATTTTATTTTTTTTATTTTATTTATCCTCCATTACCCCCATGTGATTACTAAATATATAAAGGTTTCCTTTTTTCAACTAATGAGAAGCTTCAGATTTTGGGTTATATTTAAATAAATCCTTTTCTTTTTAATTAAAATGAGAACTTTTATTGCAATTGAGATGCCTAAAGAGATAAAAGATATTCTTTTGGATGCACAAAAGCAAATAAATACTGAAAAAGCCAAGATTAGACCAGCAAAAGCATTTCATCTTACTTTAAAGTTTCTTGGAGAGGTTGAGGAAAAAAAGATTGATGAGATAAAATCTGCTTTAAAGGCAATAAGCTTTAAGCAATTTAAGACAGCTTTAACAGAAATTGGTGTTTTCCCAAATGAAAGCTATATAGGGGTTGTATGGGCTGGCTTGGATGATTCTGAAGGTAAAATAAAAAAACTGCAGCAAGAAGTTGACTCAAAAATGGAACTTCTTGGCTTTAAAAAAGACACAAGGTTTCATCCTCATGTTACTCTGGCCAGGGTAAAGTTTGTAGAGGACAAACAGAAGTTTATTAAAGATTTGAAAGAAATAAAAATAGAAAAGAAATCATTCCAAATAACTGAATTCAAGCTCATAAAAAGCAATTTAACAGGAGAAGGCCCAGTCTATGAAGACCTTGCTGTTTTTCAGGCCTGATTTTCTGGTGCTGGTGCATAATGGGGCGAAACAATGAAAAAAAGGAAAATGGTGCGGATAGGGAGATAAAAGGGAAAAATTAGAAAAGTTTATATAGGAAATATATTAAAGTAATAAATATGGCAAAGAATGGTGGCATAAATTATGTATATATTGTTGGATTAATTGCTTTGTTTATTGTTTTTGTCCTTCTGGTTGTATGGCTATTGAAAAATGTCATCTAAAAAAAATAATTCAATATTAGAAATTCTTGAGTCCATTATGTGGATTTATGTTATTATAGGTAGTCTAGTATTAATTTATTTTATCTTTTCAAAGATGACAGGTCATAGTCCTACAACAGACACAATTATATTAACAATGCTTTCTGTAATCTTAGCTGGTTTAATAGGTGGTGGTATAAAATTAGGAATACATATTGGTACATTCAATGAATTTATGAAAAATTCAAATCAAAAATTTGGATCTCTTGCTAAGGATTTCAAAGAACATCTCAGAAATCATGAAAAATTCAAATAGGGTTTTATCTAAACAAGAGCAAAATAATACATATCCTTATTAGTGTATAATATAACATATACCTTTAAGGTGCCAAAAAACTAAAAATTAGGTAACACTTACTTAATAGTTCAATTTTTCGAAATCTTTTTAAATAAACTCTAACTTCTTTGCTAGATTACCAAATATCTTGCATGAGGTAATAAAAACTGCAAGTTTCTTTCTAAGGAAACTTTCACGAGGTAAAAAA
>JAFCEA010000050.1 GCA_017609385.1 Candidatus Woesearchaeota archaeon
AGTTTTGATATTTCTTTTTCAAGTGCTTGGATATAGTTTTTTGCAGAGCCAGGCAATGTATCTCTTCCATCTGTTATCACATGGATAAAAACATCTTTTATTCTATTATTCTTTGCCATTCTTAACAATGCAAACAAATGATTTATATGAGAATGTACTCCTGCATCACTCAAAAGCCCAATGAGATGTAGGCATGATTTTTTCTTCTTGACGCCTTTCATTGCATTAAGCAACACCCTGTTTTTGAAAAATGACTTGTTTTTTATTGCATTGTTAATCCTTGTTAGCTCTTGATACACAATCCTGCCAGCTCCGATGTTAAGATGGCCAACCTCACTATTGCCTATAAAACCAGCTGGCAGACCAACATACTCGCCATAAGGAAATAAACTAGAGTGAGGATAATTTTTTATTAAGAAATCATAGTTTGGTGTTCTTGCATTTAAAACAGCATTTCCTCTTTTTTCTTTTCTTATTCCCCATCCATCCATAATAATAAGAACTAGTGGTTTTTCCATCTTGCATAAGCCTTTTTGCTAAGTTGCTCTTCAATCCTTAGTAATTGATTGTATTTGCATGTTCTCTCTCCCCTGCATGGTGCTCCCAGCTTTATCTGGCCGCAGCCAAGGCCTGTAGCAAGGTCTGCAATAAATGTATCCTCTGTTTCTCCAGAGCGGTGTGAGACCATTACATCCCATCCACTCTTGAATGCAAGATTTGCTGCATCTATTGCCTCTGTCACAGTGCCAATCTGGTTTGGCTTTAATAAAAGGGCATTGCATAATTCAAGGTCAACTGCTTTTCTTATTCTTTCAGAATTTGTTACCAGTAAATCATCTCCAACAATCTGGATTTTTGAGCCTATTTTTCTTGTAAGCTCTGCATATGAATCAAAATCATCCTGGTCAAAAGGGTCTTCTATTGAAATTATTGGATATTTTTTTACAAGATTTAGGTAATAATCTACCATCTCCATGCCAGTAAGCTTTTTTTCAATTATATATTTTTTGTTCTTATAAAACTCGCTTGCAGCAGGGTCAAGTGCTATTTTTACATATTTTTCATAGCCTGATTTTTCAATAGATTCTGTTATTAAGTCAAGGGCTTCAAATGCATTATTTATTTTAGGAGCAAAACCGCCCTCATCCCCAACACCGCTTGTTCCATACTTTTTTGAAACAAAGCTTTTTAATGTATGATATGTTTCTGAAATTATCATTGCTGCTTCTGAAAAGCTTTTAAGGCCGATAGGAACAATCATAAACTCCTGCATCTTGAGCTTGTTATCAGCATGCTTTCCGCCATTTATTACATTGCAGAATGGGATAGGTATTAGTGGTTTTCTGCCTGAGATTTCAGCTATGTACTTGTAAAGCGGCTTTTTTTTCAATAAAGCTCCAGCTCTTAAGCAGACCATGCTTGCAGCAAGCATTGCATTAGCCCCAAGATTTGTCTTGTTTTTTGTTGAATCTAATTTTAGTATTTTTTCATCAATCTCTTTCTGCTGCCTGAAATCAATATTTTTCAATGCATTAGAAATCCTGCTTACATTTTTAACTGCTTTAAGAACCCCTTTGCCATTATATCTTTTATTTTTATCTCTTAACTCCAATGCCTCATATTTCCCTGTTGAAGCACCTGAAGCAACAATTGCTCTTATTGTATGACTATTCAGAACTAGTTCAGCTTCAACTG
This sequence comes from Candidatus Woesearchaeota archaeon, assembly GCA_017609385.1. Classification (GTDB taxonomy): domain Archaea; phylum Nanobdellota; class Nanobdellia; order Woesearchaeales; family CG1-02-33-12; genus CG1-02-33-12. The sequence continues at coordinate 1,696 of JAFCEA010000050.1, forward strand.
TTGGATTGCCCCTTGAATCAAGAACCTCTCTTGCTTTTATGCAGGCATTTTGTACCATGATAAACCTCTTTTATAAAGAATTATACTTAATAGTATAAATAATTTATCCTATATAGCTTAGGTCAAACTTGTCCTTTATCTTTTTCAATGCAGTCTGCTTTGAAACATCTGTAAGCCCTTTTGTTATTTTCATCATCTCTGATTCTGCTTCATCTATCTCTTTTTCAAGCTTTTTAATATCCATCCTTAAATTTAATTTTTTATTTAATACTTTAATTATTTCTTTTGCCCCTTTTATGCCTAAATAAAGTGGATGTCCAAATGTTTCAGCTAAAAATGATACTGCTTTTATATTTCTTTTTTCTGCCATTCCTAATAAAAGGCCGGAAACACCTATTATTGGGCCAACAACACCATAAAGCTTGTCATCTAGCTTTATTCCATTCTTGTATTTTTTTATAATTTCTTTTGAGTTGCCAGTGCAGTATATTTTTGGCTTTTTTGGAACAGTTGACAATCCTATTCCACCAAGTGTTATTATCTCTTTTCCATTAAATTTTTTAAAGATGTCTAATATTTTCTCTGTAAATTCATAAGATGCAACCTCATCTATTGGCTGAACATCGCCTGCAAGCAGCAACAAATCGTTTCTTTTGTCATTAAAGTGCTTGTAATAAATACTTATCTGGGGTAAGCTTACAAGATTTTTTTCATTTACAAAAACAGAGTGAGGAAATGTATAAGAAAATATATCATAAAGCTTTTTTGCCTTTAGCTCATCAATTATAAAATCAACAGAAACCTTTCCAACATTTCCTATTCCTGGCAGGCCCTCTATTAAAATCAGCTTTTTAAGCTTTGGCATTTTCTTAACTGCTTTTGTTATTTTCCATGTCATTTTAATTATAATAATCCTTTTTTGATAAGATCATCTTTCTTTACTTCCCGCCTGTAGTTGCCGTACTTGTCTTCTGGAGTGTATTTTGCTGGTTTGGGAGTAACAGCCTTTCCACCACACTTACATTTTTCTTTTAGTGTGTAACTGCCACAGGACACGCATTTAAGTATATGCCTCATTTTTCCTCTCTTTCAAAAGAGGCCTCTACATCATTCTTCTCAGCATAGCTGATTATTGCTTCAGTTGACTCTTTAAGTGTTTTTTCAGCTGTCTTGTAATCAGGTGCTTTTACTTTTATGCTATAATTTCCTCCACCAAGATACAATATCTTGATGTTTTTGTCCATTCCCTTTTTAATGACATCTTTTATAATTTCAACGCCATTAGGAGCATAGCTTACTAGTTTAATATTACCCTTAATACTAACCTCGGCAGGCCTTATTTTCTGGTCAATAATCTCTTTTAGTTCTTTAGCTAATTCCTTAGGAATATTTAGCTCTTCTAAGCTAATCTTTTTTTCAGCTACATCCTCAAAACAAGGGTATAATAAATCATATTTTTTAAGGACGTTATCACTAATCTCTTTATAGATATCCTTTATATCTCTCTTGAGCTTTTTTGCAAGGAACTCAATAATCTTTTCTGCTTTCTGCTCTTTCTTGATTTCATTTACCTTGGCTCTTCTCTGTCCCTCATTAACCCTTCTCAATGATAAATCAATATAACCTCTTTCCTTGTTTATTCTCAAGACCTTGCAAACAATAACTTTATCCTCTTTTACATAATCCCTTATGTTCCTTATCCTTCCTGGGGAGACCTCTGATATATGTATCATTCCACTATGATTATACTCATTTAAATTAACGAATACAGAATTATACCTTACACTAGTGACTGTACATAAAACAATTTCAGATTCCTCTGGAAATCCCTGTTTCTTCAGTAGCATTTTAGTTTATTCAAGAACCTCTAAGATCCTTGACTTTATCTTTGCTTTTCCGCCTACTGGCTCTGCCAATACCTTTCCGCAGACAAGGCATTTTACAGTTGAAGATGATTTTCCAAATATTATCTGCTCATTTTTGCACTTTGGACATCTTACCTTAATAAACTTTGATTTTGGTTCTCTAAGTTCTACCATTTAACTCACCTTTAATGATTTAGTGAAAGAAATTGCTGATAATATATAAATTTTGTTAAAACATAGAATCTATATAAACTCAACCCTTTTTGTTCTTACACCTTTCTTTTGAGTATGAGTTTTTTTGCATTCCGTGCATTGGTATCTTAAGTCAGTCTTCTTTGTTGTTTTCTTGCCAGTCATCTTAAACTTTGAGATAGCTGGCTTTGAATATCTACCACGGCTTCCTGTGCCGCTGGCTAGGCCTCTCTTTCTTGCCCTATACTTAGAGCCCTTCTTAAGAGAGCTTGGGTTTTTCTTCTTTGTCTGAGAAACCTTATGCTCAGTATGCTTTCTGCAATATGGACAGTATCTTTTGGTTGTTTTTGGAATTTTCATCTTAAAATACCTGTTAATAGTCGTAGGAAAAGCAGGTTATATTTAAATCTTTATTTTTTTATTTCCTCGGCCCTGCCTTTTTTTATAAGAATATCAGCGATTTCTTCTGGAAGATTAGCAGTGTCATCCTCTTCAAATGGGCCATAAACCTCTAACTGATGGCCGAGAAATTTTGGTACAGAATAAATAAATCTGATTAATTTTGTCTTTTCTGGCTCTTCTGTTTCTTCTTTAATTTCAGTCCCTCTTTCTTCTATTTTGGTTATGCCTTCTGTTTCTTCTGCAGTTTCAAATTCTTTTAATTCACTTTCTTCTTGTTCTTTCTTTTCCTGTCTTGGTTCCATGAAGTCTGGCTCAGTTACTAATTTCAATAAAAGTTTTTTCTTAAATTTGTTTAACAGTTCAACAAGTTCATCAAATATTTCCCTCTCTTCTTTAAGAAAGGCAGAGTAATCAGTTGTGTCAGATGATGTTCTTGATTTAATTATGGCCATCTCAACTATCTTCTGTTGCCTTCTCTCAAAAAGGCCTTTCAGCATGCTGTTTATATTTTCAATCTGTTTCTCTGTCTTTTCTTTTTCAGCTATTGCAGACATTCCTATCTTCATCTGCTGGTCTTTCAAAATAGCATGTTTTTCCTTGATATAGCTATTTACATCATCAAAAAAAGATTCACTTAACTTTTGCAGCTCTGCTCTGTTTTTCTCTCTTCTTAAAAGGTCAAAAAGAGTCTCATAAGTAATGTTTATTTCCTTTTCTGCCATATTTCCCC
>JAFCEA010000051.1 GCA_017609385.1 Candidatus Woesearchaeota archaeon
GCTTCCAAACAAGCAAGCTGTTGATAAGATAATTGCAATTGCTTTAATGCTTGGCTGCAATATAAATAAAAGATTATTATTCCAGAGAAAGCATTATTCATGGCCAGACCTTCCAGCTGGCTTCCAGAAAACAATGTCTGGCTCTTATTCTGTTCCAGTTGGCGAAAATGGAAAATTTCTTGGCATAGGGATTGAAGATGTTCATCTTGAGGAAGACCCTGCAAAATGGGACCCTTTAACAGGAAATGTTGATTACAATCGTTCTGGTTTTCCGCTTGTTGAAATTGTAACAAAGCCTGATTTTAAATCTTCAAAACAAGTCAGGGAATGGCTTAAAAACTTAATAACAACCCTTGATTACATAAAGGCAATTGATAAAAATGCAGGAGTAAAGGCAGATACAAATGTTTCTATTAGTCCAAAATTTAACAGAGTTGAGGTAAAAAATGTAAACTCATTTAAAAACATTGTAAAGACAATTGAGTATGAGATACTAAGGCAGGAAAAAGAGGTTAGTGAAGGAAAAACAATAAAGCAGCAAACCAGGGCTTTTAATGAAAAACACGGAACAACTGTTTTTATGAGATTGAAGGAAACAGCAGCAGACTATATGTTTATTCCAGAGCCAGACCTTCCTGTGATTAAACTAGCTGAAAAAGATATTAAAAAAATAAAAGATAAGCTTCCTGAAAGGCCTGATGAAAAAATAAAAAGGTTTATAGCAAAACACAAAATTAAAAAAGAAGATGCATTTGTTATTTGCTCTGATATATTACTTTCTGAGTTGTTTGAGAAAACAGCTAAAAAAATAAATCCATTGTTTGCAGCAAGATGGCTGAGGTTTGAGCTTTTAAGGGTATTGAATTATAACAAAAAAGAGCTTTCTGAAACAAAAATAAATGAAAAACATATTATTGATTTATTAAGATTAATTGAAGCTAAAAAAATAACAGAAACAACTGCACAGAAAATCCTTGAAAGCCTTGCTGAAAAGCCTTTTGATGTAAATGGATATGTAAAAAAACATGAACTAGGGGTTATTTCAGCTGTTAAAGAGCTTGAAAAACTATGCAAAGATATTATAAAACATCATGAAAAAGTTGTTTCTGATTACAAAAAAGGAAGAAAAGAGGCCTTAAATTATCTTGTAGGCCAGGTCATGAGGGCTACTAAAGGAAAGGCCTCACCAAAAGAATTAAAACAGATATTCACAAAACTAATTAATTAAGATGGAAACCTACCAAGAACCTTTTTTGCATACACTTAATGCAAAGGTAATAAATATTGAAGAAAAAGATGGCTTTCTTTTAGTTGAATTAGATGATACTATTTTTTATCCTGCTGGCGGGGGCCAGCCCTGTGACACAGGCATTATAAAAAATAATTATTTTGAGGGAAAGGTTGTTGATGTTTCTAAAAAAGATGGCAAAATAGTTCATAAGCTTAAGATTATTGATGGAACCTTAAAAATAAATGATAATATTACATGCAATCATAATATTAAGAGAAGGCTCAGCCTTGTAAGAATGCATTCAGGAGAGCATGTTTTCATGGGAGCTTTGCTGAAAACAATAAAAGACATTAAAGTTGATAAGGTGAGATTAGATGAAGATGAATCATCGCTTTTTGTAATATGTAAAAATTTAACATGGGAACAAATCTTTGAGGCAGAAAAATTAGCAAACAATGTAATAAAAGAAAATAGGGATATAATTGTTAAAGAGGTTTCAAAAGAAGAGGCAAAAAGCATAAAAGGCCTAAGAATAAAACTAGATAGAATAAAAAGCAATAAAATAAGGCTTGTTGAGGTAAAAGATTTTGATTTAGCAGCATGCGCAGGAACCCATGCTTTAAAGACTAGTTTTGTTGGCAATATTTATGAGATAAGATTTAAGACAAATATTTCAGAAGAATTGTTTGAACTTGCAAGAATTGCAAGAAAAACAGCCTCAATAATAAGAGAAGAGCCAAACCAGATTCCTGAGTTTGTTGAAAACTTAATGCAGGAAAATGAAAGGAAAACAATTAAGTTAAGGGAATTAAGCGCAAATCTTGTAAAGGAATTCAAGCAGGAAAAAATTGGAGAAATTAATTTTGTTTACAATACCTTTGATGAGATTGAAAAAAAGCAGCTGATTGACCAGGCAGCATCTTTAAAAAAAGAAAAAACAGTTGTTTGTTTTTTGAACAAGCTTGGCGATAATGCCCAGATTGTTTTAGTTGTTTCAGAAGATTTGGGAATCAAGGCAAATGAGTTACTGAAAGAAATAATGAAAAAGTTTAATGGCAAGGGCGGCGGACGTGATAATTTTGCAATGGGATCAATAAAAGCAGAATTCTCTGGAAAGGCAGTTGAACTTGTTAAGGAAACAATTAGAAACTAAAAATTAAGCTCTTTGAATCCATTGCTTTTCTTGTATATTATAAGACCTGCAAGAGCTATCATGAAAACAGCTATCCACTGTGAGCCAGTAAGTGAGAAAAAGATATATTTTTCATCAACATGCCTGAAAAACTCAACAACAAAGCGGAAAACTGAGTAGAGAACAAGGTAGGATAAAATCATGAAGCCGTTGAAGTTTTTCTTTTTGTTTAGTTTTAGAAGAATAATGAAAATTATAATGCTGATAATGCATGATAAACAGGTGTTGGATGCCTTAGAGCATCTTTATAATGAACTGCCCATGGAATTACAGCTTGGTTTCCATAACAGCAGCCATTGAAAAAACATCCAATCCTGTTTGCAAGATTTGCCAATGGCGCGCCCAAAGCAAATAAATCAGTATATCCCCAATAATTGATTTTTTTAATCTTGTATAAATAACCGGAAGCAGGAATGCAAAGATAATTCCTCCATAAACAACAAATCCTCCAGAAATCATTATGCTCCATCTTGAGGTGTCTTCCATCAACCAAGACCATCTTGTAATTATGTAAAGCAGTTTTGAGCCAAAGAAAATACCGAGCATAGTTAAAAACCCCATCCAGGCAGCATGCTTAATGCTTTTGTTTTTCTTTTTTGCCTGTATAAGGCCAACAACAAGCACGATTAGGCAGGCTATGGCCAGCATAAGATTGTAAATAGTTATCCTAAAGAAAAATAAGTCCAGCAACAGGCCAGGATGAGCAGTATAAGGCAGTGCAGGAATCATAGGAATCATATTTATCTCAGGAAATCAATCATATATTTATTATATATAGTTTATCATTTAATATTATTAACCACTTCGTTGTAACAAATAAACCGAAAGATTTATATATTGGTTATGATATTAACAAAATAAATCATAAAATTAAATTAAATCATAAGGGGGAAGATAAACATGAATAAAAACAACCTTGTAAATATAATAAGAAAAAATGAAGATAAACCTTTTCTTAGTTTGACAAGATTAGCTGAAAAATTTGAGAACCAGCCCTATGGGGCAAAAGTTGCTGAAGTTCTTGTTGGAGGAGGACTTTCATTAGGCACATTAGTATCTTGTACAGGAACAGTCATACCTGAACCACCACAACCTCCAGAATCAGTAGAAGAACTTTATTTGGGTGTTCCTATAGTAAAGCAACCAGAAGGTAAAGAATGGTGTCTTCCAGCATCAGCACAATCAGTTCTTAATTATGCAGGAATGGATATAACACAACAGGAAATTGCCCCATATGTAATGGAAGGGAATGTAGGTTATAACTTTAATCTTGCTAACAACGCTGAAGAGTTGGGGATTGATGTCAATCTGAAAAATCGTACTTTAGAAGAAATAAAAGAAGAAATAATAAAGGAGAGACCACCAATTGTTTTACTAGACTATAGTTTAACAAACCCAGCAAATCACTCTTATGTTATTGATGGCTTTAGTGATACCAAGCAGGAAGTAAGGCTTATGTGCCCTAGTAGGGGTTATATAAACATGTCCTATAATAATTTCAAGAAACTTAATGACAACACATGGGGACAGGAATGGGATCTTTATTCAACAACTTCAATCTGGCCTAAAGACAATGCTCTTAAAGAGAGCAGCAAGAACTACAACAGAGAAAAAGCAATCCAAATAGTTGATTCACAGATGGATTCAATTCTTGGAAAATTTTAATTTCTTTTTATTTTAACTTATTTAATTTTTCTCAAATCTTATAATTAATCTATAGCTACTCTATAATAAACACAAAAATTATATATATAGATAGCTATACAGATTTAACTGATGGCAGAGATAGACAACTGGATTAAAGAACAGCTGAAAAAAGGCTACAAAAAAGAGCAGATTAAAGATGGCTTAAGAAAGGCCGGCTACCCTCAAAATGTTGTTGATTCTGTTGATTCTTTTGCAAAGAAAAACAAGCAAACCAAACAATTAATAATTGGTTTCAGCATATTTTTAGTGGCTGTGATTATTATATGGTTAGTTATTGGTAATTATGCTGCTAAGAAAGAAGAAACAACTAATGTAAATGAATTATCTTTTTCTAATTATACTCCTACTAACTTAAATGAACTCAATACTTTTGTTAGTTTATGTGAGAATTTTTTAGAGGAAGATTTAGAGATTAAAAAACAGGTTTTAGATAATGAAGAAGAGGTTCTCTGTTCTTTGGGATTAGATAAGAATCTTGGTAATTATATTCCCTACTTTCTTGCTACTTCTTCTGAATTGACCAAAGGAGAATATATTTGCATCTCTGTTAAATTGAATAATCTGATTAAAGAAAAGTTCCCAGATATTTCTGAAGAGGATTCTTTTCATGTATGCAGCATAGTTAAACCACCCATGGAGTATCTTTCATTTCCAAGGATAAATCCTGAGCAAAATCTTGTTTTTCCTGAAGGAGAGATTTTTTGCAGTGAGAGTTTTAAATTAGATAGATCTCATTTTGTTTCTTTTACTGGCTTTGTTCCAGAATCAGATTCTTTTAGTACTGAAATATATCTTGTGCCTCAAGAAAGCATTCCTGAAATCCTTGCCAAGGAATCTTTTTTAGAGGCAGAGAAAATAATTAGATTTAACACACTCTTATGGCAAATTGTAAAACCAATTAAAAAAATGTATTAAAGACAAGATGTAAAATAAATGGAAAATAAAAAAATAAGCAAAAAATTATTTTTAGTAATTTTGGTTTGCCTTTTTGTTTTAACAATTGTTAGTGTAGTAAATGCAGACTGTTCTTGTAATGCATGTAGGGGTGAAACATGTTCAGTTAGAACTTATCCTAGTTATATGTGTCCCTGTAGTGATGGGTGCACAAGTAATTCTGACTGTGCTCTATCCACATGCACCTGTACAGGATGTAGTTTAGGAGCATGTGTGTCCCGTACCACAACTCATTGTCCCTGTAGTGATATGTGCACAAGTAATTCTGACTGTGCTGCACCACCACCTCCATCAGGATGCTCCTGTAAGGGATGCACCCATGATGGAACATGTGAATCTATGCCTGTTCCTCCTGAGGCGTGCCCCTGTACTGATAGGTGCACAAGCTCTTCTGACTGTACTCATAATGTTTGCCATGGCTGCGGGTGTGTACCAGTTCCTGGTCCAGGACCTGATGCATGTACTGGTGATGATGAATGTGGTCATGACGAAATAGTAGAAGTCTGTGCAGAATGGTACTGTAACCCTGACCCCTGCATAGGTTTGAAGTGTGTGTGTATATGGGAATGTGTTAAATATGAATATCAATGTGTCACTATTTGCACTCTTGGTCCTGATGACCCTGCATGTACTGGCTCCGGCAGCGGTGGCGGCGGAGGCGGAAGTCCACCACCTAGCCCACCCCCTGATCCCTGTGCTGGTGTGACTTGCACTGATGGATGGGAAAATGTTGGCTCTTCTTATGCCTGCTGTGACGGAAACAGTAAATGCACATGCCAAGACCGGGAATATAGGGATCATTACTGCAGTGGCGGCTCTTGTGATCCATACGATGTAACAGATACACAAACTGTTAAGTCTAGCTGCACTGATTGTACAGGTGACGGCTGGTATAATTCTGGCTCTTCTTATGCCTGCTGTGATTTGACTGATCCTGATACTATATGTACATGCCAAGACCAGGAAGAGAGGGATTACTATTGCAGCGGAGGATCTTGCACTTCTAGCCCAACTGGTAATGAACAAACTCTTAGATCTAGTTGTTATAATTGTGGTTACTGCAAAACATGTTCTGCTGGCTCATGCATAGACAAACCAAGTATTAAAGGCACTGTTACAAATGTTTCCTTAGAGCCAATTGAAGGTGCTGAAGTCACTATTCTTGGTTTAGACTTAAGTTATACAACTAATGGAAACGGAAACTATTTCATCTGTGATTTTCCTGAGGGTGATTATGATATTGTTGCCTCAAAACAGGGCTTTAATCCTGTTAACAAGCAGGTTGATTTTGATGCTACTGGTGTTATTACTATTGATTTTGTTTTATACACTGCTGGAAGTGACTGCAAGCCAGACTGCAGCAAAACAACTGATGATGAAAAACCAAGATGTCATGCTGACTGTTATGGAATAAATGGCTGTAAGTTTTATGATGAAATAGCAAAAACAGCATGCACAACACCATTAAACAGGGTTGTAGGTGTTACAGAAAGCTATAATGAAACACACAAGCTAAGAT
>JAFCEA010000052.1 GCA_017609385.1 Candidatus Woesearchaeota archaeon
ACCTGATAGCTAAATAAAACATAGGCATATGCTTGTTGGTCTGGTATTGACTCTATTTCTGGCGGATCCTGGACATTAGTTACATTCAATGTTAGATTATTGCTGTCTGCTGTTATGTAGCCATCATCTATTGTGAAAAATACCTCTTCTACACCAAACCAATTTGAGCCAGGATAAAAGCTTACATAGTGGGGTGTTGCTGAGCCCATAGCTATTGTTATATTTGTGTTGCCTGTTGATGAAAAGCCAGGATTATCGCCACACTCACTATAATCAGGGTCATAGAAATAATCATCCAAGCTTATGTTATTTATTAAGTCATTATCTTCTTCCCATGTTATATTGCTTATTGTTCCGTTCCAGACAGGGTTTCTATTAATATTAGTTATGCTTAGATTCCATATTATGCTGTCTGTCTCATTTTCTAAGTCGCTTACTTCAAGAGTTATGTTTCTGTAACGAGGCTCGCAAAATCCTGTTGTAAAGTTCCAAGAGCCGCTAGTTTCATTAACTGTTGTTGAATTAACAATTCCATCGACAATCCATCTAGCTGTTAAAACATCGCCATATGGCAAGTCAGGGTCAGCAGGCTTACAGGTGTCCAATTCATTATTTGCGGAGGATCATTAACATTTTCCACACTGAAAACAACATTTTCTGTTACAGGGTCATTAGTTCCATCTTCAATACTAATACCTACTGTATGATTACCAACATCATCATTTGTTGGTGTGAAAGAAATAAATCCTGTTCCATTCATTTCAAAGGTAACCCAATTCACTTCAGGGGAATCTGAATTATCTGTAAAAGTAATTGTATCATTATCAGGGTCGCTTGCATTTAATTGAATTTCAAAAAGCACATCCTCTGTTAGATTATAATCAGGGGGGCTCGGGTCAAAATAGGGAGGGCCAGCGTCAAAAATTGTAGCAAAGCCGGTTATGCTTGGATTTAGGAAAAAGCTTGCAAGATTGTCTGCCCCAATACTAATCTCTTGGATGAAAGACTCAATCCCCCCCTCATTTATTAGAGCAACAGAATACACAACACTAATTACTAGAAACATAAGTACTATAGACTTTAATTGCTTTTTGTTTATCTCTTTTTTTAGTCTTTTCATTTTTAGTTGTTTAACTTACTTTAACCTTGTCTAGCTCCTTTTCCTTTATCTTGTTGTATAACCAAACAATCTTTCTATAGATTTTTCTTTTATCATTAACAGGCAGCTCTTCATAAAGTTCCCTTATCCTAATATAAGCAAGTTTAGCAGAATCAATATCTGACTCTTTTATGGATTTTTTTGCTTTAATTAAATCCTTATATATTTCCAGCATTAACTTGGATTCTTTTCTGATTTTTTGTTTTCCTCTTAATTCTTTTTTCTTAAATTCCTCTTTTTCTGTTTTCCCTTCTAAGTATTCCTCTGAGCCAAGCTTTACTATAATTCTTGCCTCATTAATCAACTCTCTTAACTCTGGCTTTTTCATTTTATAGCCTTTGTAACCTATTTCAGACACTTTCTTGAAGAAGGTTACGAGCATTATCCTTAATGGCATTGAAATTTTGTGTTTTTCTATTTCCTTGCAGAATTCCTCATATGTAAACTCATAATCTATCTTTAGCAAATCACTCAGGAAATCCCTGATTATACAAATTCCTTTGAAAGCTCTTCTGTGCTTTTCTTATCAATATTCTTTTCAAGCTTGTCTAACCTTAATAATATTGATTCCCTTACTCTTAATTCTTCTGGCACAATCTTTTTCTTTTTCTTAAATAACACAATCAATGGCATGAATTTCATAAGTATCCTTGCGATGAAGGGCTGATAGTACTTATGGTATTTGACCATAACAAATATTATTGCTAAAATGAGCAGTATTATCAATAGGATAGTTGGCCATATTATAACTTTTTTAACAACAGCAGGTATTTCTATTTCCTTGCATGCAGGGCATGGGCCACCACAATCTACACCCTCTTCACACAAGCCATGATGGCAGTTTTTTATTCCATCAAAACAGTTTGGGCATTGAGCACATGGCCCACCGCAGTCAATATCTTCTTCCCCTTGATTTTGTATGCCATCAAAGCAGGTTGGGCATGGTGGGCATGGACCACCGCAGTCAATATCTTCTTCCCCTTGATTTTGTATGCCATCAAAGCAGGTTGGGCATGGTGGGCATGGACCACCGCAGTCTACACCTTCTTCACACAAGCCATGATGGCAGTTCTTTATAAGGTCAGAGCATGTTCCAATATATTCACATGCCCTGCTTTCAAATGGTTTTCTGAATTCTGTTCCGCAGTCTGCAAGATCTTTGCATACCCTTATCTCTATTCCCGATGGAAGGCAGCCCCCCCATTTACTGCATTCCCACAATTCCTCACAGATTACTCTTGTTCCGCCTCCACCACCTCCAGCAGCAGGAGGTGTAGGAACTAGTTCTGGGACATCTATTACAAATAGATAAACTATATTGCTTTCTGCTCTGGCATCATGTGGATCATAGGCATAGAACTTTACTGTCCTGTTGCCATAGAAGTTTGCCTGAGGGGTATATGTAACAACATGTGTTACATTATCTATTGTGACATTGATATTAGGAACTTTTGTACTTGTGTATCTTAATGTTTCTCCGTCAGGCTCTATAAAGTAATCATCCAAGTCACGGCCAGTAAGTATTGTATCTTCATTCCATGTCTCATTAGGCATAATTGATATTAAAACAGGGGCCCTGTTGGTTATTGTGAAATTATCTGTCTTGCTTATGGTTTTGAGAGTATAATAAGAATCATTGCAGAAAACAAAGTAATTAAATATTCCTGGTGAACTAAAATGGTTAGTGTATTCATACAATAATGAATTATGGTTAAAGCTCATATCAACTGGCTCATTATAATTTCCGGTTAAGTTAAATCTGATGTTGCAATAAATTGATGTTCCATTAATAGGATTACCATAAGCAATGTCACTAAAGTTAGCAAAAAATACTACATCCTGATTCATATATTTTATAATATCGTCTGTTTGGTCCCATATATCCAAGGTTAAGGTTGCATTTTCAACAGCAGAATATGCATATAAGAAATTTGTTACACTAAATATAAGATTTCCATTGGAATAATCTATTATTGTGCATTGAGAGCTTGAGCAATCCTCGCCGTCTGCTAAGATTTTTGGCTGTATCAAACTTAGGTTGTATAATGTTAAAATTGCTGATCTGCTTAAGCATGGCAGTGCATCAGCAGATATATCAAGGCTAATATAGTTAAATGATAGGTTAATATTTGAATCAAGGTCTGCATCATCAAAGTTGATTGTTTGAGCTGAGAAATTTATTAATCCTTTGTCTGGAATACCAATTGTTGCATTAGCTATTACTGTCCAGTCCCCAAGTTTTGAATCATCTGCAAATTCTGAAAAATTTGTGGTTAGATTGTTCTTAAAGTTATTCCATGTTGGCTCAACATCAATGTTGTTTATTGAGAAATAAGAATTAGAAGCATCATTTCCTGCAAGTCCTCCACAGACACCTATGTTGCTATACGCCTGGGCAAATATCCTATAAATACAGTTTCCATCATCTGCAGAGGTAGTGCCCCAATTATAATTATAATATAAATCACTATCATCTGCATCTATTCCAATAAATTTCATTATACCTTCTATATTATTTGCATACCTAAAAGATACATTAATATCCTCTTCATGTGCTCTCTCACTTATTATTGAATCAATAGTTATTGTCCCGTTTAGAACTTCCCCTCCGTTTGGGTAAATAATCCTTATTGAAGGGGGGGGTGCCCCTAAACATAAACCGACTGTTGCTGAAACAGACGCCTTGCCAGTTATCTTAGATGGAATGGTTGTATTTTGATAAATAATATAATTAAAAATTAAAGAGGTGAGCATAAACAATATAGTCAGCAGTGCAATTATATTATTAGACATACGGCTTTTGCTCTTTATTTCTCTCCAGCCATTTTCTCTTTCCTTTTTTATTTTATTCCCCTTCATTTATCCTCATAAATTTTTGAATAGAATATTCAACCTGCCATGTTTTCAAAAATTCTTTTAGTTCATCTAATCTGTTTATTGGAATCAGCACATTATTTCTTCCAACAGCACTTCCATCTAATGAATCTAAGAAGCCTTTTTGGCCTTTCCTTCCTTTTAATGCATAACCAAAAAGGGTTTTTTTAGAATGGTCAAGTGTTTTCAGGTCATATGTCAATAGGATAAGGGTTTCTACATTGAGTAGTTTATTGATAAGCTTGTTTTCCTTTATGCTGAATCCATTTTGAATCAATTTTAAGTAAAGGGGGTCTTTAAACATGTCATCAGCCAGCAAGAATTTAATATCTGTTTTAACTTGTTTTCTATTGAAAATATCTTTTACTTTAAGGAGAATATTTTTAGTATGATTATTATCCTTAAGGATTATTACCAAACAAATCTTGCTTGTTTTTTCTTTTCCACTACACCCTAGCAGAACTACATCAATAACCTCTTTTTCCTTGCAGATCTCTCTTAGTTGTTTTATTTTAGAGTTAATACTTAAAAACATACTATGTTTATTATCAACATATCTTATATATAAACCTTTTGTTGTTGATTATCAACTAAGATGGTTAGAATTAAATATCTAATAGAACCTTCAAATAACTCTCTTAAAAACAAATCTTGCCTTGCTAGTATAGTTGCCATAGGCTGCATATCTTGGGGCAGAGGCTGAGAATGACAGCTTTTTTTCCTCGCCTGGGTTGAGAACAAAGTAATTGTCTGATACAGAAACCCATTCTGCAAAGTTGCCGTAAAAATTAATATAAACCTTTAATGGATAATCCTTTTCATTTGATACAAAAACATATCTTGTGCATGAACTGCCTGTAGGTGTAATCATTCCAAAGGTTAATTTTTCAGTATTCACATCAAAGCCAGTACGGTTTCCTACTATAAGGCTCATATTGAATTCTCTTACATCTGCTATTATGTAGAATGAGTAAAAAAGATTTGTTGCTGTTATGCTTATTAGTGCAATAACAAGCAATAAAATAAAAAAATGGTTTTTTTTCATTGTAATCACTTCTTCCTTACTTTTTGCTTTCTTTTGCTCCTTCCTTTTTTAGTAATCCAGATAATATCTATAATAATAAGCAAAATTATGATTAATATTAATATTGTTGTTGTGCTAAGGCTTATTGTTATTGCTCCTGGCTTTTCAACTAATACTTCTTTTTTCTTAACAACACTAACCTTGCCGGTTTCTACTGTTGTTTTGCTCTCATAATAAATAGTTATCTCAGCATCATAAGAGCCAATCTCAACATTTTTTGTATCCCAATATGTTGTTATTGTTTTTTTCTCCCAGGGGCCTAAATCTATGTTGGGTGTTTTGATAATTTCATTATTTACTTTTATTTTACCATAGGTATTTTCCATCTTGTTGCCCCAGTCACTTTCTATCTCAACATTAAACTTGTTTATTTTATCTTTTTCAAACTCTTTTGTGTAATTGATTATTTTAATATTAAGTTCTCCTATCTTGAAGTTTTCTTCGTCTTCTTTTGTTTTCCCATCATAATTTAATTTTGCAATTGCATTATATGTGCCCGATAGATAGCCTTTTGTGTCAAATAATGCATGAAGTGTTTCTTCTGCATTGGACTTTAATGATTTTTCTTCTGTGTAAACCGTTGTTAATTTTTTGTTGTCTGGACTATAAACTTCTATTGCTGCTTTTATGCTGCCAATATCCTGCTTGCCAAAGCTTTTTACATTAACAGCAAAATTAACTGGCTCATTAAGGTTAACATTTGGTGCACTAAGGCTCATATCAATATATTTTCCAGGATTAAGAATATGTATAAGAATATAAACCATAACATTTGATGATGTTCCAATAGTACTGCTTGCTTTTGATTCATCAATAATTTCCTCTGCTATAACCCAGACTTTGTGGTGTCCTGGCTTTTCAACCTCTTTTGGCAGCTTGATTATAGCCTTAAACGCCCTTTCAGTGCTGTCCGACTTTATAATAGTTTTACTAAGTGTTATATACTCTGATAGGTATCCAGAAACAGACAGCCTGACATCATACTTTGATGATGAAACCGCAAAGTCAAGTGTTTTTTCAAGCCCTGGCTTGAAATCAAACTCTTTATCCCATGGGGTATATATTCCCACTGCATTAACCTGTCTAATAATAAGAAAAATCAAAAATGCAAGTATTATTATTCTCCTTAGTTGGGCTTTCATCATGAACTAAATCAAATAGAAAAAATATCAAATTTTTAATTTTCTATAGCTGTTGCAGTAAATGTTGATGTCTTAGATCCTGATGGTGCAGCGCTTGGTATAACAACCCTTACATCAAAATTCATTGTGTCTGAGCCATCAGTAGCAAGGAATCCTCCGCCAGTGCTGTTACAAACCACTACAGGGTCTGTTGAAGCAGTCTGAAAAGCCCCTGCTGATATTGCCAAACCAGGGCACGAGCCTGGTTCTCTGTTGCTTGCATTCCATTGATAGACTGCATCAGCATGTCCAATAAAAGTAGCTGCGGTTTTTCCACAAGTTATGTTAAGTGTTACATTTGTGTTTCCAATGTTTTCTAAAACAAGAGGACTTGATACGGTGGTTGTAACTGTACCTGATTCCCAATAAATATCATCTGTTGTCCAATTAACCTCTGTTACACCAGTTATTGAAAGGTTTACACCAGCTGTGTCTGTTGTCCCAAAACCAGTTATACTTGGAATTCTTATCCTTGCAAGCCTGTTTAAACTTATTAATGTTCCTCCTAATGAAATGACTATTGCTGCAATCAGCAAAATTGCCAATGTTTTATTTGATATTTCCTCCATTTTTTATCCTCCTTATTTTATTTCAAACCTAATATTTGCACTATCTTCTTTTATTTCTTGTGGCTCCTCTAAATTTAAAAGGATATTTCCCTCTGATGTTGAAACTGTTCTTTCAACAGGGGTTGTTTCTTTTACACTGATAGATTCCAGCACTGTCCATGTGCCTATTATTGAAACCAGAATTGTAAGAACAAGTAAAACAGCGATTGTTGCTTTTGGAATATCTCTTGCCATTTAAACCTCTTTTAACTTAATTATACCAAATATGTATACTAATATATAAATCTTTTGGTTCTTTTTTAGATTTATATAACCTTTTTTATTTCTTATTTCTTGTGTATTAATATTTTTCTATTCTTGAGTTGATACATTCTTTTAGTTTGTTTGAATCTGGTACTCTAATATAATTGAATTTTATTGCCTTTATTTTATAACAAAAAATTATCTTTTTTCAAACCTAGCAATTCTTTCATAAACTTTTATGTCTAATAAACTACAACATTTAATCATACAAAAAGCTTATAAACAACTACAAATTCTCCTGTTTTAGAGCGGGGTGGGGCAGTCAGGAGTGCCCGATGGGCCCATAACCCATAGGTCAAAGGTTCAAATCCTTTCCCCGCTATCCTTTACAAAAGGATAGAACCCAAAGTGTGCGACATTTCGCTTCGCTTCAGTCCCACGAGACTTTTGAAGCGATTGTAGATTATTTTTTCTCATTTAACTTTTATTATCCTTCATCTTATTTTAATAAAACACAAATTTAATAAACAAATGAACTTTTTAATTAAATATGTACATTTCAAAACTTTTTGATTTAACCTTGTTTGAGACAAAATACAAACAGCAGTTGATTGAATTAGTTGCTTATTCTTTTATAGCTTTTTTTATTCCTTTTTTTATAGGCCATCCGCAGATGTTAGTCGGAACAATGGTTAATGCAACATTAATACTTTCAAGTGTTTACCTGAAAAGAAATTTTCTCTTGCCCATTATTTTTATGCCAAGCATAGCAGTCCTGTCAAGAGGCTTGATTTTTGGGCCATTCACAATCTTTTTAGTCTATTTTATACCTTTTATTTGGATTGGCAACTCAATACTTGCTCTTTTCTTTAAAGGCCTTTACCTGAAAAAGAAAACAAATTATTTTATAACCTTATTATCTGGCAGCTTTGCAAAAGCATTCTTTTTATTTATGATAGCCCTGCTTTTCTTTAAATTAAACTTAATCCCAGAAATATTCCTAAAAACAATGGGAATCCTGCAATTTACAACAGCAATCCTTGGTGGCATGGCTGCCTTTGCAATAATAAAATCAAGGGAAAAAATAAACAGTATTAAACAAGCAAGCTAGTCATGAAACCTGTGCTCGATCATTCTTTCAACCTTGCCAAAGACTTTATGGAGTGCTTTTGCAAGATCCCACTCAGCTGCCTTTGAATCAAATGTTTTTGTTGGTGCAATAACCTTTACATTTATCTCATACTGCTTTCTTTTGCCTGTGATATTATAGGTCTTTACATGTATTGCAAGCGAGGTTATGTTCTTAATAGCCCTCTGAATCTTACCATAATATTCCTTGGCCAGCCTGTTAACAGTCTCTGCCTCGTTGTTATTTAATTCTTTTATCCCAATTATTTTTATTTGTTCCATAATCATCAGTATTTAGCGGAACTTTATATATTTTATTAAGAATACTTTTTCTTGCTCTTCTTATTATTGGTATCCTTTTCTCTATTCCATATAAACTATCATCAAGAAGGAAATCTCCTAATTCCTTATCTGTTTTGTATTCTGAATGAATCATCTGGCAAGGATATGCCAAGGCTCCTACATAAGGCCAGATTCCTACAAAAAGTGCAATAGCCCTTTTTTTAGAAACTGATTTAATTTTTTCTTTAAATGGCATTCTTTCTCTAACATTTTCTTTTTTTAGACAATCATAAGATATTCTTCCAACTGTCCAGGCTGTTCTTGTGATTGATCCCAGCAGACCTGCCCGAAGGACAGAACACCAAAAACCAGTTTCACCTGAAAGAAAAGGCAGATAAACAAAATAAGGGCCCATAGTCAATAAACCAACTGCATTAAGGCCAACAGTCTGCATAAAAAAATCAAACAAGTAAGGGCTGATTTTTTCTTTATCAAGATGGCAATATAAATAATCTGCCTTTGCTGTATTAATTTTCCCCTTTTGTTCAGCCTTATTAACTCTTCCCTTTATATAATTCTTAACAACCTCTGATCTGTATTTTTGTGAAGATAAGAATCTCTTTGAATTTATTAATGCAAATGAAGCAGAATTAAAAAGTTCCCAGGGTATTTCACCTAATCCTTTGTTGCATAGTTGCAATAATACATTTAGTCCTTTCTGTGGCTCTTTCTCCCATTCTTTCTTTGTAATCTCCTCTAACCCCATTTTTCAATATACTTATATTAAAATTAAACACTTTAACCCCTTTTTTATACATCAAAACAAATGGTCTTATAAATATCTTTGCAAGCAAAATGTGGTAATTAACTCAAAATTCTCTTATTTTGGTGGTAATTAACAGTAAAGCTTATAAATAAGTGGTAATTAACAGTTAGTATTAACATATGTGGTAATTAAAATCAATAAACCAGCTTATTTAAAATAAGTGGTAATTAACATGGTTTACAGAAAACAGGTTAAAATAAAAGGCCAAAAATACTGGTATCTATTCCACACCGTAAGGCATGGAGACAAATACCTCAAGAAATCAAGGTATATAGGCAAAGAGCTGCCAAAAAATATTGAAAAAATTGAAAAAGAGTTTTTAGAGGAAGTGAAAACAAGTCAAGAAGAGATACCAAGAGAAATAAAAGAGCTGGCAGAAACCTTGCATCCCTATGAAAGAAAAATTCTTCCTTATCTTAAAGATGGCATAAGCTTAAAACAACTAGTCAAAGCCTCAAAAATGCAGGAAATAGAAGTAATGAGGGCATTACAGTGGCTTGAGAACAAAAATGTTCTTTCAATAAAAAAAGAGCTAAAGGAGGTTATAACTCTTGGCGCTAATGGAAGGCTTTATCTTGAAAAAAGCCTGCCTGAAAAAAGATTTCTTAAGGCAATTGAAGGAATAACTCATGTTGATAAGATAAAGGAAAAAGCTGGCCTTGAAAAAGACGAGGTAAATGTCTGCTTAGGACTATTAAGAAGGAAAGCAGCAATAGAAATATTGCCTGGAATGAAAATCAAGATAACTAATAATGGAAAAAAATTATTGCAAAAGCCATCTCTTGAGGAGCTTTTCTTAAATCAGCTGCCTCTTGAATCAAAAGACTTAACCCAAGAGCAGAAATATGCTTTTAATGAGCTGAAAAAGAGGAAGGATATTATAAAATCAGACATCATAACAGAAAGAAAGGTTGAACTAAGGGAGATTTACAACAAGCTGATTAAGGCAAAGCTTTCATTCAGGAATATTGTTGATGAGCTTACCCCAAAGATAATAAAAGAAAGCTCATGGAAAAACAAGAGCTTCAGGAGATATGACATAAAGATAAATGTTCCTTCAATTTCTGGCGGAAGAAGGCATTTTGTTAATGAGGCAGTTGAATACATAAAAAAAGTGTGGCTTGAGATGGGCTTTAAGGAAATGCATTGTTAATGAGGCAGTTGAATACATAAAAAAAGTGTGGCTTGAGATGGGCTTTAAGGAAATGCAAGGGCCATTATTGCAGACATCGTTCTGGAACTTTGATGCTTTATTCACTGCTCAAGATCATCCTGCAAGGGAAATGCAGGATACTTTTTTTATTAAAAACCCTGAAAAAGGAAAACTTCCTGGAAAAAGGTTTGTTGATGAAGTAAAGAATGCTCATGAAAATGGTGCTAAAACAGGCAGCTTAGGATGGAGATATAAATGGAATCCAGAGCAGGCAATGAAAAACGTATTAAGAACCCATACAACTGTCTTGTCTGCAAGAACAATTGCTTCTTTGAAAAAAGATGATTTGCCAGCAAAATATTTTACAGTTGGAAAGTGCTTTAGAAATGAGACAGTTGATTGGTCTCATTTGTTTGAGCTCTGTCAGGTTGAGGGAATTGT
>JAFCEA010000053.1 GCA_017609385.1 Candidatus Woesearchaeota archaeon
TTTTTTCATCCATGAATAAAAGAACAAAGAATCTTTTTATAAGACTTTTGTAAAAAATTCCGCAAGATTTTCAATTAAAGCTCAAGACCTTTGCTAATTGCTTTCCTTAGGTTTGGATTTGTATTATGGATCCATGTAATCCCTCTAAGGCTTACTGCTATTTTATTGCTTTCTTCTAAATACTCAAGAATTATTTTTAATGTGTTGTGGTTTACTTGCTTTGGTAATTTTCTTTTAAGCTCTGCAATAGTTATAACGCTTTCATCCATGTTAGTGAGAATGTTTTCTACCATCAAGACAGTGTTCAAAGTAGGTGAATGTTCTAATATTTGAATAGTCTTTGACATATTAATCACAATTTATTATTAACTAATAATAATTATATACTAACTTGTATATAAATGTTTCTATTGCATTATTTCTAAGTAAAAAACAAAAGATTTATATAGTACATATGTAATACATTAGTATCACAATGGAAATGGCTGTTACTCAAGTAAGATTGCCTGAAGGGCTTATAACAGAAATTGATAAACTAGTAAACAAAGGATTTTATACTAACAAATCTGATGTTATCAGAGATGCTATACGAAAATTAGTTCTGGAAAAACAAATTGGTTCAATCCCAGATACAGGCGACTCTGTAAAAGAAGTTAGAGAAATCAGAAAGAAATTATCAAAAGAAAAATTTAATCTGAATAAAATTAATCAGTTAAATAAATAGATTTTCTGGTTTTTCTACTATGATGTATCTTCTTGCAATTCTGATTAAATTCTTATCTCTTGTTACAAGTATAAAATTCAGTCTTTTGCATATTGCAATATGCAGGCAATCATAAAAACTTAACTCATATTTTAGTTCAGATTCCAGTTTTCTTGCAAAAGAATAATCTTCTTCTGTAACTTCAACAAATCTGAACTTATCTTCTTCTTTAAGAAACAATAATTTTTCTTTTAATACATTTTCATTACATATTTTAAATTTTAGTTCTTTAAGAATAAGACCAGAATATATTATTTCCTCATTTTTTGAGAACATCACTTTTTCAATGAAATCTTTAGCTATTTCCCAATAAGGAACTCCCCTTGAAGAATCTCCTTCCTTTTTAAAAAGATTCAGCCAAATACAGGTGTCCAAATAAAATGATTTATGCTCCATTATTAATTAATAAAAACAATAAATTCTTTTATAATAACTTTGTAAAAAATTCCGCAAGATTTTCAATCAAAACTCAATTTACTGTAGAAATAAAAGTCACATCAGTCATTAATAATAAAGAGAACTAATTATTAAGAATTCTATATACCTTACTATGCGCCGAAGGGAAGCATTACATAAGGATAGTAGTAAGCAATGACAAGATAAGAAGAGTCATATACAAGGACTTTGATGTGATTTAAAATTTCCTGTTTTTTTAAAAACAAATATGCTTATTTGTAGATTCTATCATGATGATCTAATTCCTCAAATAATACTCTCTTTTCCTTTTTATTTACAGAAAAAATAAGAACAAAGCTTTTATCAATATGAACTCTCCTAAGATGTTGCAAGGGCTTTCTCAAATTTTTATAATGATGCGGATTTTGTATAACTTCTGAAATCTTCTTTAAAATAATTTCAAACTGCTTAGAATTCTTTTTGCTTAACTTATTGAGAGCCTTATCCAAATGGTCTTTGATATCAAAAGAATACATTTTACTTTAGACCATACCTCTTTCTAAGATTGCCAACAGTACCAATTTTTATAGTCTTTTCCTTTGATATTTCCTGCATTCTCTGTATAAATTCAGGTCTTAATTCAGGTTCTAACAAATCTTCACCATAATCAGAGACAACTTTCTCAATGGCTTCAGACTTGTCCTTGAGGTTAAATCTGGCTTTCACAATATTTAGTATTTGATTTGCGTTATTGGAAATGTTAATCATAGCTTGTACCATATATATCACCTATACACTGTATATATACTAAGTATATAAATCTTTCTATTTTTCTTAGATCAACTCTGCCTCAGGTGAAAATATGATCCTTACTTTTTTATCCATTAATAAAAAAACAAAGAATCTTTTTATAAGGCTTTTGTAAAAAATTCCGCAAGATTTTCAGTTAAATTAGCAACATTTATAAATAATTTAACATAATAAAAATAAAATGATAAACAAGACCAAGAAAGAGAAACTAGACAGGATTTATGAGAAAGGAATAGACCCATACCCAAGCGTGTTTAAGGTTGATTCAGACAGCAATCAAATTAAAACCAAATTCAAAGACCTTGAGAAAGGAGAACACACAAAGGAAAAATTTTCTATTGCAGGCAGGATAATGCAGAACAGGCCTATGGGAAAAGCCTGCTTCATGAATTTATTGGACAAACAGGGAAAAATACAATTATACTTTAGGCAGGATGATATTGGAAAAGAGGAATACAGGAAATTAAAGCTTTTAGACATAGGGGACATAATAGGAGTAAAAGGCACTGTATTTAAGACAAAAACCGGAGAAATAACCATTCACGTTGATTCATTTAAACTATTAACAAAAAGCCTTGCACAATTGCCTGAAAAATGGCACGGCTTAAAGGATCAGGAATCAAGATACAGAAAGAGATACATTGACTTGATCTCAAACAGAGAGGTTTTTGACTTTTTCATCACAAGAGCAAAATTCATAACCAATTTAAGGAAATTTCTTGAGGAAAACAAATTTTTAGAAGTTGAAACACCTGTTTTGGAAAAAGTTCCTGGCGGAGCTGATGCAAAACCATTCATAACTCACCACAACACACTTGATATGAATATGTATTTGAGGATTTCATTAGAGCTTCATCTTAAGAGGCTTATTGTGGGCGGCTATGAAAGGGTTTATGAGATTGGAAAGGTTTTCAGGAATGAGGGCTTGTCAACACAACACCTGCAGGAATTTACATCACTTGAGTTTTATGTTGCTTACATGGATTATAATGAGCTAATGGATTTCACTGAAAGATTCCTACAAACAGTAATAAAGCAGACATTCAACACACTTAAAATCAACTATAACAAAAAAACAATTGATTTCAGCAAAAAATGGAAAAAAATAGATTACACAGAAATAATGAAAAAGGAAACAGGCATTAATTTAAATAAAGAAGACACTAAAGAAAAACTAATATCAGCAATAAGGAAAAAAGGCCTTAAAATAGATATTGACGAAAATTTAGGCAGAGGCCGCATAATGGACCAATTATATAAGCAGTATGTAAGAGCAAAGCTAATCCAGCCATGCTTTTTAATAAATCATCCAATTGATATTTCCCCTCTTGCAAAAAAACACAAAGACAACCCCAAGCTTACCCAGAGATTTCAGCTATTGGTTGCAGGCTCAGAGATTGTAAATGCCTTTACAGAGTTAAATGACCCAATTGATCAAAGAAAAAGATTTGAAGAGCAGATGAGGCTAAGAGCAGAAGGAGATGAAGAAGCCCAGATGATGGACGAGGATTTTATCGAAGCTTTAGAAATAGGAATGCCTCCAACAGCTGGCTTTGGCTTGGGCATTGACAGACTATTGGCAATATTGACAAACCAGCCAACTGTAAGAGAGGTTATTTTATTCCCCATGATGAAGCCAGAAGAAGAGAGAAAATAATTATTCTATTTAATATTATAAAACTAATTTACTCCTCTAAAATAGAAAACTTTAAATAAATCAAATATTTAATTTAAACAATGGAAAAAAGAGGAGTTGATTATTCTAATAATCATGCTATTTTTACATTCATTGCAGAAGGCAACAAATACAACATTAGAAAAGATGTTGAAAACTACCCAGGAAAAGAATATTACATTGGTTTTGGCACAGTTAGATTAAGGAAAAAAATAATTTTTACAGAATCTCCTTTATTAAAAGGTTTTGATCAGGTTACTCTTCTGAATAAGGGAAAGGGAATAGTAATAAGATTATCGGACCTTCTGAGGTATTACAATCCAATAAAGATTAAGGATGCACATATATTCTTTAACAAAAGCGAAGAAATACAAAAAAAATTTTATAACCTTAATATATCAGATTTTGTAATTGGATATGAACAGCGAGATAAAAGGGGGGATGAAAAAATAATAGAAAGTGTAATTGAACATATTTTAAAAGGAGATGAGAATTACAAAAGGGATTGGGTAGAATTATCCAGGGAAAATGGCTTAATTAAGATTAACGTAAGGGGTACTTGCCCTTCAAATCGACTAGAAAGCTATAAGAAAAAAGACCAAGTTATTACTTTGGATCATGCTATTACTGATGTTTCTTCTTCTAATTGGGTTGATAATACTGATGGTATATTTAAAGAAATAATAAATAAGTTTTCTTACCGAAGACCTATATTTCTAAATCTAAGAAAGTTTGGTGAAATAGAAAAAATATCTTAAAAAATAAAAAATTATTTCTCCTTAAGCTTTGCATGTGCAGCTGCTAATCTTGCAATTGGGACTCTGTATGGCGAGCAGCTTACATAATTAAGGCCGATCTTATAGCAGAATTCAACAGAGTTTGGCTCACCGCCGTGCTCTCCACAGATGCCAATCTTAAGCTCTTTTCTTGCTTTGCGTCCTTTCTCAACACCCATTTTAACAAGGTTTCCAACACCCTCTTGATCCAATACTTGAAATGGGTCTTTCTCAAGAATTCCTTTTTCAATATATTCTGGAACAAACTTTCCAACATCATCCCTGCTGAAGCCAAATGTCATCTGCGTTAAGTCATTTGTTCCAAAAGAGAAAAACTCTGCTTCATGAGCAATCTGGTCAGCTATTATGCATGCCCTAGGTATCTCTATCATTGTGCCAATCTTGTAATCCAGCTCAACACCATGG
>JAFCEA010000054.1 GCA_017609385.1 Candidatus Woesearchaeota archaeon
TGGCTATGATTCATGGGGAATGGCCTTTAAGCAAGATTCAGAAATAAATATAATAAAAAGAGTTGGAAGAATAGAGGATTTCAAGGAAAAGCTGTCAAATAAGAGCCATCTTGCAGTTGGCCACACAAGATGGGCAACCCATGGCAGTGTTACAGAAGCAAATGCCCATCCACATATTTCAAACAATAAGAAAATTGCTGTTATCCATAACGGGATAATAGAAAATTATGAAGAATTAAAAGAATTTCTGATAAAAAATGGCTATAAATTCATAAGCCAGACAGACACAGAGGTTATACCTAATTTAATCCAGGAAAACATGAAAAACTCAGGCTTTGAGGAAGCTGTAAAGAAAACACTGAAAAAGCTGGAGGGAAGCTTTGCAATTGTTGCAATAAACAAGGATTCTGAGAATATTGTTGCAGCAAGAAGAATGAGCCCACTGGTTCTTGGCATAAACAAAGATGGATTTTTCATATCCTCTGATATTCCTGCATTTTTAGAGCATACAAACAAAGTAATAAGCCTGGATGACAATGAGATGGTTATAATAAACGACAAAATAAAAATAATTAATTTTATGGATAATAAAGAAATAAAAAAAGAGCCAGAAACAATAAATTTAGATTTTAAAGAATCAAAAAAAGGCAAATTCAGGCATTATATAATAAAAGAAATAAATGAGCAGGAAGAGTCAATAGTGCGTGCAATTGACCAGGATCCCGGGTTTATTAAGGATATTGCCAACCAGATTGAAAAGGCATTTGGTGTGTTTTTTGTTGCCTGCGGAACAAGCTCTCATGCATGCCTGTCAGCATCTTATTTATTTTCAAAAATAGCTAAAAAGCACATTAATGTTGTTCTTGCATCAGAGTTCAGAAACTACAGGCACTTCCTGACAGAAAATACATTAGTAATTGCTGGCTGTTTCACAGTCAGGAGAAACAGCTGATGTGCTAGATGCTATCAGGGCTGCAAAGGAAAAGCATTCAAGGATAGTCTCTATAGTTAATGTTCCTGGATCAAGCCTTACAAAGCTCTCTGATGAGGTTATAATGATGAATGCTGGCCAGGAGGTAAGTGTTCTATCAACAAAGAGCTATACATCCCAGCTTGCAATATTATCATTATTAGCATATGCTTCAATAGATGAGTTTGAAAAGGGAATAGGATTAATAAAAAAAGCAGCTGGTTATGTTAATGAGATAATATCCAAAAACCTTAATAAGTTAGAAAATCTGGCAGATATGCTGAAGCACAGGAAAGACATATTCCTGATTGGAAGAAGCCTTGGGCTTCCGACTGCATTAGAGGGTGCATTAAAGATAAAAGAGGTCTCTTACATCCATGCAGAAGGCTTGGCAGGCGGCGAACTAAAGCATGGAACACTTGCATTAATTGAAAAAAATGTTCCTGTAATAGTAATCTCAACAAATGAAACAAAAAAGGATATTTTAAATAATGCACTGGAAATAAAAGCAAGAGGAGGATTTATAATTGGGTTTAACTCTGAAAAGAGCGAGGTATATGATTATTTCATAAAGATACCCATGCTTGAGAATATGGAACCAATATTAAGCATTATTCCAATACAAATCCTTGCATATTATCTTGCCATAAAAAGAGGTTGTGATCCTGACAAGCCAAGAAATCTTGCAAAATCAGTAACAGTAAAATAGGTGGTATAATGAAAAAACTTTTTGGAACAGATGGAGTAAGGGGTAAAGCAAATATTTACCCAATGAATGCAGAGACAGCTTTAAAATTAGGAAAAGCATCAGCAGCTGTTTTTATGAATGGAAAAAAGAGGCATAAAATAGTTATTGGAAAAGACACCAGAATATCATGCTATATGATAGAGAACGCCCTGACATCCGGAATATTGTCAATGGGTGTTGATGTTTTGTTAGTTGGGCCAATGCCTACACCTGCAATATCCCACCTTACAAAATCCTTTGGTGCTGATGCTGGAATTGTTATATCTGCATCCCATAATCCAGCAGATGACAATGGGATAAAACTCTTTGACAAGGATGGATTTAAGCTTTCAGATGAAACAGAAAAAAAGATAGAAGAATTAGCTTTTTCAGAGATAAAAGTAGAGCATATAACAGGGGAGCTTCTTGGAAGGGCAAAAAGAATAGATGATGCTCAAGGCAGATACATAGAATTTGCAAAAAATTCCATTGACAATCTATCTTTAAAGGGATTGAAGATAGTTCTTGACTGCGCAAACGGCGCTGCATACAAGGTAAGCCCTTTGATATTTGAAGAGCTTGGAGCCCAGGTCATTACAATAAATAACAATCCAAATGGTCTTAATATAAATGATGAATGCGGCGCGCTTTATCCAGAGCAGATGAAAAAATTTGTTATACAATATAATGCAGATATTGGAATAGCACTTGATGGAGATGCTGACAGGGTTATTATGGTTGATGAGAATGCAAATGAAATCGATGGAGACCAGATAATGGCTCTATGCGCTCTTAACTTGATAAGAGATAAAAAGTTAAAAAACAATACAATAGTTGTAACAGATTACAGCAACCTTGGGCTTGACAAGGCTATTAAAAATGCAAATGGGAATGTAGTAAGAGTAAGAAATGGTGACAGATATGTTGTTGAAGAGATGAGGAAATATAACTATAATCTTGGCGGTGAGCAGTCAGGCCATATTATATTTTTGGATTATACAACAACAGGTGATGGAACAATTTCAGCTTTACAGGTTTTAAGGATTATGAAAAAAACAGGGAAAAAACTGTCAGAGCTTGCAAGGTGCATGAAAAAACTTCCCCAGCTTATGGTTAATGTTAATGTTAAGAAAAAGATTGATTTTGAAAAAATGCCAAAGGTAATGGAAAAGATTAATAAAGCAAAGAAAAAATTAAAGAATAATGGCCGCATTATTGTCAGGTATTCAGGAACACAGAACATTGCAAGAATAATGGTCGAAGGAATCAATGAAAAAGAGATAAGAAAATACACTAAAGAAATAGCTGATGAAATAAAAAAACAGACTGGTTAAAATGCAAGTTGTAATAATGGCTGCAGGAAAGGGAATAAGGTGTTATCCACTTACTATTACAAAGCCAAAGCCATTGCTGAAGATAGTTAATAAAACAATTCTTGAGCATAACCTTGAGCAGTTAAAGGGCTTGGTTGATGAGGCTATTATTATTGTAGGTTATAAAAAAGAGATGATTAGTGAGAAAATTAAAAAGAGTTATTTAGGAATTAAAATTAAATATGTTGAGCAGAAAGAGCAGCTTGGAACAGGGCATGCATTAATGCAGGCAGAGAAATTTGTCAAAAATAGGTTTATTTTGATGAATGGTGATGACCTTTTTTCCAGGAAAGATATAGGAAACTGTTTAAGGCATAAATATTGTGTTCTTGGAGAAGAGGTTAAAGACCCTGAAAGGTTTGGAATAATTTACTGCAAG
The DNA here is from genome assembly GCA_017609385.1 of Candidatus Woesearchaeota archaeon. Classification (GTDB taxonomy): domain Archaea; phylum Nanobdellota; class Nanobdellia; order Woesearchaeales; family CG1-02-33-12; genus CG1-02-33-12. The sequence goes on from JAFCEA010000054.1 coordinate 3,450, forward strand.
GATGGTTTTTTCAAGGAAATCATTGAGAAATCAGAAAAGCCAAAATCAAATCTTGCAAATACTGGTCTTTACATTCTTGATGATAAAATATTTGGAATCTTAAAGAAGATAAAAAAGACAGCCAGGGGAGAGTATGAGATTCCATCTGCTATAAATGAGCTTGCAAAAAAAGAAAAAGTTAGTTGTGAAAAAGTAAAGGATTACTGGATTCCTATAACATATCCATGGAACTATCTTGAGGCAAATGTTTTTATGGTTAATAGGATTAAAAAAAGAAAAATAAACGGCAAGATAGAGCCAAATGTTACAATAAAAGGCATGGTTTTTATTGGTAAGGGCAGTTTAATAAAATCAGGGACATATATTGAAGGGCCGGTTTATATTGGAAATGATTGTGAAATAGGACCAAATGCATTTATTAGGAAAGATACAATAATAATGGATGAGGTAATGACAAGGGCAGAGATTATTGATTCTGTTTTAATGGATAAAGTAAAGGCAAAGCATAACTGCTATATAGGCCATTCTGTGATTGGAGAAAATGCTAACATAGGCGCAGGAACAATAACAGCTGACTACAGGCATGATGCAAAGGATAACATAACTATTGTTAATGGGAAAAAGGTTGATTCAAAGAGAAGAAAGCTTGGCTCTTTTATCGGCGACAATGTAAACACAGGCATTGGAACATTGATTTATCCTGGAAGGAAGATCTGGCCTGGCCTTGGAACACTGCCAGGAGAAGTTGTAACAAAAGATATTATTTGATTCTTCTTGCAAATGTAATGAATCCTGAGAAGCCTATTCCATCTGATTTTGGCCTTATTCTTCTTCCATCAATTTTCCATTCCCGGTCAATAAGCTCAGATGTTTTCAGGAATAGAAATTTATGGCTTTTTCTTACTTCATTGACAAAATCTGCTGTCTGTGGAATAGAAGTTGAATATGAAACAAGAAAGCCGCCAATCTTTAGGGCATTTTCAGCATGCTTAATAACTTTCCATGGCTCTGGCAGATCTAGTGTTATTAAGTCAATATTTTTTTCATCAATTTCCTTGTAAATGTCTTTTTTCTTTATTACTATGTTTTTCAAGCCAAGCATCTTTATATTTTCCCTTACAATATCAATAAAATCATCTCTTATTTCATAAGTGTATATTTTCTTAACATAGTTTGCAAGAAAGCATGACAATGCTCCTGAGCCAGAGCCGGCATCAACAACAATGCTTTTGTTGTTAATTCCTGTTTCTGCGATTATTAATCCAATGTCCTTTAACAATACTATCTGTGCTTTTCTTTTGATTCTTTTGTAATTATCAATAAACCCTGGTGAGAACATGATTAATTCCTTTCCCTGTTTTGTCTTTATTATGCTTCCGTCTTTTTTTCTTAGTTCGCTTTTGGGGATTATTCCCTCATTTGTATGAAAATCCTTTTCCAAATCCTCAACATAATACATTCTTTTCTTTGATATTCTTACCTCTTTTTTAAGATCCTCTATGAATTCTCTTTTCTCTTTCCTTATAAGGATTTTTTTCAATGCCATTAGAACTCCTTTTTTATTAAAAAAGCAGAGGCAGGGACTCGAACCCTGGAATAAGCGGGTTGCAGCCGCTCGCCTTAGCCGCTTGGCTACCTCTGCATAGCGGGCCTAGGGGGACTTCCGACCTGATTGCGAACGAAGTGAGCGTGAGGGACTTCAATTGTAAGACAATTGAATGTCGCTCTTTGCGTATCAAATGCGCGTAACCATTTGTTCGAACCCCCGATCTACAGCTTACTTTTGAACATTGTTCAAAAAGATTGAACTTCGTTCAATAGAAGGCTGTCGCCTTATTTGCCCAATAGATTAACCTATTACCAGACTAGGCTATAGGCCCACAAAACAAAAGAGAAAGGTTTTATTTATAAAGTTTATTAAAATTACTCTTTTTCAGAGTGCATTGTGCAATGTTTTTTGCCTTCCCAATACACCCAGCACTTATTGCCAAAAAGCTTCCACTTGGCACATCCTTTACAACAGTCGGGTGTTTTTTTCTTCTTGGCCATATAAAAC
>JAFCEA010000055.1 GCA_017609385.1 Candidatus Woesearchaeota archaeon
ATTCTTATAAAATCCTTTAATATAAATGCAATTGCCAGGGTCATTATTACTAAATCAACTATTTCCTGAGTGTTTAGTATCATATTTTAAAGTTAAAATTAGCTTATTTAAAAAAGTTGTGCAAAAATATTTAAACAATTATGCTTTCTTTTGATTTATGACAGATTTAGTAGCATGCCTAAGCACTGGAAAGGGAACATGGACTCATGTAAAGGAGGTTATTTCAGGTTGCGAATGGGAAAACATATTTCTTATCACAAATGAGTTCGGCAAAGAGAAGTTTAAGTCAGGGAAAAAAATTGAACTTATTATTGTTGATTCAAACAAGCCATTGTTAGAGCTTGTTGAAGACATTAAAAAACAGCTGAAAGACAAGATAGTTGGAACAGAGGTTGCCTTAAATCTTGTCTCTGGAACAGGCAAGGAGCATATGGCTATTCTATCTGCGGTTTTAAAATTAGGCCTTGGAGTAAGGCTTGTTGCCCTTACAAAAGATGGCCTAAAAGAGATTTAAAGTCTTGCGAAAGGCTTAAATAGTTGTTTTACTTTATGGCATTTGGTGGAGCAACTTAGAATAAGTAATAGCAATATTATTGAGTGAATGGATCTTCGGAGAAGTTCAATTCTAAGCTCGTACACCATTTTCTTTTTCTTAATTTTATAGAAAAACATAAATAAAACAACATATTTTAAGTTTCCTTAATAATGCGCATTATTAAGGAAATCTATTTTTTAACAGAATCATAATTTTTTATATTTAATTCAAATTTTATATTTCTTAAAGTGTTATCTGCATTATTAAATTTGTCTTCGGTACCAGGATCTCCCCTAAAGTAATCCTTTCTTCCACTAACACCAAATTCTTTTATTTGATCTACAATGCCATCAGGCCCATTATCAATGAATTGATGTTTACCTACAATGGTTAGTTTGTCTTCTTTATCATATATTCTATAAAAAATCACTTCCCCATTTGGATGAAAAATAAGATATCCTGAGCCACCTGGAAGGGTTATTTTTCCTTTTTTACGTTCTAATCTTACCTTATTAAGATGGATTACATAGTTTGTTAGAGATTCTCTGTTTTCTATGTAATTGTTTAATTCTTTGTATTTTTTTATCCCCTCTGGAAGAGCATAAGACAAAAGGGAGTATATAATTAAAATAATCGTTCCTAAAAAGATTTTTGTAGATAGATTACCTATTATAGGAAATCGACGTGGCTTGCACATAACATTTGTTATGTAATTAAAGAAATTGTTTGTTCTTCTTGTTTTACCATGTACCCCATTATGTAATTCATCTGTTATTTTTTCCAAGCCCATACAGTCAAATAATTATATTAAGTATATAAATTTTGTCTATTGTTACTATTTTAAAATAAATAAAGGATTGTTTATAGAAAAACATAAATAAAACAACTATTCTTTAATGTATATGATAAAATTTTTTGCTCGATTATTTGGTGAAAAAAAAGAATTAAAACAGCTGAAGAAAAGTGAGCTAGAGGACTACATCAAAAAACAGCTTGAGAAGGAGAGTATAGAGCACCTATTCAGGGAATTCTCAGACAGAATTAGTGAACTTTCAGAAACAATAAAGCAAAGATGCAATGAGCTTGAGAAAGCTGAGCTTCAGAATAAAAACATCCCTCCAAGGGCAATAACAATAATGGAGGGAAACAGAAAGGCTTACATACACAAAACAATGCATTTCACAGGCAAAATAAGGGAAATTTTAAGTGAAATCAAGACATTAACTGATTCTAGCAAGATAATTGATAAGGTTTCAAAAATAACTGGGATATTTGATGAATATAACAAAACAACTCAAAAACCATATTATATTTTGCAGGAATTCTTTGCAAATGAATCACACAAGATTGCCTCCAGCATAAAGGAAATAAGTGATTCAATACAGCAATTTAAGGACAGCTTGAAAAAATCAGATGCCCATAAATTCCAGGAAATTCTTAATCTGCTTGATAAGATAAGGAATAAAAAACAAAAGAAAAAAGAGCTTGAAAACAAGAAAAAAGAGCTTGAAAAAGATCTTGATGAAGGGGAAAAAAATATTTCAATTCTGAAACATGAAATAAAAAAAATCAAGGAATCGCCAGAGTTTAATGAGCTGTCAAAACTTAATGATAAATTAAAGATAGCAAAGGATGAGCAGAAAAGATTTTCTGATGAAATTTACTACAAGCTTGCTCCCTTGTCAAGAGCACTTAGGAAATATGCCAAAATATCTTTTGATGAAAAGAGCATAGAAATGATTATTTCTGACCCTTTTAAAGCAATGGCTGAGCTTAAAACTGAAAAATTAAATAATGTTTTTGCTGGTCTTGTTAAGAGCATTAAAGAGGGAAATATTGTTCTTAAAGAGAATGTCAGAAAAAAGAATCTAGAGATATTAAATGAAATTAACCCAGAATTTGTAAAGAGTATACAGACAAAAATAAAAGCACAAAAAGACAATATTCAGGAACTTTCAGCTGCAATTGAAAAAAATACTTTATGGTCCGGGATTGAGGAGTTAAATAAGAAAATAGAAAAAAAGCAGCAGCACCTTTCCTATATAAACAAGGAAGTACAAAATACTGAGCATGAAATAAGCAAAATCACAACAGATGATATTTATAAGAGAATAAAAGACATCTTAAAATCATTAAACATAGAACTAACAGAAGAATAGGGGCTGATATGAAACTCATCTTAACAAGGCATGGGGAAACAATTGAAAACCAAAAGAGAATTATGCAGGGCCATCTTCCTGGACATTTGTCTAAGCTGGGTATTGAGCAGGCAAAAAAGCTTGCTTTGAGATTAAAACATGAGAAGATTGATGCAATATACTCAAGTGATTTGACTCGTGCTACTGACACTGCAAAAGAGATTGCAAGATACCACAAGAAGATATCAATTAATTTTGTTCAGGAGTTAAGAGAGACTGATCTTGGGACTTTAACTGGAAAATGCAGCAAAGATATTGATTTTGATTACCGCCCAGATGATGTTGAAAGTGCAGCCAGTATGCAAAAGAGAGCTAAAAAATTATTAGATAAGGTGTATAATAAATATCCTGACAAGACCGTGCTTTTTGTAGGGCATAATGGAATCAATAAAGCCATTATTAGTGTAATTCTTAATAAATCAGCTAAGGATATGGATAAAATTGAGAGCCAGCATAATACCTCAATAAGCATTTTTGAAATAAAAGAAGATAAGAATCATGTTGTGCATTTAATGAACTGCACTAAGCATCTTGAAAGAAATAGATAATTCTTTAATTAGTTACATAATTTATTATCATTCTGTCAACTATTGCTTTACCATCATAATTTTTCAAAAAAATCCAGTGATAATATTTATTATCTTTTTTCAAAACTTTGTGAGAACCAACTGATTCATCAAAATGAAGGTCTATGTATTTGATGGCTTTATCAATGGGCACATCTACCAAATTGTTTGAACTATGAAGACTGCTTTTAAAGAAAGTTTTTACTTTTTGGAAAAATTTGACACCTTTAAGACTCTTTAAATATACTAAATATTCCCACATATTAGGATAGCCAATACGCCCAATATCATACCTTAATTTCACTTTTTCAACACTTTCTTTTAATCTTTTAAGAGAATTGATTACATCTTCTTTTTTTATTTTAAGGAAATCTTCATTTAGTTTTGAATCCAAACATTCTTTTGTCATCAAATTTTTAATTGAATTAATGGTTTATATATTTTTCTTTACTTGTATGTATATTCTGTAATACCAACGAAAACTATATAAATAATATAAAAACCCATTCAGATATGCCTCTGTAGCTTAGCAGGTAGAGCGTGCGGCTGTTAACCGCAAGGTCACCAGTTCGAGTCTGGTCAGAGGCGCTTTGGGCCCATAGCTTAGCCTGGAAAATTTTTGCGAAAGCATAATTTAGGCAATAGAGTGCTCGACTGATATGCTGGCCTCAGGAACATCCTGGTCAGTGAAAGAAATCGAGTGGTCCGGAGTTCAAATCTCCGTGGGCCCATTCTTTAACAAACCTTTTAAAGAAAAACTTATTCTTTGTTTGTATGAAAACAGTTGAAATATTAAGGCCTACTGACAGCCATGCAATTAATCTGGCCATTGACACAATCAAAAGAGATAAGCAGGCCCTTGTTTTTGTAAATACAAAAAGGTCAGCAGAAAAGGCTGCAGAAGACATTTCAAAGCAGATAAAAAAGCAAGATAAAGAGCTTGAAGAGCTTTCTGAGGAGATATTGAAAGCGCTTTCAAGGCCTACAAGGCAGTGCGAAAGGCTCTCAAGATGCATAAAAAAAGGAATTGCATTTCATCACGCTGGGCTTGTTGCAAAGCAAAGAGAATTAATTGAGGATTCTTTCAGACAGGGCATAATAAAGATAATATGCTCTACTCCTACTCTGGCCTTAGGTGTTGACCTTCCAGCTTTTAGGGTTATAATAAAGGATTTGAAAAGATATGGAGGGCATTTTGGAATGGCATGGATTCCTGTTTTAGAATATTTACAGCAGTCTGGACGTGCTGGACGCCCAAAGTTTGACAAATACGGCGAATCAATAGCTGTTTCTTCAAC
>JAFCEA010000056.1 GCA_017609385.1 Candidatus Woesearchaeota archaeon
AAGTTGGTGTGGTTGTAGTTGTCATATAATTATTACCATTACAATAATTTATTGAACTAGCTGTTCCACATTCAGAATTTGAATTACATATTACAATACCATCACTCTCATCATTATCATCTATACTATCACAACCTAAATCATCAGGATAATCTATATAACCATCCCCATCATTATCTATATTATCATAACACTGTGTTCTCTCCATGTAAACTGTTTCTGTCTTGTCTGCATTTGTTATTGATACTTGCCCAAAATAATCTAAATAACCTGATATGCTTAAATTATAAGAATATATATCTGGCTGTAAGTCTATAAATTGTGCATACCCTTGGGCATTTGTATACTGTGAAGAAGCTCCTTCAAAGTTAACAAGAACCCCTTGCAAAAAATTATTAGGCCATTGCCCATCTCTAACATATATAGTATAAGTATGTGTAGGGATTGGTGCAATATAAATTTCAGTACTTAATTCAGATGTAATATCATTTCCATCACACAATATACTGTTGGATGAACCATTAACATAAATTGTATACCACCCAGGTCCATCTACGCTTGTCACAACAAAATCATAAAGTGTTGTTTCAAATGTACTTTCACTTGCAGTAGCTGATAAGTCATAAGTTTGACTAGCAACAATATCCCCGCTTGGATTGCTTTTTCCTTTCCTAACAATAATATTAAGAAGTGTACCCACTGGTGTTTTTACACTGTTTCCATCTGCATAATTTGAAAGCCTATCAACATTTACATCAATTGTTTCCTCTACAATAGGATGTGCAGGATAATATTCTAAGTCTCTCAATAAAGTATAACAAGTGTTCCTTGGTCTTTCTGGAAGAATATCAAAAATCTCTTGAGCATTTACTGGAACATAACTTGAACATTGATTATCAACTACACTTGCAGTTACAACAACCTTAAAATTTTCCCCATACTGTGTAGGAACCCATGTGAACTGAAATAATTCTGTTTCCTCAGCATAGATATCTTTTGTCTGATTATCATAATATATAATGTTACTATTATTATCATAAATCCTAATCTCAACAAGAGTTGTAGCCTCAAAAAGATATCTTTTTGAATTAAAGAACTCATCTGGCCTATAGTAAGGAGGAGTATTGGTAAATACAAATGCACTTGCAGTCTCTGCATCTAGTTGTGCGGATATATTAAATTGTATTGGTTCATTTTGATAAACAGCATTATAAAAATCAAATCCAACAATTGGTGCCTTACATGAAGCCTTCTTTGTGAAAAATACATTATGGTCAACTGTGCATCCATAACCCCAATCTCCCAATATCCTTCCTTTCATAGGTATATACCCATCTTTATAAAAATAAAAAGAATAATTTGCTGGAGATGATGTACCAGCTGCTTCAAATGTAATTAAGTTTCCACTCCCGGAATTGAAATCCTGCTGCCCATAAGCAACATTAATTTCATTACAAATATTATCAACATTATTACACATAAAGAATGATGCATCCACTTGTGACAAAGGATTATTTGTTCCTTGCTCTAAAGAGTATAAATTATACGTATTTCCCTGAGCATAAGCTACTGCAGCAAAAGCTATTATTGATATGAAAAAAATTGTATTAAAAAGTATTTTTTTTGCATTCATTTTTATTTACCTCTGGAGTATTGAATATTATGGAGTTAGTACTGGATCTGTAACCACAATTCCTGGTCCACCTGTAGCAGGAGGAGTTGTATCAAGTACGGGAGTTGTTGTTATTATACCTGGACTTCCTGTTGGTTCTTCTTCGTGCTCTTCTTCTGGTTCTTCTTCTGGTTCTGGCTCTGGTTCAGGCTCGGGTTCGGGTTCAGGCTCGGGTTCGGGGTCTTGTATTGGTCCTATTTTTTCAGGCTTAAAGGGAGAGCCAAGAATAGCGCCATTAAGTAATTTATATTCCTTAAGAACTTCCTCTATTGCCAGCTTTTTATGTGCAAGCACAAATCCAAAAGTAGTTTCACCATCACTTACCCTGTAAAGGTTATAATTTTTCTTAAGTGACGATGTTAATATCAAATCTGACATAACAGGTGCTATCTTATCATTTTCAAGTTTTGATTTAACTATGTTAATGGTATAAGAATCATCTTTATTTTTTTTGTCAAATAATGCCTTTGTTCTTCCATTAAGAAGAAGATATTTTGTGATATTGCCGTCGTTTGGCTCATCTGAATCAATCACATTATAAACAAATGCCTTTTTATTTTGAACAATTAGTTCCTTAACACTTAATTTCATATCGGGAGACAGATTTATTTCCTCCAGCAGTTTATCATCAAGGCTTTCTCTTGGAACTCCATAAAGATTGTATTCTACTGGAATTCTTTTGGACTCCTTTAAATCAATTATTTCAAACTTGTTATTGATAAGATTAAGTCTTTTTGAAACATAATCCTCTAAAGTTTTTTGTTCACGCAATATTTGATTTTCAGCTATTTTTTCATCTCTTGACTTTAATGCATTATGAAAGTAATCAAGAACGTTTGTTTTTGTCTCAGCTGCATAAGCCTCAGAAATATTAGTGTTAGTTGTTGGTATAATTTTGTTAATAGGCTTTTGGAATTTTGGTAATACATTTAAACCTAGTGCCAAAACAGTAGGAAATATTACCAGATATTTTGCTCCTTTCCATATTTTCTCAGAATTATTTTGAATATAATTTTCAACATTATTAACCAGATTATCTAATGGCTTATAGCTTTTCATTTAACTACCCCCAACTATTTTTTATAAGATATAAGACAAATATATAAACCTTTTGGTTTTTTACTATTATAAAATAGATACTAAATGAATAATTAGTTTATTATAGTTGAATGTTATATAACCTTAATTAAAATGACTGAAATATCAATAATCGGCGCTGGACCAGTAGGAAACTATTTAGCTTATCTTCTTGCAAAAAATAATTTTGATGTTTCTGTTTTTGAGGAGCACAAGACTGTTGGCCTGCCAGTGCAATGCACAGGCATAACTACATCTTATTTAGGAAGGCTTATTGAGCTTAAAAAAGACTTTGTTATAAACAAGATGAATAAGGCAAGGATTTTTGCCCCAAACAATAGGTTTATTGATGTAAGGCTAAATAATAATATAATATTAGACAGGACAAGGTTTGACCAATATTTAATGGGAAAAGCCAAAAAAGTAGGAGCTAAGTTTTTCTTAAACCATAGGTTCGTTGGCTATAAGAACAATATCATAAAAATCCAGAACATAAAATCAAACATGATAAAAGAATTTAAGGTAGATTATCTTGTTGGTGCAGACGGCCAGTTGTCAGATGTTGCAAAATCTGCTGGATTAAAAGGTAAAAAAGATTTTTTGATTGGCATCCAGGCAAGGGTAAAATTAAATAATTCCAATGTTGTTGAATTCTATCCTTTTATAGAGGAATACGCTTGGGTTGTTCCAGAATCAAAAGAGATTGTTAGGATTGGTCTTGCAACAAGAAAAAACCCAAAAAAGGCCTTAAATGATTTTCTCAGGAAAAGGCTCAAAAAATATGATATTATTGACATGCAGGCAGGGCTTATACCTATATATAATCCAAGGCTTAGAACACAAAAAGATAATGTCTTTCTTATCGGGGATGCAGCATCAATGGTAAAGGCAACAACTGGCGGAGGGATTATCCAGGGACTGATTGCAGCAAGGGCACTGGCAGACTCAATAATAAACAAAAAAAATTATCATAAAGAATGGAAAAAATATATTGGCAGGGATTTGCTTATGCACCTTAAGATGAGAAAAATAATGGACAGGTTCTCTATGCAAGACTGGAATTATCTGATTAAATTACTCAATAAAGAAAAAACAAAAAATATTTTAGAGAGCCATGACAGGGATTTTCCGTCAAGGTTTTTGGTTAAGCTTATCTTAACAGAGCCAAGGCTGTTGTATTTTTTAAAATATATTTTTTAATTTGATTAAATCACAATATTTATATAGATAATATTTTTTCAAAAAAGATTATCTTAATAGGGGTTAATATGGATAAAGAAGAAAAGGATGATGAAATTACTATAGATTTCAGCAAAGTAAAGGGACTTTTCAAAAAGAAGAAAGAGAATAAAGAAAATATAATACATGAAAAAACAGAGTCAAAAGAAACAGAAGTTAAAGAAAAACAAGATAAAAAAATAGAAACTACACAATCTGAAGAGAATAAGGAAACTGAAGATAAAAAGCCAGAAGAAACAGAAGAAGTTAAGGAAGATATAAAAAAAGATGATGAAATTACTATAGATTTTAGCAAGGTGAAGGGATTCTTTAAGAAGAAAAAAGAGGTTAAAGAAGAACTAAAGGATAAAACAACTGATGAAGATACAATAAATGTTGGTGGAATATTTGAAAGCTTTAACAAAAACAAAAAAGTTCTGATTCCTTTAATAATAATATTAATCTGCATATCGTTCAGTGTTTATTTTAGGATGCAGTCAGCTTATCTTCCAATAACAGATGACTGGGCAAGAAACAGTGTTTATAATCATTACAAATCACAGATTTCCAGCCAGATAAACCAGCAAAACCCCTTTTTGCCAGAAAAGAGTTTAATAATATTCTTAAAACACAAAAAAATGAGATAGAAGCAAATATAGTACAGCTCTCAAACTATTTCAAATCAAGGCTTCAGGATAATGATGGACAGACATACCTGCTGGCAATTGACCCTTATTTCTGGTACAGGAATGCAAGAAATTATTTAGACCACGGGTTTGCCCAAGATATTGAGATTGATGGCAATTACTATGATACCCATCGTATGGCTCCTTTTATGGAGGAAGATGTTATAAAAAACACCAAAGATGAAGGAGAGATTGTAAAAACCAGCAGTAAGTTTGGTGGTTGGTGGGGCAAAAAATTTGGGAATCTTAATGTATTTCTAGAGGTTTGGCTTTACAGACTTGTTCATCTTTTTAATGAAAATATTTCACTTATGGCTGTATGCTTTTATGTTCCAATTATCATATCATCGCTTGCAGTAATACCTGTATTCTTTATTGCAAAAAGAATTAGCGGCAATGTCGGGGGGTTTTTTGCAGCCTTGATGGTGGCAATACACCCTTTCTTTATAAGCAGGACAGCTGGTGGTTTTGCAGATACTGACCCATATAATGTTTTCTTTCCATTATTAATTGCATGGATTTTCCTAGAGGCATTTGAGGCAAAAAACAATTTAAAAAGAGTCTTTCTTGCAGCACTCAGCGGATTGTGCATAGGATTATTTAGCTTTGTATGGAGCGGATGGTCATTTATATTTAATTTCTTGATAGCAACTGCAGGCATTTATATAATATATCAGATTATAGTTCACAAAAAAGAGTTTAAAAAAAATATTTTAGCTATCTTAAGGTATGAGCCAATAAAAAACACATTAATGATTTTAGTTACATTCTTGCTGTCTTCTGGGATATTTGTTACATTGTTCATGGGCCTAAACACATTCACAAGGGCATTCACGGAATATATACGCTTTGCAGGAATGAAGGCTGTTGCTGTAACAAGCCTTTGGTATAATGTCTATACAACAGTTGCTGAACTAAATCCATTATCATGGAATCAGATAGTACAGCAGATAGGCGGCTCTTTCCTTTTGTTTATAGCGTTTATTGGGGTATTATTAACACTGACAAAAAAAGATTCACAGGGCAAGATAGACATAAAATATGCTGCCCTGATAATGATGTGGTTCTTTGCAACAACATATGCAAGCACAAAGGGTGTAAGATTCATATTAATTATGGTCCCTGCATTCAGCCTCGGCTTTGGAATTGCACTAGGAGTAATCTATAATTTGACAACAAAATGGATATCAAAAGAGATGCAGATTAATAAAGTAATCTCTTGTTTTGTTATATTTATTTTGTTAAGTCTTCTGATGATTAATCCAATGAAAACAGCACAGGCAACTGCAAAAAATGAGATTCCAAGTATGAATGACTCATGGTATGAGGCATTAACCAAAATAAAGGAAAACTCCTCAGAGGATGCAATCATAAACTCATGGTGGGACTTTGGCCACTGGTTCAAGGCAATCTCAGATAGAGGTGTAACTCTTGACGG
>JAFCEA010000057.1 GCA_017609385.1 Candidatus Woesearchaeota archaeon
GTAAGAGAGAGTAACAGCTCCACTGTACAAGGAAAAACCATAAACCTGACTGTTGAGGCAGTAAATAATCTCACACTAGTGTTAGCTAGCAGTAGGAATATCACTGTTACAACAGTAACAACACCAGTTAGCCCTGCAAACGGATTTATTGTTGACAGGGATGCTGTTAATGCCAGTGAAGCAGATTCTGTATGTTTAGTAGCTAAACTAAGTGATGGTAAGTCAGGTGTTACAGTTACTTTCAAGGCAAACCTTACAATGCCAAGCATAGCCAGCGAGGTTGATATAGTTCTTGGTGAGGCAATTACTAATTCCACAGGGCATGCTAATATCACCTGGAGTGGCAATGACAGTAATAATGAAAAAATGTATGCAGGAAATTACACATGGTGGGCTGAATTTAATGACTATCTTTCAAATGAAACAAGGTTTATTTATTTGTACCAGGGCTTAAACCTAAGCTACAGGTATGCTGATAAATACCCAAATGCAACTTATACATTGGGTGATATTGCGTATTTTGAGATGCTGCTTGATTCACCTGGTCCTGAAACAAGAACACAGCTTAATTCTACTTATCTTGCAAAAGTCAACTCAACCCTGACTGATCCCAGTGGAACCAATCATTCAGTTGAATTATTAGACCCAGGAGAAGATGAGCCTATAGTAAGAATCTATAATCCTTTAGCAAATTTAGTTGAAGACCAGGTGCCTCTGAATCCTTTGGAAAATCAGGCTCAAGACTCAATCTCATCAAGTGCCAGCCCGACTGAAACTCAAAATACATCCAAGCTGTTTGAATTCGCAAAGTCAATTATAAGAAAAATAATCCAGCTTAAATCAAAATGAGCATAACAAAAACAAAAAGCAAAGGGAAAATAGCTGAGCTAGAGATAACAGAGGAAATGGATGAAAAAACTAAAAAACAGAAAAAGAATGAATAAAAGTTAAACAAAAAGAAAAATTTAAATAATATGATTAACATATTATTAAATAATATGTAAATCAAGGTGAATATAAATGATAGAAAAACACAATTTTCATTGGAAAGAGGGTTTCTTCTACAATTTTCCAAAGAAGAGGAAACTATTCAACAAGCTTGTTAAAGAGATAAGATCACAACAGATTATATCCTTAATTGGATTGAGAAGAACAGGAAAAACTACTATTTTAAAACAATTAATAGATTATTTAATCCAAAAAAGAGCCAAAAGAGAAAACATAATATTTTATTCTTTTGATGAAAACCAGCCAAAAATAGCAGATATTATTCAGGATTATGAAAGTAGGGTAGGAAAAACTGTCTTGGAAACAAAAGAGAGGATATACATATTTCTAGATGAAATCCAAAAACTAAAAAACTGGCAAAACCAGATTAAGTATTACTATGATAACTACAAAAACATAAAGTTTTTTGTTAGTGGCTCCTCATCTTTATTCATAAAAAAGCAAACACAGGAGTCATTGGCAGGAAGAATCTATGAATCTGTTCTGGAACCACTAAGTTTTGAGGAATTCCTAATATTCAGAAACAGGGATGACTTGCTAAAGAAACCAAACCTTTTACAGGATAGTATAAAGAATGAATTTTTAAGATACCAAAAAAGGCAGTTTATTGAAATTGTAAATGAAACCAAAGAAAAGACAGCAAAATACACAAAATCAATAGTTGAGAAGATAGTTTATCAGGATATTCCAAAAATATTCCCCATTGATCAGGAGGAGCTCTTAATAAGAATACTAAAGATTGTTGCATCAAATCCTGGACTTATGTCAAACTATGAATCACTATCACAGGAGTTGGGAATAAACAGGGTAACAATATCAAATTATTTCTTTTACCTTGAGGAATCTTTCCTGGTTAAGAAGTTATACAACTTCTCAAAAAATATGCTTACATCTGAGAAAAAAATGAAGAAGTTTTACCTAACATCCACCTCTTTTTTTCCTTTCCTAAATGATGAAGTAGATGAAGCAAAACTGATTGAAAACCTTATTGTTATAGAAACTAATGCTCATTTTTTCTGGAGAACCCCCCAGCATTATGAAGTGGATATTGTCTTGAATGAAAAGGGCAGAATCACTCCTATTGAAGTAAAGTACAGGGAGCATATTGCAAAAAAAGACCTGAAGAATATTGTCAGGTTCTGCAGAAAATTCAGCTTGGCAAATGCAGTAGTCATTACAAAAGACATGCTAAAACAAGAAAGAATAGGAAAAATTAAAATTAAATTTATTCCGGCATGGAGGTTTTTGCTGAAAAAATGATTCAAAAAAGACTTTGGATTAGTGCTTATGTTAGCCTGCCAAAAAACCAATTCAAGAAAAAGAATGAATAAAACAAAAAAGAAAGGGAAAATAGCTGAGCTAGAGAGAAAGATAGAGCTCTGCAGGGCATTTAAAGAAATATCCAAGAATAATGCTCATTATGATCCCCTGATAAGGAAATATTCTTCAGATATTGAAAAGCGTAAGTCCAGGGCAAATCTGCTGAAGAATATTAATAAGTTTGCTATCCCCCCAATACTAATTATAGCTATGCTTGCAGTTTTAGTTTTTTACAAGCCATCATTTACTGGCTATTTTGCATTTGAAGAAAAAGATGCTGATAGCCTATTTGCCAGCAGTGAGATTCCAACACAGCTTAAAGCTGAGATTAATAAGCCTGTTAAATGGATAAAGATGCTAAGTGCGGAAAACAATGAAACCGTAGAAAAAACAATTAGTGTGTGTTTCAGTGTTCCGGAAGATGCAGCCAATGTAAATATTAAGGATGCCAAGCTGGATAAGAAGAGTATAAAGCTAAAGCAGGAAAACTGGTTTTTTAGAATATTTATAAAGAGCAAAGATAAGGAGCTTGAATTTGATGACATCCTTTGGGCAAATGAAACAAAAGAATATGTTGTTGAGTATGAGACAAGTGCACCTGTTGCTGTTGAAACAGAGATAAATGACTATAAAAAGCAGATAATAGTAAGCTCAGATACACATTATGAAAATATCCTTGCTTACACATCGGTAAGGGAAAGTCCTCAGGAATTAATCAAGCTTTACTGGCTGATTAATGATTCAAGGGAATTAGTTAATGATGTTAGTTATATTGATACTAATAATAATGGCTTGATAGACAGGCTTGAATGGATAGTTCCTTCTTTAAGCAGCCAGACTTATGAGGTAATTATTGAAATCAGCAAGGCAGAGCATCTGGATGAAAACCATAGCTTTGTTTCTGATATTTATGATGATGTTATTAGTTTAGATAATATATGGTCAGAGCCTGTTTATCATGATGAATATGTAAGGGTTACATTTGAAAGAAACTTAACTTCAGACAGGGATATAACTGTTTATGCAAGAAATAATCAAAGTTTAAACACAACAATAGAGGTTTATTATTACAACAGCAGTGAAAAGATAACAGAGTTTCCAATTATAACAGATGAAAAATATTACAAGGTTTATTTAACAGATATGTCTGGCAGCCATGACACATTTGACTTAAAAGTTAAAAACCTTGATGATAACTCAAATGCTTATCTTGAATTTGACCATATCATTGACCCAGTCTATACCAATACCACTATCTTTAATGATGGCTTTGAGACAGACATAACAACAAACTGGACAGTAACTTGGACAGTAGCAGGGGAGGAATGGATTAGAGACAATGATATAATATCACAGGAAGGAAGCTGGCATGCCCACTTAGACACAAAATCTGACCCTAGCGAGTTAATCTCAAAACAAATGGACACTTCTGGTGCCAATGTTAAGGCAGTTTATGTTGAATTTGCTTATCAGGATGATGACTGCGATACTGGGGATTTAATTTTATACTTTAATGATACTGCTGGGAATTGGGTTAATATGGTTGATTTGTCAGCAATAGGAACAGATGATGTGTGGATAAACTATACAATGAGCACCACAAGCTCTGATTATTTCCACCCTGGCTTTGCTGTAAGATTTTATAATCCTTTAGCTTTGGCTGCAACAGAGAACTTCTGGGTTGATGATGTAAGAATTATAAAGCAGGAAGGATTTGCTCCAACTTATTCTGGGGCAGCTGAAAATGATTCTGAAATTTTTGTAGGAGAAAGCGTTAATCATTCTATTACAATTTCAAATTCTCCAGATGGTTATATATTTAGCTGGAATGGAACAAATAATTGTGCTGGCGGCTGGTCTAACTCATCATTTGTAGATGTTTCTGGTGCTTCAGTCACAGGGCATAATATATCAACTATTGGAATTGGATGTGGCGGAAAAACAATAGGCTGGAGGTTCTATGCAAACAATTCAGCAGGATGGAATGGCTCAACCCTTCAAAATTATTATGTTTATGATTATGAAACAGGAAGAATTGGCTATGAATTATTAGATAATAACAAGGTTGTTCATATTTGGAATGTTCATGATGATTATTATTTTAATGCATCTTCTGGAATACAGTTTACCAATCATTTTCAGGAATACTGGACAAGGAATATTTTTTGTGCAGGATATAAAGATGCCCAGAATGAATGGATGCACTTCCTTTTAACTGGGACATAAAAACAGACAACCTTACTTATGTTAATATAACTGGCTGGAGAGACAAGACAATAGGAACAAAAACAGTCAGGTTAGGGCTTAGATACCATCTTAAATTAAATGATGAAAAATTGTCTGTTCAATTGAGTATAAAAAATATAGGCACTAGTGATATAACCAATGACTTGGGTTTTGCCTGGAGAATCACAGACATAAATATTGGTGGAGATGTTTACAGGGACATTATCACAATCAACAGGACTTCTTATTTATTGAATGAAGCTCAAGACTATACTTACACAAATTTAGAGGATTCTTTTTACAAGCTTGCGGATGGGGCTTATATAAGGCTGGACTGGAACAATAACTTAAATTATAAGGTAGAGGTAAAGAATGTTTCTGGGCAGTATAATGCACCGGTGACTCTTGGAATTAATGCTGGAACTTTGGCTGTTGGTCAGGAAAAGCACACTACCTTGCTCTGGAAAGACCCAGCCCCACCTACAGACTGTGAATATTGTGTGTGGATTTCCTGTGGCAATGACCTTATCTACAGGGTTGATTCAGAAGATTTAACAACAGAACTTGACAAATGGGATTCCGGAACTTCTTATCCAATGGGAGTTGAATATGTTGAC
This sequence comes from Candidatus Woesearchaeota archaeon, assembly GCA_017609385.1. Taxonomy (GTDB): domain Archaea; phylum Nanobdellota; class Nanobdellia; order Woesearchaeales; family CG1-02-33-12; genus CG1-02-33-12. The sequence continues at coordinate 5,172 of JAFCEA010000057.1, forward strand.
GGCTGGATTTATTATGTTGACTATGGAACTGACAGAATATATAAAAAATATCAGAATGGAACTCTTGAAGATAGTTGGGATATAAGTGGTTTCGCAGAAGATGCTTATGGGCTTTGTGCAAATGAAACTCATTTTTTTATACCAGACAAAAAGGATGATTATTTTTATGTCACTACAATAGCAAACCCTGCAGCTTTAGTATATAAATCTTCATCAAAAATAGATGGTGATTCAGAAGGCTGTTTCTGGAACGATGATGATGACCTTGTTTATATCACTTCATCAACTGAAGACAGGGTGGTATCATATACAAGAGCAGGAGCTGTAGATACAACTTATCCAAAATTGCATGCTGATATAGCTTCCTCTACTGGAATAGTGTGGAATGACACTCACTGGCTTATTTCAGATGATGCTGATAATTCTATTTATGTTCTAACGCAGGCTAACTTGGAAGCTGGAGCTTATACATCTGAGGTCAATGATGCTTCTAGTGACCCACAGGGATTGACTTATTACTTTGTTGATAATCCTCCAGCAGATAATGATGTTTCAATCAATGCAAGTGAAGTATTTGCTCCAATTGATATTGAGCACAGGGTGAGATGGACTGACACAAAAGGGTTGTCTTATTATTATTTTGAGTGGAATGCCACTGGAGCAGGCTGTGATGCAGGGTTTTCTAATGTCTCTGAAGGAGTTATTGCTGGAACAAATACATGGAAGAATATAACTCAAACTGTTTCTTCTGCCTGCATTGGAAAAACAATTGGCTGGAAACAGCATGCTAATGATACAGCTAATCAATGGCATTCTACTGATATGCAGACTTATGGTGTTTACACTTACGGAGCTCTTTCAGTCAGCATGAGCCTGCCAGAAGACCCAACAGATGTAAACCAATACAGCACATTTACTATAAATGCAACTATTAACTGCACAGGTCAATCAGGCAGTAAGTGCGGCAATGTCTATGCCTTGGCAAGATACAATAAAACCATGGCAACGCCTGATGAAAGGATTAATATAACAAAAAGTGCTGTTCCTTTTTACATAACAGAAGGAGGGGATGGAATTGGTAAAATAGAAAATAAATTAAGTGATCCGTCTAACTTACTTCCAGATGGTGGGATGGGAACTGCCTTTTCAAATAATGGTAATTACTTAGCTGTAGCTCATAGTACTTCTCCTTCTATTACAGTTTATGAATTTAACAAAATAAATGGAACCATAGGAAATAAATTAAGTGACCCGTCTGAGTTGCCTAATGGTACTGCTTATAGTGTTGATTTTACAAGTGATGATAATTATCTTGGTGTATCTTATTTTGGTACTCCTTATATTGCAGTTTATGAGTTTAACAAGACAAATGGAACCATAGGAAATAAATTAAGTGACCCGTCTGAGTTGCCTACTGGTTATAGTGGAGAGATTAAATTTTCAAATGATGATAACTACTTTGCTGTAGCTCATTCTGATTCTCCTTTTATTACAGTTTATGAGTTTAACAAGACAAATGGAACCATAGGAAATAAATTAAGTGACCCATCTGAGTTGCCTACTGGTGTTGGTAGGGGAACTGCCTTTTCAAATAATGGTAATTACTTGGCTGTAGCTCATCTTAATTCTCCTTTTATTACAGTTTATGAGTTTAACAAGACAAATGGAACCATAGGGAATAAATTAAGTGACCCATCTGAGTTGCTTAGTGAACAAGGTAGGGGGATTAGCTTTACAAGTGATGATAATTATTTGGCTGTAGCTCATTCTGATTCTCCTTTTATTACAGTTTATGAGTTTAACAAGACAAATGGAACCATAGGAAATAAATTAAGTGACCCGTCTGAGTTGCCTAATGGTACTGCTTATGGTGTTGATTTTACAAGTGAGGATAATTATCTTGCTGTATCTTATTCTAATTCTCCTTATATTACAGTTTATGAGTTTAACAAAATAAATGGAACCATAGGAAATAAATTAAGTGACCCGTCTGAGTTGCCTAATGGTACTGCTTATGGTGTTGATTTTACAAGTGAGGATAATTATTTGGCTGTAGCTCATTCTGATTCTCCTTTTATTACAGTTTATGAATTTGATAATGGTGGCGTTTCTAACCCACAAACATCTCCTGCGGCTTTGAATTATGGAGATAGCTGGAATGTCAGCTGGACTGTTAATGCCACACAGATAGGAAGCTGGGAAGTTGATGTGCTGTTTAATTCAAGCTATGGCAATAATAGTGTTGTTGAGAATAATACCAATGATGCTACTGTTATTGTATTTGGGATTGAAACAACCTTAATTTCACCAGAAAATGATGCAACAGAAGACCAGAACATAATATTCAACTGCTCTGCAAGCGCTAATCCATATAATGTTGATAACATAACCTTTTA
>JAFCEA010000004.1 GCA_017609385.1 Candidatus Woesearchaeota archaeon
AGAATTCTGCCTTGCTGATACAGAGGGATTAAAGGCAAGAATATTATGCAATGTGCATGGATTATGGGTTAATTAATTTTTTTTAATTAAAAATGAACAAGCTTCTTGAAGGTATAAAAAAACTGAGGAAATCATTAATAAGAAAAAAAGTAGACAAAAGACTCAAGGAATTTGAGAGTTTTAAAAAGAGAGATACAAAGGAATGGTTTTCTGAGTTATGCTTCTGCATACTTACTGCAAACTCAAAAGCTGCTACAGCATTAAAAATTCAGAAAGAATTAACTTCAAAAGGTTTCTGCGAATATTCCTTAAATAATATAAGAAAAACAATAAGAAAAAACAAGCACCGCTTTCATAACAACAAGGCAGGCTATATTGTTTCTGCGAGAAAGCATATTGACATAAAAGACAAACTAACAAAGCTAATAAAAGAACAGGATGAGATTAAAGCAAGGGAATGGCTTGTAAAAAACATAAAAGGCCTTGGCTACAAGGAGGCAAGTCATTTTTTAAGGAATGTTGGATGTAAAAATCTTGCAATCCTTGACAGGCACGTCCTTAATATAATGAAAGAGAAGAATTTTATAAAAGAAAGACCAAAGACACTAAACAAAAAAAATTATCTTGAGATTGAAAAAATTTTCAAAAAGATTGCTGATATGCTTAATACATCATGTGCAGAGCTTGACCTTTACATGTGGTACATGAAAACCAGAGAAGTCTTAAAATAATTAAAAGAGGCTTTATTGTTAATATGACCCAATTTAAGATATTCTTTGCTTACCTAAAGTCTTTATACCTATTATTCAACTTTTAAATTAACCAAGATTGTTTAAAACGAAAGCTATTTAAACAAGATAAGTTTTACGCTTTCCATTAAATCAACGAGGTAATCATAATGGCAAGAAACATAAGCATAATACCAAAGGCCCCTATCGCAAGAATACTAATGGATGCTGGCGCAAAAAGGGTTTCTGCAGAAGCAGTTGATGCATTCACTGATGTTATAATAGATATTGCAGAGGAGATTTCAACAAAAGCAGTAAAGATTGCACAGCACTCTGGAAGAAAAACAGTGCATGATGGTGACATAAAACTGGCTGTCAAGTAACTTTATTTTTTCTTAATATTTTAATGAGAACCCTTGTAACTACTTCTAAATCACTAAAAAATCAAAAGTTTTAAATATAATCAATTTTGACTATTTATTTATGATAATAAACAATAAAAATAATTTTAATATACTTTTATCAATCTGTGAACTTGGGGGTTTTGGTGATGTTGTTTCTAGCCTGAGCATTATGGAATATTTTGATTCAGTTAAATTACCATATCAAATATCTTTTAATGGTGATATTAGTGAAAAAGTAGAAAAAGCAGAAGAAAAATTAATAAAACTTATTGGTAATAAAGAATTTAGGTCACTGAAACATTATAAAGATGGCCCAAAAATTGTATCCATATCCCCAGTAAGTGATAAAAGAACAAAAGAACAAGTAAACAAAACATATGTTGATATTCAGCTGAGTGAATATGACAAGGATAAGATACCCTGGACTGACTATTCTAATAATCACATAAAAATAAAAACAGGCTTTTCTTTTGACCATGATTCATTTGGTCCGCAGGCAGGAATCTATACAAGGGAAACACTTGAATCAATCTTGACAAAGATTGATAAAAACATAACTCATAAAGGCAGCATAGAAGAACTGAGAAAAAAAGCATTAATATCAATGATAAGAAAATATCCTAAATCAAAATTCATTGATTATTTTTGTTCACATGAAATTGAAAAAATGGTCAAAGGAGGATGGTCACTCTTTTACCCAAGCAATATGGAAGCATATAATTTTCTAGATATAGCATCATTTGCAAGAAAAAATTTAGATAAGCCTCTTTATATTTTTAGTGTTGGTAATACAAACAAATCAAACCTAAAATACCCTTGCCTTAAAAGAGGCATTACTTATTATAATCTTCCTGAGAGAGAACGCAGATTAAAAGATAAGAATCTCTCAGTTATTGAGATGGGATTTATCCCAGATTTTGATTTCATGCAGCTTGTAGCCCTTACAGACAAATTTTCACTTGTTACAGGAGATCACTCTTTAAGCCAGATGATACAGAAATCACAATCAAAACTAAAAGTTCCCTTTGTTTATCATTCTCCTTCATGGAAGCTGGATTGCTTTAGATCCTTTTCTGAGCTTATTGGGAAAGAAGACACTAATTCAAAAGATTTTTTCTTAGATTATAGGGAACTTATTGAACGTGACATTCCTATAAGGAATAGACTGATTCCTTCAGAAATCAAAAAAATTAAATTAAAGTTATCAAAACTCTTTTATGATAAAAAATTAATCAATGATTATAACAAATCCATATCCAAAATAAAAGAAAATTTCATTAATCAGAGAAAAGAAAAAGAAATTGATAAAGCTGATATTTTATGGTCTGTAAATAAAACGCTTTTGTTTGTTGTTAATAGGATTCTTGATGGAATGAGTTGTTATGATGCTGTGGAACCCTTACTGGAAAAAGAAGAAAAACTTTTAGCAAAGAAGGGAAGGACAAATAGATAATACAAGGAAATCTTTTTAAACTAACATTATTTCTCTTGAGCTATGGGCAGGTAGTTCAGTCCGGTAGAATGCGCCCTTGGCTAGGGTGAGGCCCCGGGTTCAAATCCCGGTCTGTCCAGTTAAAATGAGGTAAAATAATGGCAAATGTATATCATTCAAATAATAAAGATAAATTCTTATTAAAGGTAAAAGAAGAGATTAAGCATAGGTTTAAAGACTGCAATAAAATTGCAGTCAAGATTCATTTTGGTGAGCCAGGCAACAAAACAGCTTTTAAGCCAGAGGATATCAAGCCAATAACCGATATTTTAAATGAACTTGATATAAAATTCTTTTTATTTGATTCATTGGTAAAATACAGCAGCCCAAGAAGCAATTCTAAATCTTACAAAAATTTTGCCCTTAAAAAAGGATGGGGCAAGCTTGGCGAGATCAAAACAAATGATGAACATATTAATGTGAAAGGAGAGAATCTGACATATGAGGTTTGCAGGGAGCTTGTTGATGCAGATGCTGTCTTGGTTGTAAGCCATGTTAAAGGTCATATTTGCACTGGTTTTGGTGGTGCTATTAAGAATCTAGGAATGGGTGCTTTGACAAAAAAAACAAAAGGGGATATACATTATGGAGGAAAGCCAGTATTTGTTGGTAAATGCACACAATGTGGGACTTGTGAAAGAGCATGCCCATTAGGAACTTTAAAAGTAAAAGACAAGCCAGTCTTTGGAATATGCTATGGATGCTCTGACTGTGCTTATGCATGCCCAATTTCAGCAATTAAAACAAGGGTAAATTATTTTGATACATTGTTAGCAGAGGGAGCTACTATTGCACAATCAAGATTTAAAAAAGCATATTATATTTCATTCTTAAAAAACATAACTCAACTATGTGACTGCGAATCAGATCCAGGAGAGATTATTGCAGATGATTATGGCTTTTTGGCAAGCACTGATGGAGTTGCAATTGATATGGCTGCTCATGATATTATATTAGAGAATGAGGGAGAAGATGTTTTCCTAAAACACAATAAGAAGAGCGGAACAGAACAGGTTAAAGCAGCAGAGAAGTTTGGCATGGGCCAAAGCAAATATAATTTAATAAAACTATAGGAGGTTAAAATGGACTGTATATTTTGCAAGATTGTTAATGGAGAATTTGATTCTGCAAAAATTTGGGAAGATGATGAGTTTTTGGCAATACTTGAGATAATGCCAAACACAAAAGGAGTAACACTTGTTTTAACAAAAAAGCATTATGATTCTTATGCTTTTAAACTTCCTGAAGATGTTTATTTAAGATTGATGTCTGCATCAAAAAAAGTCGCTAAAGTCCTTGAAAAAGGATTAAATGTAAAAAGGGTTGCAATGGTTATGGAAGGCATGGGAGTAAATCATGCTCACACTAAATTATACCCCTTGCATGGAGTCAAGGAAAAATTTAACCCAGCAGATTTGCCAGAAGAAAATATCTTCTTTGAAAAATATGAGGGTTATGTAAGCACCAAAAGAGGTGAAAAAGCAGATATAAAAGAATTAAAGAAATTAGCAGAAGAAATCAAGCAAAATCAATAAGATACAATGTGAATTTAGTGCAGTAAATATTATAGTGCAAAAATAGTAAACTATTTATAAACTCATCTTTCACATTTTTACACATGCCGCTGTAGCTCAGCCTGGTTAGAGCGCTACGCTCATATGTATTGAGCGATGAGAGCTTTGCTCGATGATTAACTCATCTAACTGAGGTACGTAGAGGTCACGGGCTCAAATCCCGCCAGCGGCACCTTTTTTTCTTAAGAATTAATTAAACGCCGGGCCCAGGATTTGAACCTGGATGCCCTTGCGGACACCCGCTTTCTTTTGATTAATTCGAGGCGGGCGCGTTAAGCCAGATTCCGCCAACCCGGCACATAATAATAATTTAAAACTTGGGAATAAAAATGCCTATTGTTGTGATTATTATTCCCATTATAAATGTATAAAGAGGAAGTTTTTCTATAACACTAACTGTGCCTGTTATTTCATAAGATGCTTCTATTAAATTCTCATCAGCAGGCATTTCAGACACAACCATTCCAGTGATATCTGATGATGAATTAATCCCTAAATTAGACAAGATAACTATTCTTGCAATTCCCAAGAGACCTGAGCATAAAATCAGGAATATGGCTGTTCATTTTCTATAGACCATGATTTTTCCTTCTTGATATCCTGCAAGTCTTTGCCATAAACTATCAGGCCTTAATTGTTCAAATGGGTGTTTCTGCCCATAAACCAGAAAAAAGGAGTTGTCTTTCATTGTTTTGATCAGCTTATCTTCCAATTCTTTGTAGTTATTAAAGCCTCCTGGGAAGAAATAAATCATATCATAATCTGAAAAGTCTTCATTTAAAAAATCTCCCTGTTTAAACCTGGCTTTTTTTACATTAAACCCCTCTAAAATTAACCTTGGCTTAATTATATTATCTGATAATCTACAAAGATGCTCATTATATTCCACTCCTATGGAATAATACCCAATTAATGAGAAAAGAAATACAATTCTTCCATCACCGCTTCCTAAATCTATGATACTAGTTTTGTCCTTGAATTTAGGATTCTTAACTGTGTTATATAGATTAATTAAATTAAAAGTTGGTAAATAAATCCCTTTTTCAAGTTTTTTGAAGTGGAATGTTTTAGTTTCAGAATTATTCTTGAATTTCTCATTGCATATCTTTTCAAGTCTGGTTATTTGTTCTGGATTTAAATTGATATTAATCTTCATAAAGATGACCCAATCTTAGTAAAATAAGTATATGCCCGGTCCGGGACTTTCGACCTGATTGCGATTGCAAGCGAATTTAATTGACAGGCCTGATTTTTAATTCAGTTCCTGCCATTTCTTGCGAGCGTAGCGAGCGAGTCCAGCTTTATGCTGGACATGCGTGCCAGCTGAGCAAACAGCTGTTCGAACCCGAGTCCCGGCCTCGAGAGGGCCGGATGATTGGCCGAACTACACCAACCGGGCAATACGCCAGGGCTGGGACTTTCACTAATGGTTGGGCGAACGAAGTGAGCGCGTCCAGCTTTATGCTGGACTTTGCGTATCAAATGAGCGTAACCATTTGTTTTGAACCCAGATTCCCAAAAGGGACGAGATTTCCAGTCTCGCGCGGTACCAGATTGCGCCACCCTGGCAACCTTAAAAAGAAAACCATATTTGTTTATATAAGTTTTGAAAAAAGAACTAAACATCTATCATCTCTATCTCAATATTTAAACCTTCTGGGATAGGAACTCTCATAACAAGCCTTAAAGCGCGCTCATCAACTGCCAAGTCAATCAATCTCTTGTGTATCCTCATCTCATATCTTTCCCAGCTAGCTTTTCCTTCGCCATCTGGGCTTTTCCTTGTGGTTACCTTAAGCTTTTTTGTTGGAAGAGGTATTGGACCTCTTATTTCAACCCCTGTTTTCTCAGCAATATCTTTTATGTACTTGCATACATCATTAATCTTATTAATGTCAATACTTGCTAACTTTATTCTTGCTTTCTGCATTTTAATCTTCTCTTCAGCTTGTTTACTTCATGATAAAACCCAGTTCACCATGATTTTTTAAAACAAAAAAATAAAAAATTACTTCTTATTTAATTCCTTCTTAACCAAGTCAATACACATTCCTGCTGCCACTGTTACTCCACTATCCCTGATAGCAAACCTTGACATGTGTGGAATGTCTTTTTGTTTCTCAATTACTACTGGCTGAACTGGTTTAACCTTTATGATTGCAGCATCTCCATTCTTTACAAAGTCTGGGTTTTCTGCAATTGTTTCTCCTGTTGCTGCATTTAGCTTTTTCTCAATAGCTGTTATCTGGCAAGCAACCTGTGATGTGTGTATGTGGAATACAGGCGTATATCCAACAGTCACAACAGTTGGGTGATTCAATACAACAATCTGTGCTGTAAATTCACTAGCAACTGTTGGCACATTATCAACATGTCCAAGAACATCACCACGGGCAATGTCTTTCTTGTCTATGCCTCTAACATTAAATCCAACATTATCTCCTGGAATTGCCTGCTTAAGCTGCTCATGGTGCATTTCTATTGATTTGACCTCACCACTAACACCCTTTCCTTCTCTTGCTGGAACTACTATAACCTTATCTCCTACTTTCATGACACCTGTTTCAACTTTTCCTACAGGGACAACTCCAATTCCAGTTATATTATAAACATCTTGTATTGGAAGTCTTAATGGTAGTTGTGTTGGTTTTTCTGGTATATTAAGCAAGTCCAATGCCTCTAGTAATGTTGGTCCCTTGTACCATGACATCTTATCTGTCTTCTTGACTACATTATCTCCTGGAAGAGAAGCAATTGGTACAAACTGAACCTTGTTTGGGTCATATCCAACTGTTTTCAATAATGTTTCAACATCTGTTTTAATCTTCTTGAAAACATCTTCACTATAATCTTTCATATCCATCTTATTTACAGCAACAATCAGCTGCTGTACTCCAAGGGTTCTGCACAAGAAGACATGCTCCTTTGTCTGTGCCATAATTCCATCATTAGCAGCAACAACTAAGACAGCTGAATCTGCCTGGCTTGCTCCTGTAATCATATTCTTGATAAAGTCTTTGTGGCCTGGTGCATCAATTATTGTAAAATAATATTTGTCTGTATTAAACCTTTTATGAGCCAAATCAATTGTTAGCCCTCTTTCTCTCTCTTCCTTTAGGTTGTCCATTACAAAGGCAAATTCAAAGCCTGTTTTTCCTAGATCTTTTGCTTTTTCTTTCAGCTTCCTCATACTCTGCTCATCAACAGATCCGGAGTCAAACAATAGCCTCCCAACTGTTGTTGACTTACCATGATCAACATGTCCTACAAAGACAAGGTTTATATGTTCTTTTTCTTTAGCCATAATAATCCCTCCGATTATTTTTGAAAATATGTTTAAAAAAGGTGTTTTTATTTAATATATAAAGGTTTCTATAATAACCTTTATTCTTCTGTTTTAAGGCCTTTTCTTTGCCTTATTTGTTTTATTATCTTTTCCTGCAGCTCATTAGGCAGTTTCTCAAAGTTTTGGTCAACAAGGAAATGGCTTCCTCTGCCTGCAGTAGCAGACCTTAAGTCAGAGGTCATTCCAAACATTTCTCCAACTGGTAGCTTTCCTTTAACAGTTATATGTTCGCCCTCTTGCTGCATATCAAGCAGTTGACCCCTTTTATTAGCAATAAGCTTTGATATTTCACCCATGTATTCTGCTGGCGCCTCAAACTGCAATGTCTGTAAAGGCTCGTAGATAACAGGGTTAGCAAGCATCATAGCCCCCCTTATACCTTCTCTTACAGCAGGATATACCTGCGCCGGGCCCCTATGGATTGCATCCTCATGCAGTTTTACATCCATTAGCATTACCTTTACATTAATGCATGGCTCTCTTGCCAGTGGGCCAGCAGACATGACATCCTCAAACATATCCATTACCATCTCAATAACCTCTCCTATATGAACTATGCCCCTGCTCATATCTATTAACATATTGCCTTTGTAAATATCCCTTACTTTTCTTGCAACCTTGGCATCCATTCCCAATTCCTGTAGTTTCTCCCAAAGAGCCTTATCTTTTTTCTTAATCCTCATTTCAGGCAGCTCTTTCTTCTTCATTGCATCCATAAACTCCTTTGATAGAGGCTCTACCTTAAAGTAAAATTTATTGTGTTTGTTTGGGCTTTTTCCCTCTACCTCTGAAGATGCTTTTGTGATTGCTTCCCTGTAAACAACAATTGGCGGTGATGTTTTCACATCAACACCTTTTTCTGTCTTTATCCTGTTTTCAATAACCTCAAGATGTAATTCACCCATTCCATGCATTAGATGCTCTCCTGTCTCTTCATTAATCTCAATCTGTATGGTTGGGTCTTCCTTGCTTACCCTTCTTAAGACTTCAATAAGTTTTGGTAAGTCAGAGGCCTTTGTTGCTTCAATAGCCTTTGTAACAACTGGCTCAAATATATGGGTAATTTGCTCAAAAGGCTCTGTTGGCTCTAAGGTTATTGTTTCGCCTGGCATTGCCTTTACACCTGCAACACCAACTATATTGCCTGCAAGAGCCCTGTCAACTATCTCTCTTTTTGCTCCATTATAGATAAATACCTGCTGTATCCTAAGATTTTTATTCTCCCTGTTCAAGTAAACATTCATTCCCTTTGTTATTGTCCCTGAAAATATCCTTCCACATGATAATTCTCCGGCTTGTGGATCAACAACAATCTTTGTAATAACAAAAAACAATGGTCCTTTTGGATTGCATGATAAAAGTGATTTTCCCTCCTCGCTTTCAGGGTCACCCTGCCATATTTTCTTGATTCTATAGCCCTGTGCCTCTACTGGATTGGGAAGGTGGTGAATGACTGCATCAAGAACAACTTCATGCAAAGGAGCCTTCTCAGCAAGTGGCTTGTGGTCTCCCTTTTCATAAGCATCAATTATATCCTTAAAGCTAATTCCTTTCTTTTTCATATAATTTACAGACATTGCCCAGTTATGGAATGCAGAGCCAAAGCAAACAGAACCATCCATTACATTAACATTCCATTTATCCTTAAACTCCTTGTCTGCTATTTCCTTTATCAGCTTATTTACATGATCTATTATCTTTACAAACTTTTCCTGCATCTGATCTGGTTTTAACTGAAGCTCCTTTATCAGCCTGTCAACCTTATTTATGAACAAAATTGGTTTAACATTTTCCCTTAAAGCCTGCCTTAGAACTGTTTCTGTCTGTGGCATCACGCCCTCTACAGCATCGCAAAGCACAATAACACCATCAACAGCCCTCATTGCCCTTGTGACATCCCCACTAAAATCTATATGTCCAGGCGTATCGAGTAAATTGATAAGGTAATTCTTGCCTTCAACATTATGCACCATTGATACAGCTGCTGTATCAATTGTTATCCCTCTTTCTTTTTCATCCTCATGAAAATCAAGAACACATTGCTTTCCTGCAAGCTCTTTTGACATCATTCCTGCTCCTGCAAGAAGATTATCACTCAGGGTGGTTTTCCCATGGTCAATATGAGCAGCAATACCAATATTTCTTATAAATTCAGGCTTGTCAGCAAGCTCCATAACCTTTTCAACCATTTTCTCTGCCATTTTATTCCTCACTTACCATAATGAAATATTTCATCTGCTTTTTTATAATCATATACTTCATTTATGCTGAACCAAAGCATTATTTCTTTTTCTGCCTCTTCAGCATTAGCTGAAGCATGAATCATATTTTTTACTGACATTTCTTTGCCATTTGCATAATGGAACGAATGATGTGTAAAATCTCCTCTTATTGTTCCAGGCAAGGCCTTGCTTGGCTCTGTATCACCAGTTATTATCCTAACAACATTTATAACATCAACACCTTCTAAGACCATTGCTACTATTGGCCCTTCAGTTATATAATCTATGCTTTGCTTCCTGACATTTTCTCCTCTCCTCATAGCAATATCTTCTGTGTAATGCTTTGCGGCAAATTCTTTGTCTATGCAGACCATCTTAAGGCCAATTATCTTAAGGCCTTTTTGTTCAAATCTTTTTATTACCTCACCAATTAAGCCTCTTTGCACGCCGTCTGGCTTTATTAAAACAAGTGTTCTTTGTATCATTTTTTAGTTCCCTTTTTTATATCTTTAAATTCCTGAGTCCATTTTGTTGTTCTTGGCTTTCTCTTTAGCTTTAGCATATTTTTCTCACATTTTGATGAGCAAAAATATAATATCTTGCCAGTCTTCTGGACATATATCTTTCCAGTTCCTTTGTTAATATTTTCTTTGCAAAAACTGCACTTCACTTTTATCATCTCCTACCTTGGGTAAGCTTTCTTGCCTCAATCTCTGTTTCCCTAAGCATTAATATATCTCCTAATCTTACAGGACCCATTACATTTCTTCTTAAGATTTTGTTAGCATCCCTTCCCTCTAAAACCTTACACCTTACCTGTATAGCCTCGCCCCTAGTGCCTGTTCTGTCAATTATTTCCTCTACTTTTGCAGGAAAGGCATAGGAAAAACTAACTCCTGTCTTTTTTGCTGTTTCCTTTTTAACTTGAGGTTTCATATAAAATCACCTTAATTATTCCTTTAATTTTTTAATTATATCCTTGACTGTGGCTTTTGCTTCACCTTCCTCAATTATTGCAATGCTTGCTGTTCCAACACTTATGCCAGCTGCTGCACCAAGCTCTTCTTTGCTAGGCACCTCAACACATAAAACCTCCTTCTCTTTTGACAAAAGTGGTATGTGCATTGTGATTTCTGGTGGATTAACATTTTTTGCTGTTACAACCAGTTTTGCTATGCCTTTTTCAATAGCCTTTGTTACCTCATTACTTCCTTTCTTTATCCTTCCAGTTGCCTTGGCAACCTCTATAGCCTCATAAATTTTGTCTACTACTTCTTTTGATATCTCAGCCATTTTATATTCCTCCTTGATTTGAATTATTATTTTTGAGGATAACAAATTCAAGAATCTGCATACCTCATTCAAACCGCAAGCGGTTATCATCAATCATTGATTTTTAACTGGGAGTTTTAACCCCTTTATAAAGTTTGTGGTATTTTAGCTATGAAAATACACAAGATTTATATATTAAACTAGAATTTAACTATAATTAGAATAAAATATTTATGATGAGGTGTAAAAATGGTAGAAGCAAGATGCATGAAATGCAAAAAACAGGTTGAAATAAAAAATCCAGAAGAAGTAGTTATGAAGAATAAGATGAAGGCTATGAAAGGGGTTTGCCCACACTGTGGAACAAAGGTCTTCAGAATCTTAGGAAAAGCTTAATTTTTTCTTTGATTTTTATTCTGAAAAGCCTCAATTGCCCTAAAGAAATCTATTTTTGTAAAGTCAGGCCACTGCTTATCTGTGAAAAAAATCATAGAGTTTTTTGAGTCCCAAAGCAAAAGCCCTGAAAATTTCTTGTTATTCTCTATTATTAAATCAGGTGATATAAAATATGATGAATAAAGATTTTCTTTGATTAGTTGGTTGTTTATTGATTCAGGATCAATCTTTTCTGATTTTATCTGCCTTGCAATAAGCCTGCAGGCATCAACTATCTCTTCATGGCCATCATAATTCACACAAAAATTAAGGAAGAACTTATCATAATCCTTTGTTGACTCTATTATCCCCCTTACCTGATTTACTACGCGCTCAGGCAGGTCATACCATTTTCCAAGAACAGATACCTTTATCTGGTTTTTGTGAATTTTTTTATTAGCTATAAGTTCATTGAAGAATTTAGACAGGTCATCCATTAGAAATGAAAAATTTTCAGAGTTCTTTGCACTGCTTGATAACAGAAATATTGTCATAATAGGTATATTAGATTCTATTTGGACATTCACAAGGTTTTTTATTAGATTAGTTCTTTTATTGTATACATCTTCAAGATTTATATTTGGCATGGTTTTCAGCTCTTTCTCCATTGTAATGGCTATATGCCTAGGCATATCTGCCTTGATTATATGGATTTTCCCCCTTGCTTTTAGGATATCAGTTATCTTCTTGAACATATAGCTACTATATGATAAAGAACTTTATAAAGCTTTTTATTTAAAAAGATTTTTTCTCACAAAGTTTAAATATAGGTCAATGATTTTTTTAGTTAAGATGTTTTTATTCGCTAATGTTACAGCCTTCATAAGCCTGATTATTGCAAGCATTACAGATATAAAAACCAGAGAAGTGCCGGATTGGCTTAACTATGGGCTTATTATTTTTGGGCTTGGCTCAAGGCTTATTTATTCTATTGCTTTATCAGATATTAGTTTCTTCTTATATGGATTAGCAGGATTTTTTGTATTTTTTGTAATAGCAAACCTTATGTTTTATTCTGCACAGTGGGGCGGTGGCGACAGCAAACTCTTGATGGGCCTTGGAGCAGTGATTGGCCTGAATTTCAATTTTAGGGAAATGCCTTTTCTTCTTATTTTCTGGATTAACATAATACTAATAGGGGCAATATACGGGCTTTTCTGGAGTTTTATGGTTGCATTCAGAAATAAGAAAAGATTTTTGAAAGATTTTAAAACAAGAGCCAAAAAATCAGCTAAAATAAGAAGATTTTTATTAATAATATGCCTTGCTGTTCTTTTATCTGCATTTTTTATTGATTCTATTGCAACAAGAGTTTTATTGGTTATCCTTGTTTTTTCAATACTACTAATTTTTTACATATCAATATTCATTAAGTCAGTTGAAAAAACATGCATGCTTAAGCTTGTTGAGCCAGAAAAGCTTACAGAAGGTGACTGGATTGCAAGAAATGTTATTATTAAGAAAAAAAGAATCTGCGGCCCAAAGGACTTGGGCATTGAAAAAAAGCAGATAAAACAGTTAATTAAATTAAAAAGAAAAGGCCTGATAAAAAAAGTCCTAATAAAAGAAGGCATACCATTTGTTCCAAGCTTTTTAGTTGCATTTATTATAACTCTTTGGTTTGGCAACTGGCTTTTATTATTCATTTAGGAATAAATTCTTGCTGTTTTTATGAAAAAAAGAAACTAATAAATATAAGCTATATTCTTTAATTAATATGCCTTTTGAACTTGAAGAAATAAAGAAAATAAGAAAGAGGTTTGGGCTTACGCAGTTTGAGCTGGCCAAGAAAGCACTGGTTTCACAGTCATTGATAGCCAAGATAGAATCAAGGAGAATAGATCCAACCTTTACAAAAGTTAAGAAGATATTTGATGTTCTCGATGAATTAAAAAATAAGAATGAGCTTAAAGCAGAGGATATCATGACAAAAAAAGTGATCTATGTTAATGCTGATGATAATATAACAAGTGCAATAAACAAAATGAGAAAGCATGAGATATCACAGCTTCCTGTTTTTAATAAGAATAATGTTGTTGGCCTTGTTTCAGAAAGCACTATCCTGGACTCAATATCAAGCAATAAACCAGAGAAGACAGCCATGTTAAGAATTAAGGATATTATGCAGGACTGCCCGCCGATTGTTTCCAGAAAAACATCCACAAGCATTATTTCTAATTTGCTGAAATACTATCCGATCGTCTTGGTGGCCGAAGAAGGAAAACCAACAGGAGTAATAACAAAATCAGACATGCTAAGAACTATTTACAAGGGTTGATTTAAATTCTTTAATTTTCCAAAATCATAAACCTTGTCAGCCACAACAAAAACCTCAAAGTTGCTTATGTCTTGTCCAAGGAATGGGCTCAATAATTTCTCACTTAAGACGTCAGTGCCTTCTGTTGCAAGGCAAAAGGATGGCATAACAATCAGGCTTTTTCTTTTCCATCTCCCTTTTAAAAAGCATTTGAATTTTTCTGTTCTTATATCCTCTCTCAGTGATATTGCAGGGTGTTCATGAGCTATGATTATTGTTTTTGTTTTTTTCAGAATTTCTTTTTTAGGAATCTTATGGCCATGTGTTATTAAAATACCTTTTTTTGTTAAATAATGCTCAACAATCTTAATATTTTTTTTCTTTGCAATAGGCCCAATTATTGTATCATGATTGCCTTTAATTAATATAATCTCATCACAAAACTTAGTTAAAAAATCCAATAACCTTAATGTTTCCCTCCACTCCTGCTCTGATATTGTTCCAAACTCATGCTTTATATCGCCGTTGATTATTATTTTTAGTTTATCTTTTTTTAACCTTGAGAATATTTTTGTTAATCTTTTTATAATATCCTTGAACTGAAATTTTGGAACTAATATGCCCTGCTTGTTCAGTGTTTCCTCATAGCCAATATGAAAGTCTGCTAATACAAGAATCTTTTCATTCTTAAGCAGAAGCCCCAAATCAATTATTTCAATTCCTTTTATCATCTTAATCCATCCTGTGCTTTAACCCAATCTTTGCAAGAGTCATCTGATGCATTCTTCTCAGGAATTCCATCTTGTCTTCCATTCTCATAACATCTAAATGCCCCTGCATAACAAGATTAAGTGCAAATGGCGAGGGAATGGTTGTTGTTATCTGCTTTATCCTGATTTTTTTCTCTTCTATTTGCTTTAAAACAAGTTTTGCATTTTCAATATCCATTAAATCTTGCAGCACTTCACGCCTTGCCTCTTTTAAAATGGAAAAATTAGGAGATATTCTTTTCACAGCACTCATTAATATCATTGAGGAAACCTGCTGTCTTCCAACCCGCATCTTTCTGCCATTATAATTTCTTAATATCATTAAAGCACGTGTTGCGCAATGCCTGAACCTTCTTTTCAAGACCTCTGTCTTGTCAATTGCCATATTAAGAACAAGCTCGAGTTTCTCAGACTTAAGAATCTTCAATGCCTTTACGCCATTTATTCCCTTTTCAGAGCTTATGTAAAATCCATTATCACTTATCCCTATCTCAACATCCCTGTGCTGAATACGAGAAATTGCAAAAGCAATGGCCCTTGACAGAACATCATTTATTCTCCGCCCATAAAGGCTGTGGAAGATACAATACTTGCGATTATCATCATTATATGATTCAACTAATAGTTTTTTTATAGATGGAATCTCTGCATAAAAATACTGCTCCTGAAAATAATTGTATATTGCATTAGCAGCATTCATATCAACATAAAGATATTTGTTGATAAACTCTATAATATCTTTTTTACTCTGCTTTTTCAGGAATTTCTCTTCCATATATCTTCTAAATTTAGTTATTTCTAATGCAAGATCAAAACTTAAAGGCAGGCTTTCAGAAAACCAGGAGGGTATTGTTGGGGGCCTGTTGACAGAAGAGCTTACATAAGCAACCATTCCCTTTGAATATAAGAACTCATACATATTTCCGCCAAGCACAAAAACATCTCCTCTTCTCATTTTTTCTAAAAAGGCCTCATCTATCTTCCCGATAGTCTGCTCACCAACCTTTACAATAACAAAAGTTTCATCTGGTATTGTTCCAATGTTTGTCATGTATGTAACCCTTGCAAGCCGCCCTCTTCTGCCAATCATCCCTGTTTCCTCGTCGTGCCAGATTTTAGCATAGATATGCCTGTCTTCAAGAGAAATGTATTTTCCTGCAAGATAATCTATAATTTCATTAAAATCAACTCTTTTTAGGTCATTAAAGCAATAACTCTTTTTTATTAACGAGAATAAATCATTTATGTGTATCTTTTGTGCTATTGCAATACCATAAATCTGCTGTGCAAGGACATCAAGGCAGTTTTTTGGGATATGAATTTTATCAATCTTTTCCTCAATAGCTGACTTCAAGAGAACAGCGCATTCAACTAAATCATCCCTGTCAAGAACAATTATTCTTCCTTTTGATATGTCATGCAGCTTATGGCCAGAGCGACCACATCTCTGTAAAGCACGTGCAACTGATTTTGGAGAGCCAAGAAGGATAACCAAATCAATATAACCAATATCTATGCCAAGCTCCAAAGAGGTGCTTGAGACAACTGCCTTTAGTTTGCCCTGCCTTAATTTATCCTCAATATCATGCCTGTGGATTTTTGACAAAGAGCCGTGATGAGCGCCTATGTTTTCAGTATAATTTTTTGGGAAACTCTCTTTAAGGTGATCAACAACCCTTTCAGTAGCAGACCTTGTGTTTGTAAATATGAGTGTTGTTTTGTGGTCCTGTATAAGCTTATCAATGAGATTATACATTGCATTCTGCATTTCTTCATGGCTTGTGTTTATTAAATCAGGAACAGGACTTAAAACCTTTAAGTCCATTTTTTTTATGAACTGAACATTGATAATCTTACAGTCTCTTGGCTTTGCATTTTCAAAACCAACAAGGAATTTTGCAACATTATCTAATGGACTTATTGTTGCACTTAAACCAACTCTGCATATATGCTGTGAAAGCCTTTGAAGCCTTTCAAGGCTTAATGATAGATGAACCCCTCTTTTGTTATCTGCCAATGCATGTATCTCATCAACAATACACCACTCAATATTTCTTAATAACTCTCTGAATTTTATTGTTGATAATAATATAGCTAATGATTCTGGTGTTGTTATAAGAATATGGGGTGGTTTTTTGAGCATTTTTGATCTTTCTGATGGGGTTGTATCGCCGGTCCTTACAGCAACCCTTATTCCAAGATTTTTTCCTGCAATCTCTTCCATCTCTCTTAGTGGCTCATTTAGATTGACCTCTATATCATAATTTAATGCTTTTAATGGTGAAACATAAACGCAATATATCTTATCCTCTAAAATTCCCTTTTCAGCAGAGTCAACAAGCTCATTTAAAATAGATAAAAAAGCAGTCAGTGTTTTTGTTGCTCCTGTTGGAGCTGATATAAGAACATTAGAGCGTGAATGAACTTCCATTATCCCATAAAGCTGAGGCAGAGAAAACTCTTTAAATCTGGAAAAGAACCACTTCCTTACAAGAGGGTTCATTACATTGATTATTTCCTTTTCAGTATTTGGTTTTTCCTTAACAATAATCATACTCACAAAGAAACATTATATGCTTATAAAACTTATCATCTTAAATATTTATGTATCCTCTATACCCCTATGGTAAGATACATACTTATATACAATATGTTTGTACAAATAATCCATGATTCTAATTACTATCAAAATACAACAAAAACCAAAAGACGGGAGATTAATGAATTGTTAAATAGGGATAGTCTTAAAAAATATTTTGGTAGCAGGGTTGTTCCTCAGTTAACACTTCACGAATCTTTTGTTTTGGGATTTGCGAATTCTGATGCACTGCAAAAAAGAACTTATGAGGAACAACATAAGGTCATGAAATATCTGAAATCTGACAAGTTCAAAAATTATTTAAACAATTTAGAAGGAAGAATTAGCAAATTAGTTGGTGTTTAGGACTCTAAACTTATTTCTACTAACTTATGCAATAACAGATATTAAAGAAAAGTTTAAAATAAATAATGCATAGAATTACTTCCTTGCTTTTTCTAGTTTGCCTTTTAATAAGGCATCTAATGACTGGTCATTTACTTTTTTTACGCACCATCTCACGCCGCCGATGTCTCCCTTGGCCCGGCCCATCTTTCCGCCTATACACTCAATCACAACCTCATCGTGCTCATCAACAAGCTTTGTTGCGCCATCTCCTGGAAGGAATGCAGTAACCTGTTTGCCGTTCTTTATCAGCTGGACCCTTACACACTTTCTCATTGCAGAGTTTGGCTGTTTTGCCTCTAATTGAACTTTCTCAAGAACAATTCCCTTTGCCTGTGATGATCCTCCCAATGGATCAGATTTTTTCTTGAGATTAAGAGTCCTGCGAGTATATTTCTTGCTGTTCCACCTAAAGGTGTGCCTTCTCTTCTTGAGTTTTTTTCCAGTATTTATTCCAGATGATTTACTTCCCATATTAAATAACCTTTATTTCATTTATATCAAAATATCTTTTGACAATCTCCTCATAGTTTCTTAGGTTTTGCCCGTTTCTTCCTATTAAGAGGCCTTTTGTTTTTGTATCTGGCCCGACAATTGTAACAACCTTGTCATCAATTTTTATTTCCTTTCCAACTAAAGGGCGGATAATATTTGCAACAAATATTTCAAGATGGGGATTAAATTCTACTATTTTAATCTTTCTATTTATCTTTTCTTTCATATTCTTTACATTAACCCCTTTTTTGCCAATTGCCTTTGCAATCTGGTTCTCTTCAACAACAAAAACCAGCAGTGAATTATTATCTATAAAGCAGTCCTTTAGTCTTGTATTTGTCAAGCTCTCAAAAAAAGACATGAACTTCATCAGATTTAGGTCATACTTTATCTTCATCATTATTCCTTTAACACACCCAGCATAGAGATAGAGTATTGCTTTTTGCAGATGACGCCAAGCTCGTCATTTGGCTGTTTTAGCATGATAACTGGAATCTTCAAGAGCTTAGAGTAATATTCCAGTTCCTTTTTTGAACTCTCATTACAGTTTGACGCTAGATAAATCTTTTCAAGCTTGTTAAGCCTTAAATTCTTTATCACAATCTTTGTTCCAATAACAATTTTCTTTGTTTTTAGATCTTTTTTTATATCAGTTAATGCTTGTTTTTTAACCATTCTGGCTCCCTCTTAACCTTTGTTACAAGCCCTGGAAGTCCTGTACCAACAGGCACTGGCTGATTAAGCATAACATTCTCAACAACAGAGTTAAGGTGATCAACCTCGCCAATAAGGCTTGCATTAAAGATATGCTTTATTGGTGTCTCAAAAGATGCCCTTGCAAGAACACTTGCCTTTTCCTTTACAACCCCATATCTTGTTACACCCTTTATAGTTCCAGTGGCACACATTGTGTCAGCAACAAGCATAAGATGTCTTATATCAACATTTAAACCCTGGTTTTGTATAACCTTAAAAACCTCATTGATTATTGCCTGTCTTGCTGCCTCTATTCCAAGAACACTTGCTATCTCAAATATATTATTTGATATGGTTCTTGTTTTATCAACAAAATCAAGCTCTAATACCTTTTTAAGATTTGTTCCAGCTGTTATTATCAGGAATTCACTTCCTTTTTTTATTGGTAATACTTGTGTTATGCCCTTTATTCCTTGTATATAGACTTCCTTGATTTTCTCCTTTACCTTAAAAAGCTGGTTAAGCTCTTTTTCCTTTTCACTAAGTTTTAATATAATGGAATCCCCTTTCTTAGAAAGAGCAAGTTCCTTAAAACTAGCCTTTATGCATTTTTGGATTACTGGATAATTAACACCAATGCTTTCCATCCTTTTCTCATCAACCCTTAGTTCAATCTTTGATTCAGCTATATTAACCATAAATTCAGAAACAATTTCATTAAGTTTTGTTTCCTTTATTGATAAAGCAAGCTTCTTTATATTCTTGCCTTGACTATAGGGCTTTTTTAGATAAATTTCTGTCATAGGTGTTTCTATTGTTTTTTTGCCATCCAATATCTCAATAATTCTTGGAAGGCCCATTGTAATATTCATCTCTGCAACACCTGCAAAATGGAATGTATTTAGGGTCATCTGGGTTCCAGGCTCGCCAATGGACTCTGCACTAACAAGGCCTACAGATTCCCCTGGTTGGACCAACATCTTATTATATTCCATAACTACTTCTTCGAGGATTTTCTTCAATTTTGCCTCGCTTATTTTCTTAGGCAGTTTTTCTTTAATGTCATTAATTACCTTCAAAGGAAGTTTTCCTTCATATTTCTTAAATAACCTATTCATTAAATTTCACCCATTATTTTGTGGACTTAATTACAGTATTTACATCAACTATTCCACCATCAGACTTTGAAACATCTATTCTATCTTCTCCATAATTAAACTGTACAATTTTCTTATTTGAGTCCCTAACAGTATTATCATACTCAACCTTCAAATCCTGCAAGGCATTTGCCAATCTTCTATACAAATAACCTGATTTGGGCGTTCTCAAGGCAGTATCCATGAGGCTGTCTCTTCCAGTCATTGATGCAAAAAAGAACTCTTTGGGATTTAGCCCTTTCTTGAACCCATCTGCTATAAAACCATGTGCTTCAGGACAGAGATCTCCTTTTTTGAAGCATGATAATGTCCTTTCCTTATAGCCCTTTTCTATTCTTTTTCCCCTCATAGCCTGCTGACCAACACAGGCAGCCATTTGTGCCAGATTAAGCAGATTTCCCCTTGCTCCTGACTTTGCCATTATTATCATATGTGTTTCCTTATTTGAATAATCAGAAACAATCTCTCCTGTTTCATTCCTTGCCTTGTTTAATAGTTCCAATATCTTAAGTTCAAGTGTTTCCTTTAATGTCCTGCCAGGAAATGTCTGCAATGTGTTATTATGATATGAATCAATCAGCTTTTTTACATCCTCTCTTGCTTTAATCAAGACTTCATTGATTTTGTTGATTGCTTCCCTTGGAAGGTCAGCATCAGATATACCTATTGTAAATCCTCTCTTAAGCAAGACTGCTGTACCTAATCTGAAGATTGCCCCTATTATTTCTATTGCCTTTGCTTCTCCATATTTTTTGTGTATGTTCCTGAGCATCAGACCCTTGCCTCCGCCGATGTTTGAACTGTCTATAACTCCGTTTATTAGTTTTCCATTCTTGATTATTACATCCTCTTTTCCAGATTTTGATTTCCCTGTAAAATTGAAGTCATGAGGCATCAGGACGCTGAATATCTCCTTTCCGCTTACAAACTCTTTTTTACTCAACCTAGGAAAATCTGTTATTCCTGCAGACAACAGAAGATCAACTGCCTCTTTTCTTAGATATTTTCCTTCTTTTGTAAGTAAATAATTTCCTGAGATTGCATCTTGGATTGCTCCAATAATGCTTAATCCATATCTTGGTGATATAAGCTGTGTCTGTACCATCATAAGGGTTTCAGCCTCTGCCCTTGCCTCTTCTGTCTGTGGAATATGTAAATTCATTTCATCTCCATCATAGTCTGCGTTATAAGGGTGGGCGACTGTAGGATTAATCCTTAAAGTTCTTCCAGGCAGAACCCTAACCTTATGGCACATCATAGACATCCTATGTAATGATGGCTGCCTGTTGAATATTGCTATGTCACCATCCATTAAATGTCTTTCAACTACATAACCTATTTGAATTTCTTCTAATAGCTGCTCCCTTGTTTCATCAGTTATCTTCTTCTTCTTGCCATCTGGTCTTGCTATATAATTAGCTCCCGGATACTTGTTTTGGCCTCTTTCAACAAATCCCTTAAGGTATTCTATGTTCCACTCATTAACCCTCTCAGGTATTGTGAGTTTCATAGCCATAAGTTTTGGAACACCAACCTCATTTAAGTCAAGCATTGGATCAGGGCTTATGACAGTTCTTGCTGAAAAATTTGTCCTCTTGCCAGCAAGGTTATGCCTTATTCTGCCCCCCTTGCTTTTTATTCTCTCTGTTATTGTCTTTAATGGATCACCAGAACGATGCCTTGCGGGAGGCAATTGCGCAATATTATTATCAAAGAATGTTGTAACATGATATTGTAGCAGATCCCATAGATCTTCTATGATAATCTCTGGAGCTCCTGCATTTATATTTTCAAATAGTCTTTGATTTATCCTAACAATATCTCCTAACTTATGAGTTAAATCATCCTCACTCCTTTCCCCGCTCTCTAATGTGATAGATGGCCTCATAGTAACAGGGGGAATTGCCATTATTGTCAGAACCATCCACTCAGGCCTTATTGATTTTGGGTCTAAACCAAATACCTCACAATCCTCATCAGTTATCTTCTCCAGCCTTGTCCTGATTTCTATTGGGGATATCCTTTTTTCATTTTCAAGAAATGTTGTTGGCTTTTCCAATGTTATCTTTTGCTGTCTGCTCTTGCAATAAGGACATTTATTTATTGTTTTAAGGCTTTTAATTATCTCCTTAATCTTTATTCTTCTCCCCTCTAACCCAGATTCAATCTCGCTCTTTTCCAATTCATCCATATATGTTTCAATCTTGTTCTTAGGAATAAGGATTCTGCTGCACTCTCTGCACGTACACCTTAATAAATCATATATAACACTAACAAACTTGATATGTATGACTGGCCTTGCTAAGGAAATATACCCAAAGTGGCCAACACATTCCTTGAGCTTTGAGCCGCAGGTTTTGCACTTAAGCCCTGGATCTATTACACCAAGCCTTGCATCCATTAGGCCGCCATCCACTGGATAGCCCTCTTTGTCATAAAGCTCTGGAGTTACTATCTTGGCAGAAGCCATTTTCTTGATTGTGTTTGGGCTTAAAACACTAAAACCAATGGTTGCAACCTTTTTAAAAACCGGAATTTCATTATCTTCCATTTTCAATATTTGTTCTTTAAAACCAACTTCGGATGTATTGTTAATGACTTTAATTCATCAAGCAGTAGCTTGAAGGCATAGCTTATCTCAATAAAATTTATTTCAACATTATCACCGCATATAGGGCAGTATAATTTATTCTTGAATTTATCATGTATTGCTATCATCCCACACTCTTCACAAACAGGAACTACTGTTCTGTCTGCATCAAACCTTTCCTTTAACAATAAGGATGCTCCATGTGCAACAAATGTATCTTTTTCCATCTCTCCTAAACGCAGACCACCTTCTTTTGCCCTGCCCTCTGTTGGCTGTCTTGTCAAAAGCTGTATTGGGCCTCTGGCCCTTGCATGCATCTTATTAGCAACCATATGCTTTAATTTCATATAGTAAATATTTCCAATGTAAATCTTTGCCTCTAACTGCTCTCCTGTGATGCCATTGTACATTGTTTCAACACCATTCTCTCTGAATCCCAATGATAAGAGTTCTTTTCTTAGCATTTCCTCTGGCTCAACATCAAATAATGTTCCGTCTATATACCTTGAGGATAAAGCACCGACCTTGCCTGCAATTAATTCTATAAGATGTGAGATAGTCATTCTTGACGGTATTCCATGAGGTGAGAATATAAGATCTGGTGTAATTCCAGATGCTGTGAAAGGCATGTCTGCCTGGTCAACTATCAACCCAACAACGCCTTTCTGCCCATGTCTTGATGTAAACTTATCACCAAGCTCTGGAATTCTCTGATCTCTGATCTTTACCTGAACAAGCCTATTGCCTTCACTGCTTTCTGTTATTAAAACAAAATCAACAATTCCTTCTTCTCCATGTTTTAGTGCTACAGAACTCTCACGTCTGCTGCTTGGTGCAAAGTTATACTGATCCATAGAACTTAAGAATCTTGGTGGGCTTGTCTTGCCAATGATAACATCCCCTTCTCCAACCTTTGCTTCTTGGAAGATTATACCATCTTTTTCCAATAATCTGTAATCCTTCTCGCTCTTATATCCTTTTACATCCTTATCAGGTATTGATATTTCATCAGTAAGGCCGCCAGAATATCTTAACTCCTCAGCTATAGATGGTCTATAATATGTTGATCTCCCAAAACCAAGATTAATTGAAGCCTTGTTTAAAACCACTGCATCATCAACATTATATCCCTTATAACTCATAATAGCTACTATAATATTTTGTCCTGAAGGGTGCTTGTTATAGTTAGAAACATCATGCATGACTGACTGTACAACTGGTATCTGTGGGTAGTGTAACATATTGACATCCATATCAATCCTTATTGGAAAGTTTATTGCATACATCCCAAGTGCTTGTTTCTGGTTTTTAGATCCAATGCTTACTCTTGCACCAGGACTGAAATTTGCATAAGGTACTAATGATGTGCACAAGCCAATCATTGCCAATGGAGCAATCTCTAGGTGCGTATGCTCATTTGTTAACTCTCCTTTGGAAAATGCAACAAAAGCATTCTCTTCTTCAGCTGCATCAAGATATTCAATAACTCCTTGCTTTACAAGGTCAGAAAATAAAATCTCATTTTTTTGTAATTTTCTGATATGCTCATCTATTAAAAGTGGTTGTCCATCTTTTACAACAATCAATGGTCTTCTTAGTCTGCCTTTATCATCATTTATGTGTATATTGCCAACTATTTTATCATTATATACATTTACATTATTTGAAATAACACCTTTTCTTCTTCCTTCCCTGATTTTATCACTAAATTCAATAGGGTTTTCTACTGTTCCAATAAATTTCCCATTTAGATATACTTCGCTCATTTTTACTTTAATGGTTTTAGGCCAAGCCCTTTTAGTGATTTTATTGTTTCTTCCTCTTTAACACTTTGTGATATATTTGCAATTAATGCCAGGTTTTTCTTTAGACCTATGTTTGTTCCTTCTGGAGTTTCAACAGGGCATAGTCTTCCTAAGTGGGTGCTGTGAAGTTCTCTTGCCTCAAAATTTTCCTGGGTTGCTGATAAGGGGCTCACAACTCTTTGTAAGTGAGATATCATATCAAGGAAATTTAGGCGTTGTATCCTCTGGCTTACACCCTTTCTTCCCCCAACCCAGTTTCCTGTTGCCATTGAGGAATAAATTCTTGATGTCAACAACTTCTCTCTTATAATCACCTTTATAGACGGGAACTTACCTCTTTTTACAATTCTCTGAAAATTGTATAAGAGGTCATTTATCAATATATTAAGATTAACTCTTATCAGGTCTGCCAATAAGTCACCACTCATCTTGACTTTTTTGTTCATGTAATGATCCTTGTCATCAACTTTTATTTCTCCCCTAGAAACACGTATGAACTTCTTTATCATCTTGCATAAGTTATAGGCTTTTTGTAGCCTGTCTTTTTTGTCAATACCTATGTGGGGCATAAGATATTTATCTATAATTTCCTTTGTTCTCTCAATCCTTATATCCTTTGATTGTGTTATGCCTGATTTTTTTGCAATATAATCAATTGCATCTTCCTGTGTTTTTATATCAACACATCCATATAGATTTACAAACATTTCATCATAATTATTTTCTGAAACAGCTTTCATTATTTCTTCATCCTTCATAAGACCAAGTGCCTTAATTACAATAACAATAGGTATTCTCTTGATTCTTGTAAAACTTAAATAGATTATTCCATCTTTCATCCTCTCAATCGTGTGAGGTATCTTGAAAGAGCCCCTCTCTGAAAAGAGTTTTCCAACATATTCACTAGGGCCTGTTTTTGTTCTTTCAACCAGAAGCCTATTTGATGCTAAATCCTCTATATTAACAAGCACTTTCTCACTTCCATTTATTATAAAATAACCGCCAGGGTCATCAGGGTCTTCTTCAGCATCTATTAATGCTTCTTTATCTAGTTTATTAAGATGACAGTATTTTGACTTAAGCATGATTGGAAGATTACCAATCTCTGTCTTTATGGACTCTCTTTTTTGCCCATTAATATGTGCAGATACCTCAACAAACATTGGGGCAGCATAGGTTATTTTCCTTAGTCTTGCCTCTGATGGGAATATATCCCTTTTTGAGCCATCTGCTTCAGTTATCTCTGGCTTGGTAATCCATATTTTGTCAAACCTTATTTTATATGTATCAACATTAGGCGGTATAATTGTTGGCTCTACCTCTTTATTTTCATCAAGAATCTTTTGAAGTTCAAAATCCACAAAATTATTAAAGGACTCAATATCAGACCTAATAATGCTGTGTTCTTGAAAATATTTTTGTATTAATAATTTAGATGTTTCATCCATTTATAACAACCCTATAATATATGGATTTGCCTGCTGTTGGACTATCCCTTATTATTTTTATAACATCACCTAGCTTTACATTAAATCTTTCAATTGCAGGGTCTGTTGAAACTATCTTTGGCAGCTCATTCAGTGAGAGGTTATATTCTTCAAGCAATTCCTGAATTTCTTTTTTAGTTAGTTTAGAATGTTCGGGGACAAGCATATGCTTTTTAACATTAATATTTTTCATTTAGTTTATCCTCGCTTTTAAGGTTATGGGCCGGACGAGATTCGGACTCGCGACCACCTGATTACTTTCAACCTTTGTTAAAAGTCAGATGCTCTACCAGGCTGAGCTACCGGCCCAAAGATGCAAAAACCAGAACAAAATTCTGGTTTAAGCAACGCCCTGGCCGGGATTTTCAGTATTAAATGCCTTTGAACCCGAGTCGAAGCCTCGACAGGGCTTCATGATAAGCCGAACTACACCACCAGGGCATTATAGTCCTTAATAAAGGGCATAAATCCTTCTTAAATCTTAAAAAGCCTTATTCGGCCTGTAAAAGACTAGAGAAAGATTATACCATCATGGGTTTCTGTCCCTTTTTTCATATATAAAGCTTTCGCAGGGAGTTAATTGTTTTTTGTATTTTCTCCTTTTTAGTTCAAAGATATATTTCCAAATAAAGTTGAAAAGAATAAACATCCCCGCTGCCGGATTCGAACCAGCAACCTTTCGGTAACAGCTGTCTGCATTTCATCCATTCTCACGCGAGATAGTCGGGCAGAATCTACAGCCGAACGCTCTAGCCGTTGAGCTAAGCGGGGCCTAAACAGGTGTGAACTAATTTATTTATATAGCTTTTGTTTTTAAATAAGAAATAATTACTTAATTGAAAGGCCTACACTGTTTGAGTGTGTAATAACATCCTTTCCCTTTTCATCCTCATACTTGATAACTGCTGGTGGAAGCTTAAACTTTCCCAATATGCCAAGCTTTGATTTTATCTTATAGGTTATTATTCTTTCTTCATACTTTTCAAGAATAGGAATATTCCACTTGATAAGATTACCCTTTTTCTCATGTGATACAATCTTATCTGGCTTAAGTGTTCCTATCTGGAATTCCTTTTGTATATCTGCAATATTTGGAACACGGTCTATTATTGTAACATTCTTAATTGGTTTTGGTGTTCTGTTCCTCACATTCATCATAACCTTCATCTCTGTTATTCCCCCCTCTTTTGTACTCAAAATCATGGCCTGCTTTTTCACTACTATTAGGCTCCTGAATATAAAATACAATATTGTTAAAATTATTGCAGCAGTTATAACCCCTACCAACAGTCTAAAGTTTTTAACAACCATTATTTCTGTTTTTGCACCAGGTCTTAGGTCAACATCCAATGCCCTGTATCTTTTTCCATCCTCTTTTAAAACATATGTTTTTGGATTTGTTGATGTTACAATGTCCTCAAAGAATCCCATCTCTATCTTGAGAGTTTCCTGCTTTCTTATATTTCCATCATTTGTGTAAGTTATCTTTTTCTCTGTTTTCAGGAATGATTTTTCTAATTCTGATGACTTTATAATATCTGAGTAAGCTATTATTTCAACAGGTATGTTTTCTATTGTCCTAATGCTCTCACCATTGACATAAAGATTTAATGTTACTGTATCTTTTTTTGGTGGCTCCATAGGATCAAATGAATATGTTACAATAATTGTTTTTTCTTCTAAAGGTCCAAGTGATGTTGCTGTTTCCTTGTTTATAACAATACTTGACAGCTTTATTTTCATGTCTGTGATGTTAAGTATGTTTCTATTTCTCAGATCAATCATTATCCTGATAGTTTCTCTAGGGTCTATTTTATCAGGGATATCAACCTTAGCTGTTACTGTTGGCGGATAATCTCCTGCAAGCTTACCTGATTTTAAATAAATCGGAATATATATTTTTTCTAACAGATTTGTTTTAACTGATTTTACTGTAACCGGGATCCTATAAAGGCTTGGTGGCATCTCAGAAACAGGCATTATCAAAACCCTGATTTTCCTTGTTATTCCCTCACTTATAATTACAGAAGAATCCTTTGGTGGTAATATTTGTATACTCCATTTTGGATTAATGCCAAAACTTATTTTAAAATTGTCATTAAAATTTTGATTATTTTTTATGGAAATATAGACTTCTGCTGGCTCCCTATAAACTACCTTATCCTTAACAGCTTCATAATTTACTGAAAATTCTGATAATGCAGAAACAAAGGATATAGTTAACAAAGACACAACAACTAACAAGAAAAATGCTTTTTTAGGCCACTTCATTCACTACCACCACTTATATTAAATTGGGTATTTATATATAAATGTTTCTAAATTATAAAACTAGTATGTGCGAACGAAGTGAGCGTGTCTGACTTTATGCCTGACCTTCGTGCCAGCTTAGCAAGAAGCTGTATGGGGCCGCCGAGACTTCCGAAAATGGTTGCGAGCGAAGCGAGCTCGGTGGGCTTGCTGTTAGGCAATGCCCGCCCTTGCGTATCAAATGAGCGTAACCATTTGTTTGAACTCGGGTTACCAGCGTTCCAGGATAACACCCCGGGCTGGAATGATAGCCAAACTACACTACGGCCCCAATTAAAAAACCTTACTAACATGCTCGCTCTTGGTTACTCTTAATATATTATCAACAAAACTCTCTATCTTGCTTTCATGGCTGACTGTTATTATCTGCTTTATATTTAACTGGTCAAGCACATCTTTCATCTTATCAAGCTGGTCTGTTGAAAATCCATCTGTTGGCTCATCCAGAATTATGATATCCTTTGTTTTTATTCCCCCAATTAAATCATTTATTACCCTATTGAGGGCAAGCCTGTAAGCTAAGGCACATGATGTTCTCTCACCACCGCTAAGATATTCAATGCTTGTTTCATAATCATTCTGCTCTATTATTGGCGTAAACTCATCATCAAGTCTTACACCAATGGTCTCTTCCTCCATAAGAATATTAAACCAGTTTTGGAAGAATTCATTAAACTCTTGGTAAACCCTTAGCATAATCTGCCTTTCCATCATTGACATAAGCTTTATAAAATATTCATCAAGCCAGTTCCTCATTTGTTTTAGATGGTTAATTTTTTCCTTGATTCTTAATTTTTCATCAATTTCTTTTTCCAATCCTTTAATTGCTTTATTAATGCCTTCTGCTTCCTTTTCAAGCTGTGCTTTTTTTATTGCTAAAAGTGTTTCATCTGAGATTGCCTTCTCAAGCTCTTGTTTTATTATTTTGTAGTTTTGCTCAATTCCTTCAAATCTCTTTATCTTATCATCTAGCTCTATTTTCAAATTGTTTATCTCTCCAACATCTTTTTTTAATAATGCAATGTTCTTTAAAATCTCTTCCCTACTTTTATTTTTTTCATCCATAAGATTTATTAGGTTCTGCCTTTCATTTAACATAGTGTTGGATTTATGAATTTTTTTAAGTAAATCTTTTGATTCAGAAATCTTATTTTTTATTTTATCTAAATCTTTTGAATTTATAAAATCAAGCTCTTTCTTAATCTTCTCCTCATCTAAACTTAACCTATTAAGCAACTTTTGTTTTTCAATAATCTCTTTTCCCAGTTGCCCAAACCTTTCTATTTCAATCTTTAATCTATCAGTGGTTTTTTCTTTTTGCAGCAGGCTCTCTAGCTCTGCATTTAAATCTTTAAGCTCATCAATAACTTTCTTTTTTCTTTTATTTTCTTGCTTTAAGGTTTCAACATAATCTTTTATTTTTTTATCTTCAAGATCATTAATGTATTTTTTGTGTTCTGATGATAATTTCTGTGAGCATATAGGACATTTATCTGATTTTAAGATGTCTTTTTTTATTTTTTCGGATTTTTCTTTATTGACTTCATTTTCTTTAATTATTAAACTTATTTTTTTAATCTCCTCTTCTTTTTCAACAATTTCTTTCTTAAGATCTTCTTTTTTGTGGATATCATGCTGAAGCTGGTCAAACATATTTTTCTTTATAATAATCTTTTTTGACTCTTCTGATTTTGTTAATATTCCTTCTTCTAGTTCTTTTTTTCTTCTTTGCAATGACTTATTTTTTTCAGTCAGTTCAACTTTCCTCTGCATTAAGTAATTATATTCTTCCTCTTTCTTTATTATTAATTTTTCCACTTCTGATTCATTTTCTTTTATTGGTTTTATCTCAAATTTCTCTATTTTTGTATTGAACTCTTTTATGCTTTTATCCAGAACTTCTATATTTTCTTTGTAATTTTGTACTAACATAACCTTTTCTTTAAGTCTTGTGTTTGCTATTTCCTCTTTTTTCCTTAAATCATTTAATTCATTAATCCTTTTTTCCAGTTGGTTTATACTTTCTTTCTTTTCCTTAACAACAGATTCCGCTGCCTTTATCTTTGGTTTTATCTCATCTACTTTTGTTATCACATTCCTTAACTCATTTTCTCTTTCCTTTTTCTGTATTTTTTTTTCTTCAAGGTCAGCAATCATCCCATTAAATTCCTTTGTTTTCTCTCTTATTTCCCTTATTATGATTTGACTGTTTTCCCTGATTCTTTTGTATTTGTCAATCTGAAAAACTCTTCTTAAAGTGTCAAGCCTGTAATCTTTGTCATCTAACAATATCTGTTTCATCTCTTCCTGTGGCGTATAAACAGTATACCTGTAAATCAATGATTTGGTCTTTGTAACAAGTTCTTTGGGATAACCCAAAAGGTCAAGAATTTTTGATTTTAATTCAACAGCAGTTCCCTCTGTTTTTTTGTTATTTATTATTATAAACCCAGAGTCCTGTCTTACATCACCTCTTTTCCTTTTTAATGTTCTTTTTATTATTATATCTTTATTGTCAAGACTAAATTTAAGTTCAACAGAACCCTTGTTTTTGCCGTTTCTTAAAAGAGAATTACCAGACAAAGACCTCATTATGCCAAAAAGTGCAAATTCTATGGCTAGTAGTATGGTTGATTTTCCGCTACCTATATCACCACTTAAAAGAACAGAGCCACGTGGAAAATTTATGGTTTGGTTGAGATAGCTTCTTATGTTCTCAAGCTTCACATATTTTATTATCATACACATAAAAAATATTTCCCAAGTTTTTATATTTAATTAAACTAAAAACCATATATTATAAAAATCACCACTACTAAATAGAAAAATATTTAAATAGAGGATAGTTCCTTTACCAATAGGAAAATACAGCACTACTAACGCAGCTAGGAGAATAAAATGGATACAAGTCAAATAGAAAGAATAGTTGATGGTGAAATTATGTATGTCAATAAACATAAGGAAGGTGCAGATATAATAATCAAAACAATGAACTCAAAGTTTAAAGTAATTCACTGTGGGAAAGATAAGTCTCAATTTTATAATAAAATAAAACCTAGGCAACATCTTATTTATACAAAATCTTATTTATATTGAGAGGAGAGAACTATGTGTTGTCAATAGTAAAAATCAACACAAGCTTTATATACTTCAATGTTTATTAGTATAATATTAGTTACTAAACTAAAAAAATATGGGGTAAAATAAAATGGCAAGCCAAGTATTAGAAGAAAAGTTAAGTTCTGTTCCAGAAAAGGAACAAAAAGATGGAACATACCAGCCACCAGATGAATATATGGGTTGTCCAAAAAAAACATACGCAGGACAACCGAAACTAGAGCATGAGAAAACTATGAATGTAATTAATGAAGCAATGGTCAATGCAGATACAATTGAACTTACACCAACACGAAGATTAGGGCTTGATGCCTGTGGCTGTACAGGAAACGGTTCTTGTAGATGAAACTCTTAATCTTTTTGTATGAAGTGCTGAATACGCGGAGGCGTGTGTTTTCATTCACTTCAACTTTGTTATCAAGAATATAAGGAAATTATTGAGAGAGAAGTATGTATAAGGCTAGCCGGTATAATAATTTTTTTTTGGAAAAAGATTCTATTTTTTTGTTTAATTCATTTAGCAGGGCTTCTATTAAAGTCAAAAAAGCTGAGTTAGGAAAAGTAAAGGCTATATTAAGAAAAAAAGATCCATGTACAGGAAAAAATAAGAAATATCAGGATATATTGATAAAAAATGGTTTTATTTTATCAGGTAATATCAATGAAATTGAAATTCTTGAATATTTATATAATGCAAATTATTTCCAAACAGATAAAATCACTGTTGCATTAGTACCAACATTACGATGTAATTTTAAATGCCCCTATTGTTTTGAGGCAGGACGCGGAAAAGAAAATAATGAAGTTAAAGACTATTTTGATGTTTTAAAGAAGTTTGCTAATAAAAATTTTTGTAATAAAAAAAGAGTACATATTAGCTTATTTGGTGGAGAACCTCTTTTAAAAAAAGATGAAATTTTTTCTTATCTAGATTACCTATCAATACAAAGTAAAAAATATGGTTATGAGTTAAGTACTGATATTGTAACAAATGGATTCTTATTGGATGAAGATACAGTTAGTGCATTATTAAAGTATAATTGTGTTTCAATTCAAGTTACCTTAGATGGTCATAAAGAAACTCACAATAAACTTCGTGTATTACATAATAATGGTAAAACCTTTGACACGATTGTCAATAATTTTACAACAGCAATACGATATGCTATTAAAATAAAATCAAATATTCAGTTTGTACTACGAATAAATTTATTAAATCAAAGTGTTGATGATGTTAAGTCAATTTTTAATTTGTTTGATAAGGACGAGAGAAAAAAAATAAATATATATTTTAGGCCAATCTATTCAACTAGTCATTGCAATGTATCTAGTAGTAATACAATTTTTGATTTAAAAAAATTTTATGATGAAGCAAATAAGTATGGATTTAGTATACTTAAAAGTACTTATTATCTACAATATTGTGAATCAGATGGAGGAATTAATTTTTTTTATGTTACCCCTGATTTAAAAATATGGAAATGCATAAACGAATCGACAGAAACAGCTGATATTGGCTATATTGATAAAACAGGTACTACACAACTAAATTCAATGCATATAGCAAAGTGGTATCAAAAATCAAATCCTTTCAAGGATGAAAAATGCCGGAAGTGTTATTATTTACCAGTATGTTATGGTGGGTGTCCTCTTCATTATATTAAAACAGGAAAACGGAGATGTACAAGTAAAGATATGACTATAACTCCTTATTTTTATTCGTGAGAATCAATAACACTTAACGTGTATCTGAAGTCCTGAACAAGCGAGCAATTTGGATGGAGTAGCGAAGATGAAGCACACCCACATATTAAAATGGAGTTCTTTGTTTACATTATTGAAAACTTGTGCTCATGAATTGAAGCTGTTTAGACTTTGTTATAAGCAGTTGCTAAGTAATTGATTTCTTTTTTTTGTTTAGTCGTCTAAGCGAAGCCAAGCCCCTTGTATTGATGTCAATAATAGAACCCCTTTTTTCTAGTTGATTTATGTTTTCTTTTTTCCTTAACAACAGACTCTGCTGTATTTATCCTTGGTTTTATCTCATCTATTTTTGTTATTACATTCCTTAACTCATCATTTCTTTGCTTTTTCTGCATTTTTTTCTTCAAGGTCAGAAACTATCCAACTAAATTCCTTTGTTTTCTCTTTTATTTCTCTTATTATAATTTGACTATTTTCCCAAGTTTTTATATTTAATTAAACTAAAAACCATATATCATAAAAATTACTACTCCTAAATAGAAAAATATTTAAGCAAGTGATGTTATTTCTTGAAAAATGGGAGAATATAAAGGTATTTTAGATACAGAACTATATCAATTTGCCTGTTGCTCATATAAAAAATATAGGGAATATGCCAGTAATTTAACTGAGGAAAACAAAGAAAAATGTTGGAAGATATATAATTCCCTTAAAGGGATTAGTCCCGGGCTCTTAGATAGAGAAAATATTGTTCAAAAAATTGAGGAAATCCAGAAAAATAAAAAATTTAATTTAAATATAAGACAGAAAAAAGGATATTATTCAATAGATGTTCAAATGCAGGATTTGAATATAGAGATTGCGCATTTTGAGGCTGTTAAGTTTAAATAGTGAGGAAGAAAAAATGAAGACAAGAAAAATAGAAGAAATATTAAGCGGGGAAATTATAAATATAACAGAGAAAGAAAATTGTATTCATATATTAGTTAAGGTTTCTGAAGGTGAGTCACTAGTGATTCATTACAATGGCTATAACCCATTGTTTAACAAAAAAATAATTGGTAAGGACATTATCTACGCAAAAGATAATAAATTGTATGTTGGAGACCATAACAAATACGTTGAAATAAATTAACTTAAAAAATATTTTTTCTAAACACAAATTTTTTAAATAATCTGCTTTTATATTTCTATTGATGATAGTTGAAACGCTTCTGGAAACACTAAAAATCCTTGTTATAGTCTTTGTATTAATGGTTATTGTTGAATTTTTTGAGTTAAAATATGGGAATAAGATTAGGAAGAATATCACAAAAAAGCCATTAACCCAATATGGTTTATCATCTTTGCTGGGAGTTACACCTGGTTGTTTTGGTGCATTCTTTATTGTTTCATCTTATGCGCATGGCATTGTTGGCTTTGGTGCTTTGACTGCAGTTATGATTGCAACAGCAGGAGATGAGGCCTTTATTATGCTTGCAAAAATACCTGGAACTGCATTATTGATATTTTTCCTCTGCCTTATTCTTGGAGTTATTGCCGGCTTTTTAGCTGACAAGCTTATTAAAAAAACAAAATTAAAAATAT
The DNA here is from genome assembly GCA_017609385.1 of Candidatus Woesearchaeota archaeon. Classification (GTDB taxonomy): domain Archaea; phylum Nanobdellota; class Nanobdellia; order Woesearchaeales; family CG1-02-33-12; genus CG1-02-33-12. Next base: position 34,432 of record JAFCEA010000004.1, read on the forward strand.
CCAGACCATGCGAGATTAAGATTCATAAAAAGCAGGATCTGCAGGGAAAATCATTTTTTACTCATTTTTTAAAAAAGCATGTTTATGGCCACATAATCAAAGAGCACATACCAAGATTATTTCTGTGGCTTTTCTTTACAATGTTAATAATAAACTCCTTAATGCTGAGATTTGATATTGGATCAATACTGCCGCAAAATAAATTAGCATTAATATTTATAGCTGCCTTGGTTGGAATAATTCCTGTTTCAGGCCCGCATATTGTTTTTGTTTTATTATTTGCCCAGGGCATAATCCCATTTTCAGTATTGCTAGTAAGCTCAATAGTCCAGGACGGCCACGGCCTCCTGCCCTTGTTATCTTATTCTGTAAAAGATACATTTTATGTGAAGATATTTAATGTCTTGTTTGGCTTAGGAATAGGCTTAATACTTCTTGCTATTGGAATTTAACTGAAAAATAAAAGAAATTGCTGATTTACTTACCTTTTTATGAATGAAGCAGCACCTAAAATAGCAGCATCCTCTAACCTGCCCTTAATAATTATTGGGTTTTTATTTACATAGACCCTTTCTTTGACTGTTTTTTTCATGTTTTTTGAGAAAAATTTCCAAGCATTTGAAATACCGCCGCCAATAATTATAACATCAGGATCAAAAATATTTACAAAATTTGCAACAGCAATACCAAGATAAAAACCCATTTTTTCAAAAACTTTTATTGCTTTTTTGTTTCCCTTTAATGCAAGTTTATAGGCATCTAAAGGAGTTTTTGCCTTTAGGCCTTTTGCAAGCCTCATAATTCCTCTGGCGCTTATGTATTCTTCAAGACAGCCCCTATTTCCACATTTGCTTCTTGTTCCATCAAATTTTATTGTCATATGACCAAGCTCTCCTGCATTAATTCTTCCATGAAATATTTTTTTATTAACAACAATCCCTCCTCCAACACCTGTGCCAATGGTTAGTCCAATAACACAGTTATGTTTTTTTCCACTGCCATAAAGAGCTTCTCCAAGAGTAAAGCAGTTAGCATCATTATCAACAAACACTGGAACCTTGAATTTTTTCTCTAATATTTTTTTTAGATTAACTTTTTTAAATGGAATATTCTTTGGGTTTATGATAAGGCCTTTTCTATAATCCAATGGTCCTGGAGAGCCTATCCCAATTCCTACTACCTCTTTTGTCATTACATTGTTGATGGCCTTAACAAGATTTTTTATAACAATATTTTTTCCTTTGTTTGGCTCTGTTTTTACCTCTACCTTTTTAATCACTTTACCACCAAGAACTAATCCAGCCCTTATGTTAGTTCCTCCCAAGTCAACTCCAATAGTATATTTCATTTTCTAAAGTATTTTTTTAAGGTCTCTTATTTTGTTTATATAATAATCAATATAAGATCACAACCCTTTTTTTAGCTCTTCAATCACCTCAACCGGTGTTGGGTCTGTGCCATACTTTAATGCCAGGTAATAAGATGTTAGGTCACCAAGATAGATTGCTGAGAACAGCTTTGTTAAAAAACATTCTCCTTTAATAACCATCTCAGTTACATTAATGCCTGCCTCTGAGATAAGCCTTTTTGTTATATCAATTCTTTTCTTTACTTTAACATAATCATCATCATCTTTTATTATTATTACATGATACCCGGCCTTTATGTTGCCATATCCAACAAGCTCATTATGGTCTAATTCAGGAAATACATGACAGAATGCATGAACCTTTGCATTCTCATTAAACTGTGTTTTCCATCTGTATGCAACAACACCCATTCTTTCTGAGGTATATATCAATGGTATTTTTTCAACAAGCTTTTCAGCAAGGTCCTGTGCCCTTTCCTTGAATTTAGGGTTTTTTAATGTCTTAATTGTCTTTTTTATATCCTCTACTGGATTATCAATGAAGTGTGAGTTATATAGCACAGTCAGCATAGGGAAGAACAAATAGGCAAGGGCTGCCCTTGGCTGAAATCCTTTTGGAATAATAATGCATGGTATTTTGCTTATTTTTGAGAGCTCTTCTAATTTTCCTCCAGTTGTTATGACTACCATGTTCATATTCTTTCTCTGAGCTGTTCTATAAGCAGAGATTGTTTCTTCTGTGTTCCCTGAGTATGATAGAATAAACAAAAGAGTTTCTTTTCCAACAAGTTCAGGCAGAAAATAATTTCTGTTAACCCTTACATCAATCTTATCTTTAAGATATGCCTTTAAAATATCTCCTGATACAGCGCTGCCTCCCATTCCAGCAACCATAATCCTCTTTATTGGCTCTGTTACCTTAACATCCTTTGCAAGCTTTACAGCCTCTGCTATTTGCTCAGGAATGCTTTCTAGAACTTCGATCATATTGGATTTATCTGTTTGATTGGTTTCATCCATATATACCACCCATCATAATACTTATTTGACTATTATTTATAGTTTTCTAAAAACAGTTAAGAGAAAACTTTTTAAACAAACTAAAACTCCTGTTCTAAAATGGATGTGGGCAGTTGCTTGCCTGAACTAAAACAAAATAATGGAGGCTAAAAATGAGTTTATACAAATATGTGAGAATGCTTTGGAAAAGCCCAAAAAAGAATTTAAAGGGAATCTGGTCAAAAAGGCTTATTGAGTGGAGAAAAGAGCCAGTAACAATAAGGATTGAAAGGCCAACAAGAATTGATGCTGCTCGTTCTTTGGGTTATAAGGCAAAGCAGGGATATGTTGTTGTAAGGCAAAGGCTTATTCGTGGTGGAAGGCAAAGGCCCGATATAAAAAAAGGAAGAAGGCCAAAGCACAGCACACAAAGAAAAGTTCTTTCAAAAAACTATCAGCAGATAGCTGAAGAGAGAGTAAACAAAAAATACAAGAACTGCGAAGTCTTAAATTCTTATTATGTTGGGAAAGACGGCAAACATTTCTGGTATGAAGTGATTTTAGTAGATAAATCACACCCTTCAATAATAGCTGATAAAAGGATAAGCTGGAAGGAAAGGGCGCTGAAAAAGTAAGAAGCAAGCCAAATCAAAAGAAAAGAAGGATTTAATTCGAAACCTTTATAAATTTTAATCTTTTTATTCTTTGCGGAAAAGAAGGGACTTTAGAGAAAGTAAAGCCAATGCAGAAGATAATAGATGAAGTTATTGATGAGATGGACTCATAATTAAACCAACATATAATTAGTCTAATAGTTTTATATGCTCTGGCTTGGTAAGAAATTCCTCTTTCTTTAGGTCTTCGATAAATTCCCTTAAAAAATCAAAACATTTATATAAGACCTATTACAATTATGTTATATATGTTACAA
>JAFCEA010000058.1 GCA_017609385.1 Candidatus Woesearchaeota archaeon
GAAACCAGAAGAATGTGATGACCTTGAGCTTAATGGAGATGAGACAGCTATAGATTGCGGAGGCTCATGTCCAAAATGCGAGCTTAATAAAAACTGCCTTGTTAATGATGACTGTTATAGCGGATTCTGCAACTCAAGCAAGAAATGTGCAAAATCATCATGTGATGATGGAATAAAAAATGGAGATGAAACAGATGTTGACTGCGGTGGTGAATGTGATAAATGCGAGAATGATGATGAATGTAAAAAAGATAGTGACTGTAAGTCTGGAAAATGTGAATCTACCCTTAAAATCTGCATAGGAATAGATAAATGCTCTAACAACAGACTTGATGTTGACTGCGGAGGTTATTGCGCTGAGCAAAAAGACAAGAAATGTGATGATGGACAGGATTGTAAAAAGAACTCAGACTGTGAATCAGGCAGGTGTGAAAATGGCAAATGTGTTGCTTTTGAAAAAGACAGTGATAATGATGGAATACCTAATAGTGAAGATAACTGTCCTTATGTAAGCAATAAATTCCAGGAAGATGCTGATGGAGATGACATAGGAGATGCGTGTGATGATGACAATGACAATGACGGAATGCCTGATGACTGGGAAGAAAAGTATGGCCTTGATTCTGGATTTGATGATGCAGATGAAGATGAAGATAATGATGGCCTAACCAACTTAGAGGAATACAAAAAGGGAACAGACCCGACTAACAGAGACAGTGATGGTGATGGATATTCAGATGGCAGTGAGGTTGAGAAGGGGTTTGATCCAACTGACCCAGATGACCGCCCAGCATCCATATGGCCCATCATCCTGCTTATAATGGGAATAATCCTTTTGGTTTCAGGAGTTGGCTACTTATTGTATAAGAACTTCACAAAGCCAAAACAGAAAAAACCATTCAGGCCAATTACTTCAACATCTCCAATTAGGCCAACGACATCATTTAAGCCTTTTACTCCAGGAAGTGCAAATTCAATAGAACTCAGAAGAAGACAGGCAATGGAAAGAATTATGAAAGAAAGGGAGGAAAAATTTAAGCAAAGAGATAAAATGTTTGGCACTTTTGCTCCTAAAGGAGATATAAGAGAAAAACTTCACGGAAGGCTTGATCTAGGCAAACCCAAGGCTGTAAAGCCTGCTCCTAAGAAAATCAAGACCAAAAAACCAGTCAAGAAGAAAGCCAAAAAGCCAAGGGATGTTTTTGAGGAGTTATCAAAAGTAGCAACTACTGAGCTGAAAAAATATAAGAAAAAATAAACTTGTTAAAAATATTTTAATCTGTCTCTTCTAAAAGAATTTTTTATAAAATGAAATCAAAAAAAGGGGTGATTGGTGTCCAGTTTAACTGGGTCTTTATCTTAATAGCAGGTGTTTTGATTCTTTTGTTTTTTGGCTCATTGGTTCTTAAGGGCAGAGAGGTTTCTGATATTGCAATTGCTGAGACAATACTCACAAATATGCAGACCATTATGACTGGTGCAGAGGTTAGTGTTAGAACCATTAACCCTATTAAGATCCCTGATAAGGAGATTAAGGTTAGCTGTGACTCAATCGCTGTTGGTAAGGTATCTAGCCCCATAACAAAAAATAAGATTGTATTTGCACCAGGGGTTATAAAAGGAAGAACATTGCTGGCATGGGCTCTTGACTGGAATGCACCTTATCATGTTACTAACTTTCTTTATTTGACAACGCCAAATATTAGGTATATTTTTATTAATTCTGGCAATGCAGAGGAACTATATCATATCCTTCCTGACACTATAAACAAAATAATAGTGGAACCAGACCATATAACCAACATAAAAGACACAGGCAACTATCTTAGGTTTATATTCTTTAATAATCCAGAACCAGAAGATATTGTTCTTTCATCTGATATTGGAAAGATTCCTGACAATAAGGTTAGTGCAATAAATGTAAATGAAAACTTTAACGAGATAGAATTTTATAAAAAAAGCGGTGCTAAATTTAAATCAGCTGGAAATGCAATTTATCTTGGCAATCCAATGATTTTAGGAGCTATGTTTAGTGGAAATTCTAGGGATTATAAATGCAATGTTGAGAAGGCCTTTAACAAGCTTAACATAGTCAGCCAGGTTTATGAAAGAAGAACCAATGCCTTAAAGAGATTGTATAGCGGAACTGGCTGCATATCTTACTATAGCACGCCCATTATAGATTATTCAAAAGCTAGCATAGCTGAAATCAAGTCAGCTATAAACTCTATAGAAACAAGAAATATATACTTGCAATCATCCTCATGCCCAACAATTTATTAAAATGAAAAATAAAAAATCACAGATAAAGATGTTTGAAACAATTGCTGTCTTGCTGATCTTTTTTGTGTTAATAGGCTTTGGGCTTATATTTTATGGCAGAATACAGGCAGGGAGTTTTCAGGAAAAGCAGGAGGAGAATTTTGAACTAAAGGCAATCCAGACAGCACAGCTTGTTTCTTTTTTGCCAGAGCTTCAGTGCTCATCAAATAATATCATTGTTGATGACTGCTTTGACATACTCAAGGTTGAGGCACTTAGTGAGTTTATTGAACAAAATCCTAATATCAGAAATGAATATTACTATGACCTTTTTGGCTTTAGCAGCATCAGCATTGAGCAGGTTTATCCATCTGTTGTTAGCTGGTCAATTTATGAGAGGACAACTGAGAGAACCAAAGCAAAGTCATCTATTATGATCCCTGTTTCACTTTACAATGCCAGTTCAAGAGCATATAATTTTGGTATTTTAACTGTTGCTGTTTATAGAAAATGATAAAAAACAAAAAATCACAGGCAGAAATAATTGGTCTTGTTATTATAGTACTTCTTATTACAATGGGGCTTTTGTTTGTTGTCAAGTTTGTTATTTTGAGGGAGCCATCTGATATTAAGAGAGGTTTTGTTCACTCTGAGCTTGCTTCTAATATGATTAATGTTCTGTTAAAAACAACAACTGACTGCAGGGGAAGCTCTGTTACTGAGCTGTTCCAGGACTGTGCTGGTTTTAAGAGAATTGATTGTGATGGAATTGATTCCTGTGATAAGGTTGATGAAACAATTGAAATGATTTTTAACAATAGTTTAGAAAAATGGAATAAACCATATGAGTTTAGTGCATATCTTGTTGGCTCTAAACCAATAATTGAAAAAAGTTATGGAAAATGCTCTAGAAACATAGACAGGGAATCAAAGACATACCCTATTCCAACAGATTGGGGAACTTTATTCATACAGCTGGATATCTGCGGCTAAATAAATATTATCAAGAGATTATCGATAATTTTAAATACTAGTTAACCTAAAATAGCCTTATATTTGTTTTATATTAACCTTTTATTATAAAACAAGCAAAAACAAACAAATGAGGTGAAATAAATGAAATCCAAAAGAGGCCAGGGCCTTCCAATGAACACTATTGTTATTGCGGCCATTGTTCTTATTGTTATGGTTGTTTTGATTTATATCTTTGTTGGAAGTATGGGTCAAACAACACAGAAATTACAGAGTTGTACAGAGAAAGGAGGACACTGTTCTAGAACTATAACCTGTGAAGGCGATTACTTTATAACAGGGGAGTGGATGTCTATAGGAAAAACCAAAGATTGTGAAACAGAAAAAGATGATAATGGTTACCCTACTCTTTACTGTTGTGTACCCTTCTCTGAAGAATAATTAATTTATTTTTTCTTATTAATTTTTAAAATCAAAAACTATTTATAGGTTTTAGATGTTTTCTACCTATTGTTATGTATTTTAAGTTGGTAAATTTATGGCCATTTAATTAGCTTAACTTTAACTAACTTAATCAAAAAAAGAGGTGTATCATGAGCTTTAGGGATATTGATGAGATTATAAAGGCCAGAAAGGATAATCTTCTTCTGCCAATGCTTGAGGCAATTCAGGCCAGGTTTGGATATATTTCTGAGGCCAATGCACACTATTTAAGCAGAAAAACAGGAATTCCATTTTCACGGATTTATGGTGTTATAACTTTTTATGAAATGCTTTATACTGAGAAAAAAGGCAAATATATTATAAGGATTTGCAACAGCCCCTCATGCTATCTTAATGGCTCATTGAATTTAATTAAGTTTCTTGCATCACTATTGAAAATAAAGTCTGGTGAGACAACAAAGGACAGGAAATTCTCTTTAGAAATTACTTCCTGCATTGGCTGCTGTGATAAAGCACCGGCAATGATGATTAATGATAAAGTATATGGAAATCTTGATGAGAAAAAAATAAGGAAAATAATCTCTAGCTTAAAATGAAAATCCTGAATAAAATTAAAAATAAACGAAATTAAAAATAATAAACTAAAATGCAAATACTGAAAAACTCTAACTTTAGGGCATTAAACAAAATAGCTGGAATGAGCCCTGAAGAGGTTATTGAGATAGTAAAAAAATCAGGCCTCACTGGCAGGGGAGGTGCTTGTTTTTCAACAGGACTTAAGCTTGAATTTACAAGAAACTCTCAGGGTGAGAAATATGTTATATGCAATGCTGACGAGGGTGAGCCAGGAACCTTTAAGGATAAATTAATTCTTGAAAAAAACCCTAACAATGTAATAGAGGGAATGATAATTGTAGGATATGCTATTGGCTCAAATAA
>JAFCEA010000059.1 GCA_017609385.1 Candidatus Woesearchaeota archaeon
TAATATACTATAAAAATCCAGGAGAAGAGGTGATAAAATGAAAAAAGCACAAGCTGCAATGGAGTTCTTAATGACCTATGGCTGGGCAATTCTTGTTGTTTTGTTAGCAATAGCTGCTTTGGCATATTTTGGGGTATTGAACCCAGGTAAATACCTGCCCTCAAGCTGTACATTTAACCAGCCCGGTTTAAGTTGTGTTGAGTTTAAGGTAGATAGTACTACAAACAATGTAACATTAGTCATACAAAATGGTATGGGACAAAATTTAAAGTCCCTAAATATATCTATTGGTGGGGATTGTGATGGGTCGACAGCAGGAGACGGAGCACTAACTGATACTGAGAAAGAAGTATTTAATATTAACTGTGGTAATCCACTTACACTAGACTCTAAATTTAAAGAAGATATTATAATACAATATATTTCAGAAAATGACATAAGCCGTACAATTAGGGGGACTATTTCAACACGGGTTGAGTAAATTTTTTATTTTTTTATTTCCTTTTATTCTAAAAAAGCAAACCTTTTATAGAATAAATGGTTATAGCTTGCTATGGGAATAAGAAAGCCTATTGTTGCAGGCCAGTTCTATGAAGGTGATTTTGACAGCCTTAACAAGCAGATAATAGAATGTTTTGAATCAAAAAAAGGGCCTGGTGCATTGCTGTTGTGCCGCATGCAGGTTATGCGTTTTCAGGACCATGTGCTGCATGGTCTTATAAAGAGATTGCAGAATCAGAGTTTCCTGATTTATTTGTTATTATTGGCCCCAATCATTCTGGAATGGGCAGAACATCAACTATTTTGGATGACTGGGAAACACCTTTTGGAATTATTAAAGCTGACAAAGAATTTGGAAAAAAACTGATTGGCAATTCCTGCATTGTCGAGGATGCAACAGCACATCTTCATGAGCACTCTATTGAAGTCCAGCTTCCATTCCTGCAGTTTGTAAGCAAGGATCATCTGAAAGACTTAAGGTTTGTTCCTATAACAATTGGATTTGACCATAATATTAAAGAACTTGCATCAGGAATTAAAAAGACCATAGAGGAATCTGGCAAAAAAGCATGCATAATTGCAAGCTCTGATTTTACCCATTATGGCTTTAGCTATGGCTATGTTCCTTTCTCAACAGATGTAAAGGAAAATATGCAGAAGCTTGATAGTGGTGCAATAGAATTTATTAAAAACCTTGATTCAGAGGGTTTCTTAAATTATGTTAAGATTAAGGAAGCAACTATCTGCGGTGCTGTTCCAATAGCTGTATTGATAGAGCTAATGAAAGGCAAGGCCAAGAAAGTAAATCTTATGCAGTACTATACCTCAGCTGACATCATGGGTGATTATAATAATGCTGTTGGCTATGCAAGCATTGTCTTTAAATAACCCTGCATTCACCGAAAAGCTTATATACATAAAAACAAGGCCTTTACTCATGCATAAACTAAAAAAAAGAGGTTGGAATATTTCTCCAGAAATGCTTGTTATAATGCTACTTGTTATTATTCTTATCATGATATTATTTTTTTCAATAGGGGGGTTATCAGATGTCTTACCAAAACCATAAAGCAGTAGCAAGAGCTTTTTTGATATTAATGCTTACAGCAATAATAAGCTTTGGAATTGTTCTTTTTGCAATGAACCAGTTCTTTACAAGAGCAGACCAGGTGGTAGACGAGCAGGCCTGCAGAGCAAGCATTCTAACAAGGGTAAAGTCTACTATAAAGCTTGTAAAGGTTGTAGAAGTAAATCCCTTCCCAATAGTGTGCAAGACCCAGCATAAAATTCTTGAAGGTAATGAAGAACAGGTGAAGGAACAGATTTCATATTTAAGTGCAAGATGCTGGTGGATGTTCCTCAATGGAGAATATGGTAATATATTTAATAGACAAGATTTTGCAAGTAAGAATACGTGTTTTATATGTTACACTTTTAGTATTAAAGAGGATATAAAACCTATAACTGGTGAGGAGCTGTTTGAATACATGGATGAGCATTATTACATAACCAAAGCTGGTGAAAAAGGTGAGGAAGAAGGGGTTGTTACATATCTTGATTATATCCAAAGATGGAAAGGCAAAGGATTAATTCTTCTTGGAGAGGATGTTGAGGGAAAGGATATTAAGTTTGTAGGGAATGAGAAATATACTTACTCAATAAGTTTAATCAGTCCAGATATGACTTCATGGGGAAAATGGATTAATAGCATTGTTATAAACGGCAATATTTTTAAATCACATGAGCAAAAACAACAGGAACTTGAGCTTCCAGAGACTAATAGAATATATATTGCTAATATGGAAGTTGATGATAAAAATCACTGTGTAAATTTAGGGAGCATATAATAAGTTTTAAAATGAAAATAATTGTTAACAAGAAAGCGCTTACAAGAAGGGAAATAGTATTATGGCTGTTTGTATTAGCATTCCTGTTATTTTTCATATTCTTTGCAAAGGGAATAAGGGAAAGCCTGACTGCTAATATCAACAACATATTTAAATTTTTAAGCTTTCACTGAAAATGGTAAATCTTACTCTTGAAGAAATTGTGAAATGGGCACTAGCAATCATGGTAGTTGGTACAGTTTTTTATTTAATATTTATTCATTTCAACCCAACTGCATCAGATATGTTTTGGGGAAAGATTAATAATGCTACAGGTTTTTTAAAATTTGGAAAAGAAAAATTAGATTATGATTTTGAAATGCCGTCATACATGGAAGATAATGTTGAAACAATTAATGAAACAATATCTATTCTTCAAGATAAAAATATTCCCGTAGAAGCAACACCAGGGGAAGTAATTGAACAAAGTTTAGAATTTAAGGATTTCCATGGGTGTGAATTAACTGTAAATCAGGATTACAAAGGGGACTTGAAATTGATGGTCAAGAATGTGAAAGGCCAGATAAAATATTACAAAACTAAAATATCTTACTCTCCATGCATTGTTGATATAGAAACTAAGGATTTTGAAGATTACATACGGAAGGGTTTAGATTATAGAATTAAATATGCCTCTGAACATATTAAGATTGTAGAAAGAATTAATTTTAAGGATGAAACAACATTTAAAGTGTATAAAAAGGAAGAAGATGAGGAAATATATGAAGGAGATTATGTATTTTTAGAGGAATATGCTTTTATTAAAATAAATGAAAATATCTGTTTTGTAGGGTACAGAACAAGTTAAAGGGTAATAAACATGAAAAACAAAAATGCTGTTGAGCTAAGCCTGAATGTTATTGTTGTTGCTGCAATAGTCCTTGTTGTTTTAGTTGTTTCAATAATGATTTACACAGGCATTATAGGAGAAGAGAGCGGCAAAGTGCATGATATAATGGAAGGCATGGAAGGCGACTGTGATGGAGACGGCATTAACGATATTCTGGATACATGCCCCTGTGATTATGATGATCCAGCTAAACCAAGAAAAGACAACTGTAAACCAGCTGAAACCTGTGATACAATAATAAAAGAAGGGAGATGTGACGAGATAAGAAAAAATGCTAAAGCATAAAAAAGCAAGCATTATTTCTCTGGAAGTTCTGATAGGAGTAGTAGTTTCAATAGTAATATTTGTTTCTGCTGTAACTATTATAAGCAACTTTTACAGGCTGAGTGATGCTAGCAAGGACTCATTTAACCAGTTAGTTGCACTAATAGAAGAAGTAAATCAGGATAATTATGGCACAAGAAAATCAATGCCTTTGCGCATGGACAAGGACACAGCAATAATTGGATTTCCAAAAAATAATGATGACTTTAAAGCTAGTGGCCTGAGAGAATCAATAGGATCAGCGGTTCTTAAGGGAGATTATTTTTTTCCTAAACCAGTTGACAAGGGCTGTGAAAAAGATAAGGCCTGCATATGCTTGTGCAGGGAATTAGACAGTGAATATAAAGAAGGAGAGATTAAATGCAATGACGAATATCTTCTCTGTAGGAATTTTGAAGAACTGGAATTTTCAAATCCTTTTCTCCTCTCGAGGTCATTAGATTTCTATGAGCCTAAAAAAGATGCAAAGGCATCAGAATTTGCACAATTCAGGGCTGTTTATGTTGAAAAATACAATGAATATGATGAAAATTCGGTTGCAGTCTGTAGAGAGACTGAGGAAGATTCATGCATAAGTAAAGAATACAAAAACAAAAATAAGGCAATTTATGGTACGAATAAACTTAAAGAATTTATTGAATCATGCAAGGACAGAGAATTTGTAGAGGATGAGGAGCCATGCAGCTGCGGAGCATTTGACTTCACGTCAGAGTTTCCAGAAAAATACATTGTTGAATTCACAGAATCAGATGAAAAAAAATTAAAATTAATCTTAAAGCATGAAGACAAAGAAGATAAGATAATACCATCAATAGAAGTGGATACGTCTCTTTGCATATTTCATCCAATCTTGAAAGGTCTTGATTATCCTAAAGATGAAAGTATAATTGAATACTTCCCTCTTCTATACAACTATTATCTGGATAAGGATGAAAGCATAATTCTAAAATATAATCTTCCTACTTTTTATACATTTTATTATAAGGGAAATATTGAAGATAAAAGAATAATATTTATTAAAGAAAGCAATGAAAACATATGTATTCTAAAGTATTCAGAGAGAGGAAATATTGGGTTAGATGTAGAATCTCCTGATACAATTACTTTTAAGCCTGTTAGTAAGATAGTAAAAGACCAGGAACTTGGACATTCTGAGATAAACATTACAGGGTGTGGGTATTCTACAACAGATAAGGAATAATAGTTGTATTAACAAGCTTCACCAAAAAGCATTTAAACTCTAACTTTCTATA
>JAFCEA010000060.1 GCA_017609385.1 Candidatus Woesearchaeota archaeon
ATAATCATCTGAATATTCCATTCCATAATAAACATCCTTTATCTCTTTTCTCTGTGATTTAATGCCATTAGCATCACAATACCTATTGTAAGCTTCTAAGGCAGCTCCAACAGGCGTGCCGCTGTCATCAGAAGCAGGATAAAAAAAAGCAGAGTCAACCTCTGGCATCTCTCTTATAACCTTATTAGCTTTAACATTAAGTGCTGAGCCGCCTGCAAACACAACATCATGTATTCCTGTTTTCTTTACAGCATTTCTTACCCATTTTTCCATAAGCTCATCAAAATATTGCTGGCATGCAGCGGAGATATTATCAAACCTTTGTCCAGCAAGCATTTTAATTAATTTTTTCTGTATATAAACCCCGCATGCTCCAATTGTATTCTGGAACTCAAGAGGCTTTTTAGGGTTTATTCTTATTATTTTTCTAACCTGGTCAATGCAGTACTCTGCCCTGCCATAAGGTGCCATTCCCATAACTTTAAACTCAGATTGCCATGGCTTCATTCCCAAATACCGGGTTATCTCGCTGTACAGAACATTGCTTAGGCTGTCATAATATGTTGAAGATGCAATTCTTTTAATTCTGTTACCAATTCCAATATTAACTGTTGATGAAAGACCATCTCCAGCACCATCTGATGTAAACACAAGTGCTTTTTTATGCTTTGTTGAGTAAAAAGCACAGGCAGCATGTGCCTCATGATGCTCAACAAAAACAATCTCCTTATTATTAAATATTTTATTTAGCTTTTGCATTGGCCTGAACTTGTGCAACATCTTTACATAAAAACTTGAAAATGAATGCCCATGAATTAAAGGAGATAACCTCAGAAACAATTTAACTTTCAAAGGCATTTCCTTTAATGGAGCATAAACCCTATTTAGGCTGACCATTGCAATAACATTAATATCATGTGGGTGAATCTTTGCTATCTTAAAAACTTCCTTTATAGCAAGCTCCGGAACACCGCTGAAGTTCTTTACATTGCATAATCTCTCTTCCTGAACAGCTGCAATAACCTCTCCATCCTTAACAAGAGCAGCTCCTGCATTGTGGCCGTCATTTATACCTAAAATTATTACACTCATTTTCAAACCTCAAATATTTCTTGAACTTTGTATTTTTTTCCATGTGACTATTCTTTTTTTTCTTATGAAATCAAAAAATCCTAAAATAAGTATCCAGTTTGTTGCCATAAAATACTTTAAAAAAACAAACAAGGGAAACTTTTCTATTGCTCTTAGCGGAATGAATGAAACAATAGTCAAAAAATAAAATATTCCCTGAAGCATTAAAAAAATGCACATAAGAGAATCATTTGTCATTGCGCAAAGCAGTGCAGAAAAAATCAATATAAAAATCATGAAAAATGGAGTTAAAATCTGAAACAGCTTATGAGACGGCAGTATAACAAGACCATACCAGCCATATCTTGGGTTGAACATAACTGATTTGTGTTTCATTAGCCCCTGCCATGTTCCTATTGTTATTCTTCTCTTTTGGGTTTCCAAATCTTTTACATTTTCAGGAGCAGGCTCATAAGCAACTGCCTCTGGCTCATACAAAATCCTGAAGCCAGCCTTTCTTATCCTTATAGCCATATCAAAGTCTTCTGACAAGCTTGATTCATCTATTTTATCAATAACTCCTTTTCTAAAAGCTGTTATCTCACCACTCATATGAATTGCAGAATCAATCATGCTTTCATTTTGCCTTAAAAACCTCTCAATCTTCCAGTATATGCTTCCTCCAGCACCAATGCTTGTGTCACGAATATCTCTTGCCTCAAACCTTCCGCAGACGCCGCCAATCTTTTTATTTGAGAAATGCCTTGCAATCTTCTTTACAGCCTGCTGATTCATCATTGCATTTGAGTCTGTAATAATTATAACATCTCCAGATGCATATTTCATTCCATAGTTTATTGCAGATGCCTTTCCCTTTCTCTCGCTTTGCTCTATCAGCCTTACATCTTTCGAGTATTTCTTCACAATATTTTGTGTTCCATCATTAGATGCACTGTCAACAACAAAAATCTCAAGCTTTTCCTTTGGATAATCAAGCCCCAAGGAATTTTTTATCTTTTTTTCAATAACCTTTGCCTCATTATATGACATTATCATCAATGTAACCTTGGGCATGTAAGTTTCAGAAACCAAATGTTTTTTCCTAAACAGTTTTGAAGCAAGAAACAAAAACACTGGATAGCCAATCCACGTCCAGAGAAATAAAAAAACAAATAAAATCAGTAGTATCAACAGAATTGTTATTGCCATTTTCATTCATTCTTGCTTTTTATAAGCCTGTAAAGCCCCCTTAAATATATTTTAAACTCAGAAAGATTTCTTATTTTAAACAGTCTTTTTAATATTATCTTTGGCCTAAAATAAAAAGACCTGAATGAATGCACAACCCACATATCAAGGTATTTGTTTGACAGATGGGGATATTTAACCAATGACCTCTTGCTTGGGTCTGCTTTTCCAACATCTGGCTCAATAACCCATCCTTCTTTCATACCTTTGGCCCTGAATTCTGTTCCTGGAAACTGCAAACTGTGCAAAATCAACATTCAATGCCTTTACTTTTTTTAAACTCTCTTTTAATGTTTCCTTTGTTTCAAGAGGGCATGCACCATAGAGTATATTTATCTTTGGTTCTATCCCATATTTTTGCAATAAATCAATTGATTTTTTAATGGTTTTTACATCAAGATCTTTTTTGCAGTAATCAAGTATTTTTTGGTTAAAGGATTCAACCCCCATATCAACATAAATACATCCTGCATCTGCCAAATCCTTAACAACTTCCTCATCAACTAGCCTATCACATCTTGCCAATATTCCAAATGGCAGTCCTGCTTTTTTGAAAGCCATGCAAATTTTATGATGCCTTTCCTTATCCCATACAAACTGGTCATCAATAACAGATATTGCTTTTATGCCCAGTTTTTTTATCTCAACAAGCTCTTTGTAGATGTTTTCAGGGCTTATTAGTGTTACAGGCGGCTTTCCCTTATGGCATGATTTCCAGTCTAATTCGCGGGCATAGCTTAAAGAGCATGGAACACAATAATAACACCTATATGAACATGCCCTTGATGTAAGTATTGTTGTAAAAGGGCTTCTTGGCAACTTTGGATTCCTGTATTTTTTGTAAGGAATAAGTCTTCTGTCTGGAATTGGCAGCTTATTTATGTCCTTTATATACCCAATATTTTTATTGCTAACTATTTTTCCATCTTTTATATAAGAAAGCCCTAAAACCTTTTCAAAGCCTTTTTTGCTTTCAATAGCATCAACTAAACTACATATTGATGCCTCAACCTCTCCTCTTATAACATAATAATTTTTCTCTGTTAAGAAAAGCTCTGGCTTGTCTGTTGGCTCTGGGCCAAAAAATATTACTGGCTTCTGCTTTAAAACCTTAACAGCCTCCAGGTCAAGCTCTCTTGATAAAGGCACTGTGTGGAAACAATATAAGTCATCCCTTACAACAACCTTATGTTTTTTCTTAAGCATTGTTGCAGGATATAAAACAACTAAATTAGGCTGTGCATAAACCTGGAAAGTGCATCCAAAAAGCCTTTCAGCAGCTCTTCCTTTTTTGGCAGGCGGTATCACAAATGTTATTTTCATCTTAAGCCTCTTAGATTTCTAGGTGAATATTGCTTATTATTAAATGTTTTGGTAATGCAAACCAATAATTTTATATAAGTTTTTAGTTTTAATGTTTATTATGATTGCATTAATCTTAGTTGGGGGAAAAGGAGAAAGATTAAGGCCAATAACAAACAATATGCCTAAACCCATGGTTCCTGTTAATGGCAGGCCCTTCCTGCAATACCACATAGAAGAGCTTAAAAAAGCCGGAATAAAGGATATTGTTTTGTGCACTGGTTATCTTTCACACAAAATAAAAGAATATTTTGGTGATGGCTCTAAGTTTAGTGTTAAAATAAGTTATTCTGTTGAAAAAACCCCCCTTGGAACTGCAGGAGCAATAAAAAATACAGAAAAATATATTAATGATACTTTTATTGTATTAAATGGCGATAGTTATCTTAAGCTTGATTATAATAAACTCATAAACTTTCATAAGTCAAAAAAAGCAAAACTTACAATAGCATTATTAAAAATAAAAGATCCAAGAAGATATGGTCTTGTAAGCATTGATGAATCAGCAAAAATAATAAGTTTTGATGAAAAAACAAATAACACAAAAGGAAAACTTATAAATGGGGGAATTTATATAGTTGAACCTGACATATTAAAAACAATACCTGGCTTAGTTAAAGTATCATTGGAAAAAGAAATATTTCCTAAATTAATAAAGCAAAAAAATGTTTATGGTTTTGTTGTTAATAATTATTTTATTGATATAGGCACAAAAGAATCTTATATGAAGGCACAAGAAGATTTTAAGAAATTATTTAGGGGGAAAGATGATAATAAGAACTAAGGCACCTGTAAGAATAAGCTTTGCTGGCGGAGGCACTGATGTTTCACCTTATTGCGAAGAAAGAGGGGGGTGTGTAGTTAATGTAGCAATAAACAAGTATGCATGGGGAACACTTGAGTTAACTAATAAGCCAGGAATTTGCATCAGTTCAAGCAATCACCCAAAGATATTAAGATTTAACAGTGTTAAAGATATAACTTATAATAGAACTTTGGACTTACTTAAGTCTGTTGTTAAACACATGCACAACGGAAAAAAAGGCATAAATTTGTTTCTGAGAAGTGATGTGCCTCCAAGAAGTGGCCTAGGTTCTTCTGCATCAGCATTTGTTTCCATGATTGGCTTATTTAACCATCTGAAAAGAGACAAGAAGATTACTGATTATGAAATTGCTGAACTTGCCTTTAATCTTGAAAGAAAAGAGCTGAACAACATGGGAGGAAAGCAGGACCAGTATGCCTCTGTTTTTGGCGGCTTGAATTATATTGAATTTAAGGGAAATGATTTTATAAGGGTTAATCCATTAAGGCTGAAGCAGGATTACATAAATGAGCTGGAAAAAAATTTAGTCCTTGTACATGTTGGAGCAAGAAAAGCATCTGGGGATATTATCAAAGACCAGACAAAATCTTACAAAAAACATAATAAAAATGTTACATCTGGTTTAGATAAAACAAAGGAAATAGCAATAGAAACAAAATATGCATTGACAAGGGGGGATTTAGACTATTTTGGTGAGCTATTGCATGATGCATGGACTGCAAAAAAGAAGTTCAGCAGCATGATAACTAATCCTTATATTGATAAATTATATAATCTGGCAAGAAAAAAAGGGGCAATTGGAGGCAAGATTAGCGGTGCTGGTGGTGGTGGTCACATGATTCTCTACTGCAAGCCAAACAAAGAGCAAATAGTTGCCCATGAGCTTACCAAAGCAGGAGTTAAAATTGTTCCCTTTAGCTTTGATTATAATGGATTGCAATCATGGGAGGTTAATGAAAATGGAAAAAATCATACAAGATGAAATAAATAAAAGCATAGCAGTAAAACAAAAAGTTTTGAAAGAATTAATTCCAAAAATAAAAAAATTTTCCCAGATGAGTGTTAATGCCTATAAAAATAATGGAAGGTTAATCATGTTTGGAAATGGAGGAAGTGCAGCAGATGCACAGCATTTAGTTGCTGAGTTAGTTAACAAACTTAATTTCGACAGGCCAATGCTTGATGCACTGGCATTAACAGTTAATACATCTGTTATGACAGCAATTGCAAATGATTCAAACTATGATAATATTTTTGCAAGGCAAATAGAGTCATTGGTAAATAAGAATGATATTGTTGTTGGTATTAGCACAAGTGGCAATTCAGCGAATGTTATAAAAGGATTATTAAAAGCCAAGGAAAAGGGGGTAACAACAGTTGGCATGACTGGAGCAACAGGCGGCAAGATGAAGGATATTGTAGATTTATTGATAAACGTGCCTTCAGAGACAACCCAGAGAATCCAAGAAGCCCATATACTTATAGGGCATATTGTTTGTGGAATTATTGAAGAGGAATTGTTTGGGAAAAATAAATGAATAAGGCAGTATTCTTAGATAGGGATGGTGTTATTTGCAAAGATACCAACTATCTCCACAAAATACAAAATTTTGAGTTTATTGATAAAACAATAGATGCTCTAAAGCTATTGTCAAAAACTGATTATAAAATAATAATAGTAACAAACCAGGCAGGGATTGCCCATGGCTTTTATACTGAGGAAGATTTCTTTAAATTAAATAACTGGATGCTAAACAAACTTAAGTCTAAGGGAATTAGAATAGATAAGGTTTATTATTGCCCCCACCATCCAGATGCAAAAGTAGCTAAATATAAGATTAATTGCAACTGCAGAAAGCCAAAAACAGGCATGCTGAAAAAAGCAGCAAAAGAGTTTAATATAAATGTAAAAAACTCTTTTCTTGTTGGAGACAAGACATCAGACATAAAAACAGGCGAGAATGCTGGCTGCAAAACAATACTAATAAAAACAGGTTATGCTGGAAAGGATAAACAATATAAAATAACTCCGGGCTTTACTGTAAAAAACCTCTACGAGGCAGTTAAATTGATTCTAAATGGCAAAAAAATCAAAATTAGCATGATTGGAACACTGCCACCCTTTAAAGGCGTTAGTGATTACTGCATTGAATTAAGCCAGGGTTTATCAAAACATGTTGAGATTGATTTTATTTCTTTCAAGAAACTTTACCCAGAATTCCTTTATCCAGGCGGAACAAAGGATACTGATAAGAACTTTAAGATTGAAGAAAACAAAAACCTAAAAATAAGGAGCTTTATAACATATTATAACCCATTTACATGGGCATGGGCAGGTCTTTCTGCAAAGGGAAAAATAGTTCATGTCCAATGGTGGACAAGTGTTTTAGCGCCAATATATTTGATAATTTTTTTGTTTTTAAAGCTGAAGAGAAGGAAAATTGTATTAACAGTTCATAATGTTCTTGGTCATGAAACAAATTTTATTGATAGGTCTATTGCTAAACTAATTTTTGGTTTTCCTGATATCTTTATTCTTCATTCTGATAATAACATCAGGCAAATGGGGGAAATTTTTCATATAAGCCAAAACAAAATGGTAAAGATTTCCCATGGCATTTATGAATTTTATAAAAACAGGGAGATATCTAAAACAGAAGCAAGAAAAAGATTAAAGATAAAACCAAATATTCCTGTTGTTTTGTCCTTTGGGAATATAAGGGAATATAAGGGCACCGATGTTTTAATAAAGGCATTTGCAATTGTTAAAAAAGAATTGCCTGATGCACTGCTGCTTATAATTGGGAAATGTTGGGTTAACTGGGGCAAATATAAAAGATTAATAGAAAAATATAACCTGGAGAAAAACATCAGAACATTTCTTGAATATGTGCCCATGTCAGATGTTAAGCTTTATTTTGAATCATGCGACCTTGTTGCACTTCCTTACAGGGAATTCGGGGCCCAGAGTGGGCCAGGAAACATAGCTCTTGCATTCCATAAGCCACTGGTTGTAACCAATGTAGGGGCACTTCCTGATTTGGTTAAGGATAAAGAGTGTGTTTTAGAAGTAAATGGTATAAAAGGCATGGCCAGGCAGATGATAAAAATCCTTAAAGATAAAAAATTAGCAAAAGAGCTTTCACAGGATTCAAAAGAGTTATGCAGTGATTTTTCCTGGGATGGAATTGCCAAAAAAACAATTAAGCTATATGAAAGGATTTTAAAATGACTATTTTAGTTACAGGCGGAACTGGCTTTATAGGCTATTTTAGTTACAGGCGGAACTGGCTTTATAGGCTCTCACTTAGTCAATGTACTTCTAGCAAAAGGAAAAAAGGTTAGGGTTCTTGCAAGGAAAACAAGCAACATAAAAAAGTTAGAAAAATTAAATGTGGAGATTCTCTACGGCTCGTTGGATGATATTAATTCATTAGTTGAGGCAACAAAAGGCATAAAAATAGTTTATCATCTTGCAGCAATGCTTGGCAGTCCTGAGATAGCATACAAGCAGTTATACAATGTGAATGTTAAGGGAACAGAAAATCTTGTTAAGGCCTGCACTAAAAATAGGGTTAAGAGATTTGTCCTTATAAGCAGTGTTGCTGCAATGGGCCCAGCAAAACATATGGCTGATGAAAAAACAAAATGCAATCCCAAGACAGACTATGACAAAACAAAATATTTCTCAGAGCTTGCTGTAAAAAAGTCTAAATTAGACTGGACAATTGTAAGGCCAACAATGGTTTATGGCCCAGGAGAGATAAGAAACAAGGCAAAAATGTTTAGGTTAATACAAAAAGGATTTTTTGCAATCATTGGCAATGGAAAAAATCTTATGAGCCTTGTTTATATAGATAACCTTATACAGGGGATAATCCTTGCTGGAGAAAGCAAAAAATCCATAAGGCAAACATACATAATCTCAGATAAAAATCCTTATACAATGAATAAATTCATAAAAACAATAGCACAACAAGAAAAGGTTAGAATCCCTTTTCACATACCTGTCTTGCTTGCTTATCTTGGGGCCTTTTGTTTTAGGTTATTGAAGTTTGTTGGAGTTCCACAGCTTTTGTCTGTTGATAGAATAAGAAATATGACCATGAATCATTCTTTTAATGTTTCAAAGGCAATAAATGAACTTGGTTATAAACCCAAGATAAGCTTAGAAGAAGGCATTAAAAGAACAGTTCAGTGGTATAAAGAAAAAGGCATATTAAAATAAAATATTTTTAATTACTTTCAGCATATATTTTGGATTGCACAAAATGTTTGTGTAAGAGATATTTGCAATAGGGCAGTAGCATTTCTTTTGTTTTATGAATCTTCTAACTTCATTTGCTTGTTTTGAATGCCATAATTTTTTGAAGTCATAATTAAAATCATGGAGGTTTCCCATTGGCTTGTCATAACCAAGTATACAGCATGCCCAGACATCTCCAAAGGCATTTATATGTGCACTGGCAATTCCAGCATAGCATGGAATTACCTGCCTTTTTTCTTTCATAATCCTTACAACAAGATCATAATAAACAAGCCTGAATGCCTGGGTTACTTTTACTAATGATTTTTTCTTTTTAATATCCTTTCTTACCTCTTTAGAAAAAAACTCTATTGCTTTTTTGTATTGCTCAGTGGTTGGTGTTATTGG
>JAFCEA010000005.1 GCA_017609385.1 Candidatus Woesearchaeota archaeon
CATAATCATTGTGAAGGTGCTTTTCTGTAAGCTTTTTACCTTCCTCAAATGTTCCAAAAACTTTGTGAAGTTCTAGCCAGAAATTAGGCTTTTTAAAGATTACGCCATCAAGGTCAAAGCATATCAGTTTGTATTTCATTCTCAATGCTAAGATTATAACAATCAATTTTATTAATAAAACTTTCTAATTGATTTTACTATTTCAGATTCCAATAACTTTTTATAATATCTTTATTTTAGCTTGATTATATTATCTTTTTTGGGATAATCATACTATAATATTAAAAAATAAAAGGTGGTTAAACTGGAAAACAGGATAAGGGTTGGTGTTTTAATCTTTGAAGATAACAAGATATTATTAGTTAAGCATGTTCACCCTGTAACAGGGTTTAGTTGGTGGGTGCCGCCAGGCGGTGGATTAAAAGGAACTGAATCTGTCTTTGAGTGCGGGGAAAGAGAGGTAAAAGAAGAAACAAACCTCAAGGTAAAATTAGATAAAATTGCTTATATAAGGCAATTCATTTTTCATCAACAGAAAGAGAATAATATTGATTTATATGTAACTTCCTCAAAGCATAAAGGCAAAAAGTCTATTAAAGGGATTATTGGAAAAGGGGAAGATGAGCACTATATTAAGCAATTAAAATTCTTT
Source organism: Candidatus Woesearchaeota archaeon (assembly GCA_017609385.1). Lineage (GTDB taxonomy): Archaea > Nanobdellota > Nanobdellia > Woesearchaeales > CG1-02-33-12 > CG1-02-33-12. The sequence continues at coordinate 653 of JAFCEA010000005.1, forward strand.
TCAAAAACTGAACTTAAGAACATAAGGGTTTTTCCCCCCGTTATAATGGAAGAGATGTGGGAAGACTATAAAAAAGGTTTTCCTACTATTAAATTTCTAGGAGTAGAAGATGACTCAGAACATGGCATAATGGGATAATCTTTTATTTGAAAAAAAGTTAATTTAAATGTGTATTCTCCGAAAAATCTCCGAAGTTTTTTAAAAAGATTTATATATACCTGATAATAATCTCATTTTAGTTAATCTTATAATTAAAGCAAGCAGGTGGGTGATTATGGCCAAAAAACAAAACAAAAAAAATAATGCTAAAAATATAAAATCAAAAGAAAATGACCAGTTCAAGGAGATTGAGTCAAAGCTTCCAAAAGATGCCAAGAAAAAACTAAGGGCAATCAAGTCAAAGCTTGATAAATTTCAAAAAATAGTCTTAAAAAAGTTTGAACAATACATAATAGGCATTGCGCTCCTGCCCCCAAAAAAGCCAGAAAAAGATGAAAAACCTAGTGAGCAGATTAATATTCTTGTCTTGGTTGATGATTCTGACAGCAAGAGAATGTCTAAGGATGAACTAAAGACAAAACTTTCATCTATTATAGAAGAAATGGCAAAAGATATTGACAAAAATCTTGCACCACAAACAATTATTCTTTCTGAACTATGGCAGAGCTGTTATGACGGGAAATATGAGCTACTAGAGATGATAGCACTATCTGCTCCAGTTTATGATACAGGAATGCTGTCTGCTATCAAGATAGCTGAGATCCATAAGTCAATGGTCCTTAAAAAGTTTGAGAAATACATTGTAAGCTATGTTCTTGCAGGCTCTCTTGTTCAAGGCAAAGCAACACCTGAATCAGACATTGATGTCTTTATTGTAGTGGATGATACAGACGTCAAAAAGATGACAAGAGCTGAGTTAAAAGATAAATTAAGGGCAATAATAATAACAATGGGAATGGAAGCTGGAGAGGTTACAGGAATCAAAAACAAGCTGAATGTCCAGGTCTATATACTTACAGACTTCTGGGATAACATAAAAGAGGCCAATCCAATAATATTCACCTTTTTGAGGGACGGAGTTCCATTCTATGACAGAGGAATATTCATGCCATGGAAGCAGCTATTGAAGATGGGCAAGATAAAACCATCTGCAGAGGCGATTGATATGTATATGAACAGCGGAGAGCAGATGTTAAAGCATGTGAAGTTTAAGATAAGAGATTTAGGAATGGAAGATACATTCTGGGCCATCTTAACACCAAGCCAGGCAGCACTTATGCTTTATGGTGTTCCACCTCCAACTCCAAAGGAAACCCCTGAATTGATGAGGCAGCTGTTTGTAAAAAAAGAAAAAATGCTGGAGGAAAAGTATGTAAAGATACTTGAAAACAACATACAGGTCAGAAAGGATCTTGAGCATGGAAAAGAAAAGAAGCTTAGCGGCAAAGAAGTAGATGTATTATTAGAAAACGCTGAAAACTATCTGAAAAGAATAAAAAAATTATTCAGCCAGATAGAGAAGATAAAAGAAAAAGAGTCAATGCTCCATGTTTATGACACTGTTGTTACAATAATAAGGGATATCCTACGGATTGAGGGAATAGAGAGTGCTAATGATTCAGAGATAGTTAATATATTTGAGAAAGAAATAATAAGCAAAGGGAAAATACCTGCAAAGTTCCTAAGAATACTGCATGCTATAATGAAGGCAAAGAAAGATTATGATGAGAAAAAACTGACAAAGGTAGAGGTAGAGAAGGTTAAAAAGAACTCCCAGGAATTTATCAGATTTATGATTGAGCATATACAAAGAAAAAGGGGCATGGAGATTGAAAGGACAAAGGTAAGAGTAAAATATGGGGACAAATATGGAGAAGTCCTTTTGCTTGGAAAAAACGCTTACATTATACATGACATTGATCAGGAGGAAAAAAGAATTACTAAAGCAGAAATACTTCCAAATGGTGGCCTAGGAAAAATCACCAAGAGCTCTCTTGAAGAGCTTGAGAAAGAGCTCTCAAAGATAGAGATTCTATCCAAGGTCTTTATAAAAGAGCCAATATTTGAGGACATGAAAAAAATCTTTGGTAAGAATGTAGAGATACTGATTAACTACTGATTTAACCTTTTTTGATTATATTCTTTGTTATATATTTTCTATTTTACTTAAGTTTATTAATCAGAAAGATATCTTATTATTATTAGGGGTTTAGATGAGATTAAAATACAAGACAGGTTATAAAATATGTGATGCCATGACAAAAAAGCCTGTTTCTGTTTCACCAGAAACTTCTATTGAAGAATGTGCTTTGAAGATGAGGGACAATCACATAGGAAGCCTTGTTATAACAAAGGAGTCTAAACTTCTTGGCATATTGTCTGACAGGGATATTGTAAGGAGGGTTATTGCAAAAGGACTAAACCCTAAAGAATTAAAGGCTGAAGAAGTAATGATAAAAAAAGTCATAACAATTGGTCCTGAAAAAGATATTTATGATGCTCTCAAAAAGATGAAGGACAACGATGTAAGGCACCTTCCTGTTATGAATAAAAAAGAGATGATTGGCTTGCTTACATTAAAAGACATACTCAAAATACAGCCAGAGTTATTTGAGCTAATGGTTGAGAAGTTTGAGCTGAGAGAAGAATCAAGAAAACCTATATTTGGCGGCCCAATATCAGAAGGCATATGCGAGGCTTGCGGTTTTCCATCCACAAACTTAAGGGAAATTGAGGGCTCATTTCTTTGCACACGGTGTGCATCCAAAAAGCTTTAGAAACCTTTAAATATATTCTATTTTTCTGTTCTATCTATCTTGCGGGGGTAGCAAAGTCTGGTCAAATGCGCAGGACTTAAGACTAAATATAATTACAAGGCAGAAATCCTGTCTCTTAGTGAGTCCATGGGTTCAAATCCCATCCCCCGCATAAATAGTTCTGAAGAATATGTAATTAATGCAATATTCTGATTAGTAAGAATTTCTAGGGTGCCCCCTTTTATAACCCATATAAAGAGCAGAAAGTAAAACAAAAATAAAAAATATTCCAATCGGGATCATAAGTGAACGTATGGAAAAAGTATATTTTCTTGATTTAATCCACTCTTTTAAACTAATATTTAGTTTTGCAGGAGGATTATCTGCCTCTTCTTTTGTTATATTTGTTTCATTTATTATTGGGGGGACTACTTCTGTTCTTCCAACAACTGTAACAATTTTTTCTTGGTTTGCTTCTAATATTTGATTATACTCAGATTCATATATAATTCTTAAATTTATTGAATAATTTTTTTTACCCACAACATCTGGAGCTGTGAAATATATATCATCGATTTTTTTATATTTTAATGGTTTTAAATTACCTATTTTTTCTGTTATTTTTATAAAATTGGGCAGGTCACTTTCTATTATTACTTCTATATTTTTAAATGAATGTATTGGGCTTGGATTCTTTATCTTTACTGAAATATTTGATTTTTCAGAACTTAACACCTCTTTATTAACTTTAGAGTCTATAGATAATGTCTTTCCATAAATATTTAGGCTTATTGATTTCTCAACTTCTTTCCTAATATTATTAATTACAAATGAGGCTTTTGGCTTTAATGTATGATTTCCTATGTATTTACTTTTTAATTTTATATTGAATAGTTTAGTCTCTCCTTTAGCTAGTTTACCTTCCCAGCTTAATTCCTTGTAATCTTGTATTAGGTATTTTGGTGGTGTTGATATGTCTAGTTCATTAGGTATTGTTATTTTAAATGAGGTTATGGTAATGCTATTGTTATTATTTATATTTGTTAAGTTAATGTTTAGATTAGCCTCTTGACCCAACTTTACTTCATTCTTATCCAGTGTTAAAATCATATTCAGTTGATAATCAGGGATAGTTATTGTTGAGGTATCAGAATGACTTTCTACTATTTTAACTCCATTGTTATAGCTTATAGATGCCCGCGATTTAAAGGTAGTGTTCTGCAATGCCTTGATTTTATAAGAGCATCTTTTTTCCATACCTCCCCTTAGGCTACCATGCCATTTAACAGTTCTGTGTGTACTGTTAGCATATGCAACACAATCTGATATTTGTGTAATCGCAAATGAAGAAGGGATAGGGTCTGAATAAACAATGTTAGTAGCTTCTACATTTCCTGTGTTTTTTAGGGTTACCTCTATTTTTGTCTGTTCATTAATCAAGAACTCTGTAGTTCCAACTGTTCTTGTTAATTCAATTTCTGTGGTTTCTAAAAGAAACGAGTATATTTTAATAGATGCCTTATATATATCATCATCTAATGTTGTGTTATGATACCAAAACTCTGAGTTAGTAACACATAACTCATAGTTTTCCGTGGTTTCACATGAGTCATTCTTTACAATAACATATGAATTAGTTGGTAAAGTAATAATTACCCTGTCATGGGCAGAGCTTAAACTAAAACTAAATATTTCATTACTTATATTAATTGTATTTATTTGATTAGAATAAATAGTTCCAGAGTAGATTTCCTTTTCATCTACAGCATATGTAGATGGAATTATAATTAATAACATAAGTGCTATATATATAAAAACCTCTTTTTGCATATCATAATACATAATATAAATAGTATAAAAAACCTTTTGTTATTTAGCTTTTTCTTCAGCTATTAATTGCTGTTTAGTCTCTTCTTAAAAACAATTAGGAGATAACGGTCATTCGCTTTGGTTAATAGTACCATTTTTTAGTAATGTTTTTAAATAATGATAAAATTCCTTAATATTTATAGCGTGATGTGTATATGGTGATAAAAATGATGAAAACAAAAACATTGAAAATTATTGTATTAATGTTTTTAATTAATACACTATTTGTAACAGCATCAATAGACTCTAGCTATAAATGTAAGGAAAGAAATTGTATGGAAGGCACAGAAATAGATTTTACTGTAAACATATACAATAACATCAACAAAAGCATCAATGTAGGTGATGTATACATAAAAGATAGGGATTATGGTACTGTTCTTGGATTTGACATTAGTGAGGATGTAGTTTTAGGTCCAGATGAGGTTCATAGCTTTAACTTCACAAGTCTGGTTAAAGCTCCAACAAAGGGCTATACATTTTACTATGTTCCGTGTTTTAAGATGTCTTATGCTAATAAACCAGAAGAGGTTTTTAATATATGTGGTAAGACTGTGAAAAGTTTTACAGTTCTTCCATTGTCAAAGATTGAGTGCAAAGAGGATTCTGAGTGTGAAGAGGATGAATACTGCAACACGTTCAGTATTTACAAATGCAGGAAACTGGAATGCAATCCTAATGAAACTGCAGTTAATCATTCATGTGTTTTATCAGAGCCAAAAAAAGTAGTTATCATTAACTGGAGAAATGTTATATTAACAGCAGGATTTATTGTTTTGGCTGTTATTTTATTGTTTTTGTTTATAGGAAGAAAACAAAAGTATGGAAGTGAGGATTATGTGGATATGACTACTGAATTCACTGAAGAGAAAGAAACCACTAAAGAAGAGAAGTTAGATAAGGAGTATAAAAAGATTGAAGAATCCTTTAGAGAATTAAAAGAAGATAAACCTAAAAAAGATGAAGAGAATAAAGAAATTAAGGAACTTACTCAAGAACCTAAACAAGAAAAAGCTGAAAAAGATGAAGAAAAGGATCATAAAAAGGATGTTGGGAGGGATGAAGAAATTAAAAAAAAGAAAACTAAACCTAAAAAGAACAACAAAAAGAAATATAAGCGCGTAAAGCAAAATAAAACTTATGACGCAGTTCCAGACTATGTGGTAGATGAGCAAAAAGAGGAAACTAAAAAAACAGATCAGGAAATAGAAGACAAAGACATAGAAATTATGGATTACAGCGGTTATGAAGATGATGATGAAAGTAAAGATATATTATAATTACATAAATTTTATTAATGCCCCGGTGGCTTAGTGGCTATAGCGCCACCTTGGTAAGGTGGAGGTCGCGAGTTCAACTCTCGCTCGGGGCTTTTTTACACAACATTTAAATATTAATTCTAATCTTATATTTTTAGTTGGGCCTGTGATCTAGTGGCTATGATGTCACCTTGACGATTTAAAAAAATCAAAATGGTGAATATCCCCGGTTCGAACAGCTTCTTGCTAAGCTGGCACGCAAATGGTTACGCTCATTTGATACGCAAAGAGCGACATTCAATTGCTCTGCAATTGAAGTCCCTCACGCTCGCTAGCGCTCGCGAAAGTTAGAGCTCGCAAGTGCTTTGAAAGTCCGGGTGGGCCCATGACAGCTGCTTGCTCAGCTGGCACGCAGTCCAGCATAAAGCCGGACACGCTCGCTTTGCTCGCAACAAATGAAGAGGTAAATAACATCAGAAGAATAAAAGAGATTAAAATGGAGATAGGTTTTTTTGAATTAAAACCTTGGGAAAAAGCCTACTTACAAAAGAAACTAAAGGGCTATTCCTTAAAATTTTTTGAAGAACCTCTCAGCAACAATAATGTTTCTAAAGCAAAAAACTCTGATATAATCTCTGTTTTTATTTATTCAAAGATTAACAAAGATATCCTAAAAAAACTTCCGAAGCTCAAGATTATCACAACAAGGTCAACTGGCTTTGACCATATTGACCTAAAAGAGTGCAGTAAGAGGAAAATTATCACCTGTAATATCCCTTATTACGGAGAAAACACAGTTGCAGAGCATACATTTGCCTTAATATTATCTTTATCAAGGAATATTCATAAATCATATGTAAGAACCTTAAGGGATGATTTTTCTATTGAGGGTTTGACTGGTTTTGACCTGAAAGGAAAAACCATGGGCATTATCGGGGGAGGCCATATAGGACTGCATGTAGCAAAAATGGCTCGCGGTTTTGGAATGAATGTGCTTGTCTATGATATAAATAAGCAGAATTTCCTGGCAGAAGTAATTGGATTTAGTTATGCAAATCTTGACGAATTATTAAAGAAATCAGATATAATTTCATTGCATGTTCCATATAACAAGCACACTCACCACTTAATAAATAGGAACAATATAAAGAAGATAAAAAAAGGTGCAATCCTAATAAATACTTCTAGGGGAGGGGTGGTTGATACAAGTGCTTTACTGTATGCCCTAGAAAAGAAAATCCTAGGTGGAGCTGGTCTGGATGTAATTGAGGGTGAAGAGCTAATAAAAGAGGAGCATGAGCTCCTTTATGAAACAGGAAATCCAGAGAAATGGAAAACCATTGTCAGGGATCACAAAATATTCCATATGGATAATGTTGTTTTTACTCCGCATAATGCCTTCAATAGCAAAGAAGCATTAATCAGGATATTAGATACAACAATAGGGAATATAGAATCCTATTCTAATAAAAATCCTGTAAATGTTGTTAATTCACAAGAAAGGATCTAATTTGAAAAAATATTGGAAAAACAGAAAATCCTTATAAAAATACTGGAACCATTAAGGAGGTGAATAATATCAGAAAAATAAAAGAAGAATTTTCGAAATACTTTATCTTTTTATTTTTTATTATAGCTGCTTATATGGTTTTTTTGGTTGTCAAACCATTTATAGTTGCAATATTAACTAGCATTATAATCTCATATATCTCCTACCCCTTATACAAATGGATTAATAAAAAAACCAAGAGAAAAAACCTTTCTGCTATTATAGTAACAATGCTTGTAATAATTTTAATAATCACCCCAATTTTATTTATCGTGAATTCGCTTACAAGAGAAGTAACAACTGTTTATACTGATTCAAAACAAAGGATCGCAGAGGGGAATATAATTGATACAGAACCTGGCTCTAATTTATGGAAATTAAACTCTTTCCTGGTTAATATAGCAGAGAAACCGCAAATTAGTTCTTCCCTCGACAATATCACAAACACTATAATAAGCTCATTATCAAATTTTATATTTACAATACCAAAAAGAATACTTAGTTTTTTTGTTATGATATTTTTAATCTTTTTCATGTTAAGGGATGGGGAGTTAATGGTTAAAAAGATAAAATATCTTATACCATTAAAAAATCATTACCAAAATAAGATAGTAAAAAAATTTGGCAGTGTTACACGTGCTGTTATATATGGACACTTTATAACAGCATTAATCCAAGGCATGGTTGGTACATTAGGATTATATATATTTGGAATTAAATCACCCCTTGTATGGGGGGGGATTATGATAGTTGCATGTATGATACCCTTTGTTGGCGCACCAATTGTATGGTTTCCCCTTGGAGTTTTTAAACTCATTATTGGTCTGACATCTAGCAACAGTTCTGCAACCATTATGGGTATAGGTCTTCTTGCTTATGGCTTTATTATAGTCTCATCAATTGACAATTTAATAAAGCCTAAAATTATTGGTGATAAGGCAAGGATTCATCCTACAATCATACTGTTGGGGATATTGGGTGGATTAGCTATTTTTGGATTTATAGGAATTGTTGTAGGTCCCTTGATATTATCACTATTTTTGACATTTGCTGAAATCTATAAAACAGAGATTATCTAAAAGATGAAATTAAAAGTAAAGGATATTGATATTGCAACAGGCTGGCCCTTAGTAGCAGTACTAAATGAGCTTGATGCACTAAAACTTGATCTTCATTATGAAGACAGGCTTAAAATTAAAAAAGGAAGGAAGAGTGTTATTGCAATAATAGATATTACTGAGTCCAAAAAAGTAGTTCCAACTGGCCAAATAGGATTGTATGAGGAGGTTTTAACCAAGCTAAATGCAAAATCAGGCAATTTTGTTGATGTATCTCTTGTTGAAAAGCCTGTTTCCATACAGTATATCAAGAGGAAATTAAAAGGAAAAAAGCTTGGTTATAAGGAGATTTATAAGATTATTGATGATATAAACAATAACAGATTAAGTGAGATAGAGATAACTTATTTTGTTTCTGCCTGCTACACAAAAGGCCTTGATCTTGATGAAACTGTTTCATTGACAAAGGCAATGATCAATACAGGAGGAATATTAAAATTGAATAAATACCCTGTAATGGACATGCATTGTATTGGGGGGGTTGCTGGAAACAGGACAACAATGGTTGTAGTGCCAATAGTTGCTGCTGCTGGCCTGACAATTCCAAAAACATCATCAAGGAGCATAACAAGCCCTTCTGGGACAGCTGATACAATGGAGGTTTTATGTAATGTATGTTTTTCAATCAAAGAAATAAAAAATATTATTAAGAAAACAAATGCCTGTCTTATATGGGGCGGCTCTGTTAACCTTGCGCCTGCAGATGATAAGATAATAAGAATAGAGCATCCTTTATCACTTGACCCAGAGGGCCAGCTTCTGGCCAGCATTTTGGCAAAGAAAAAATCTGTTTCTGCAACACACTTACTTATTGATATACCTGTTGGCAAAGGAGCTAAGATAGAAAGCAGGAAAAAAGCACTTTACTTAAAGAGGCTTTTTGAATCAATATCAAAAAAGCTTGGAATAAAAATTAGGGTTGTAATCATAGACGGCTCTCAGCCAATAGGAAATGGCATTGGACCAGAATTAGAGGCAAGGGATGTTATGTGGGTTTTGGAAAATGATTTAAGACAGCCTCTTGATTTAAAAGAAAAATCAATTAAAATGGCTGGACTGCTTCTTGAGATGGGGGGAAAGGCAAAAAAAGGGGCTGGCACTAAAAAGGCATTGAAAATACTTAACTCAGGAGCTGCTTACAGGAAAATGATGCAAATCATAAGAGCTCAGTGCGGTAAGAAGATAAAAGCTGATGACATAAAGATAGGGAAATTCAGATATAACTTTAGAGCTAAGAAATCTGGTGTTGTAACCCATATAGATAATGACTCAATCTCCAAGATAGCAAGGGCTGCAGGAGCTCCACTTGACAAAGGTGCAGGAATCTACCTTCATAAGCATGTTAAGGATTCTGTTAAGAAAGGAGATAAAATATTTACAGTTTATGCTAAAAATAAGCAAAAGCTAGGTTATGCTGTTAATGTTCTCAGAAAGATAGATGGTGTTGTTGTTAAGTAATTCTAAGGTCCATAAGTTATGTTTTCATAAAAACTTAAACAAAATTTAGAAATGTTTATATATAACCAAATAAATAATTAACTTAATGAAACCAAAAAGAGTGCTGATAGCAAGTTTTGTTCTTATTATAGCAGGCCTATTCTTCATGCTAAACTTTGAGGCAAATATAACCGGAGCAGTAGCCGGGGCCCCTGCAACTGCCTTAAACCCAGCATCAAGCATATTGTTTGGATTTTTCCTCATATGGATTGCAGGGATTATGTTGGTTGGTGCAACAGAAAAAAAGAAAAAACCTTTTCCGGATTTAGAGGAAATTATGGAAAAAGCCCCCGTTGTTACAGGAGAAAAATTCTTAGATGATCTAAAAAAAATTCCTGTTTCTGCGGATGATAGGGGATTTGAACTCGATGCAGCTTATGCAGATATAATCCGCAGTCTTGGTGCAAAGTATCCAAGCCAGTTAGACAAGAAAGGCAAGTATAAAGCCGGAAGCATGTTCATAAGTCAACTAAAATTAAAACATGTTGAAGATTTTTATGGCAAGAAAGGAGTAGAGAATTATATTGAAGCATTAGAAAAAGGGGATTACAAGGAAAAAGGGAAGGTTGATGAATCATTTGCCACATACGAAGGGGTCACTAAAAAAGATGAGGCCATATTTAAAATAGACCCAAGTCGAAAGGGTAAATCTGGTCTGGTTGATAAAGTTACGCAAGCTAAAATTGAAAGAGAGGAAAGATGGAGAAAAAATTTAAGGGAAAAAGATTTAAAAAGAATTTCTGAAGGTATTAGCGAGATGATAGGAGGAAATCTTGACCCAAATTATTTCATACAGCATCCTGAGTTGCTTGATGAACTTACAAGAGCGGCAGGGTATCAGGAAATGATAAATCAATTCAAAGAAGGTTACAAAAGAAGAAAAAAATAAAATTTTAGAAAATTACAAAAAGTAGCTTAACTAAATATTCAACAATCTGCCGTTTACTGTTATTCTCGGGTTTTTAAAGACCTGGTCAAGATGGGTCATTGCAAATATTGAGCCGCCAAACCAGTTGTTTGAGCCAAGTGCAATATGTGCTGTTCCAAGGGCTTTTTCATCAATAATTGTTGAGCCGATTATTTTTGCTTTTGGATTTAGGCCTATTCCAAACTCGCAGACCTTTCTTATGCCCCAGGGGTATTTTGAATTTCTTTCAGCCCATGAAAGGCTTTCTTCCAGAAGCCTTGCTTCCTTGCCTCCCTCAATTCCAACAAGGTCACTGTTTTTAATTATAAGAGTTATTGGTTTGTTTATTACTGTTGTTCCATACCTGTTTCTTGAGCTTCCGTCAACAACAATCTTTCCGTTAACTGTTTTTTTCCTTGGAGGAAAATAGACTTCACCAGCAGGCAGGTTGCCACCAGAACCATGTTTGCTGTAATTGCCATCTGCAGACTTGACTTTTCCCCTGTCAAATTTCATATGCAGATCTGTTCCAGCTTTTGTCCTTACATGCAGATCTGTTCCCTTTTCAATAACTGCCTTAACTGTTTTATGCTTTCTTTGTATTTCTGGATAGTTTAGGTTAATTGCTTTTATTAAAGACCTGAAATTCCTTGTTTCTATTGGTCCAAGACTTGTTGTAGAGGCAAATCTCATGTTTCTCTGTTTGCACAAGCGCCTATAGCTCTTGGTTATGCCCCTTAAAGAGCCAAGCCTGTTAGACAAAGCAAACAATAAAATGCTTTTCTCACCCAGATAATTAATTGCATCAACAATGCTTTTATCTGCCAGATCTCCTCTTAATTTAGGTACCTGAAAAAAAAGTCTTGGATGCAACCCGAGTTTTTTTGCTGCAAAATAATAAGAGCCTGCAAGTAAAGCAGCAACATGCCTTCTTTCATAGCCAGTATCACCAACTATTAGAACACTTTCATTCTTGGCCTTAAGGCAGTCTTTGAAAACCCTCTTAAGATAAGTAGAATAAGTTTTGCAGGTGTTTAATAAGTTTTTTTTTCCAAGCCAATCAATGCAAGCCCTTGAATCCAATTTAACACCTCAAAGAATAATCTGTTAAGCTTGTTTTTAAATCTTTTGATTGGCAACTGCTTCCGTAAAATCAACGGAAATTTAAGGCAAAGCATAATAAATAATGTATTTCTATCTAGTATAGGCCATGAAAACCAAAAACCTTAAATACTATAGTGGATTACAGTGCACTATGGTAACCACAATACAAATAAGCAATAAACTGCAGGGGGAATTGAGTAAAAGAAAGCTTTTCAACAGGGAGACCTATGAAGAGGTTATATGGGACTTAATGGAGGACACAATGGAGCTTAATGAGCAGACTAAAAAAGAGATTGAAGAGGCCCGCGCAGAAATAAGAAATAACAAATACGTTAAACTTGATGAAGCCAGGAAAAGGCTTGGTATATAATGTATGAGATAATTATTTCTGAAAGAGCTTTCAAACAGATAGGCAGGCTTGAAAAGCCAATGCAGAAAAGGATAATTAAGGCCCTAGAAAGAATAAGGTTCAGGCCTGAGGCTTATGTAACAAAATTAGTTGGTGATCCTGGATACAGGCTAAGGGTAGGTGACTACAGGATTATAGTTGACATTAATAAGAGCAAACTTATTATTTTTGTGTTAAAGGTCGGCCACAGAAAAAACATATACAAAAATTCATGATAATTATTTTCTAAATATAAACTATAAAGTAGTTACAAATAGGAAAGATTTATAAATAAATAGTCAAATTGGTGTGGTTTATGGACAAAGTAGAAAAACGTTTTAGGGAATTACTTGAAGGAAAGCATGAAAAATGGTCAAATGATATCTATATGTTATCAGATATAACTATGCATGATATAGGCTACTTATCCTGTGTTGGTGTGATTATTCTAGGAAAAAAATATGCAGGAATTCTTCATTCAATCTTAGGTAATGATAAACAAATAGAACCTTTGGTTGAATTGATGTATACAGAGGAATCTAATCTAAAAGGGGTTATTATAGCAGGCGCAGATAATTATGCTAATAATCTGGAAAACAAAATGAGGCAAATGGATATCCCAATTATAAATTCATATAAAGACCATTATATGACTAAAGCAGAATTTAACGAATGTTATTGTCAAATAATTGGAGATCATAGTGAAGAATTCAAAAAAAATCCAAGTAGGACCCCTTATTGGTCAAAGGAAGTTGTTGTTAACCCCTCAACTCAAGAAATTTTGATGTATTCAGGAAGGTCAGGTTTTTTACAATTAAGCCCCTTAAGATAAGAAATAAATATTAGATTCTTAATATTTTCCAAACAAAATCTTTAAATAATTCAATTTAAAAATGGCCTATAACATGAAAGAAATAAAGCTAACGGGAGATGTAAATGAGTTCCTTCTAGATATATTTCTTTTAACAACACGTTAGTTCTAGTGCATTTTTATAACAAAGCTTAAATACTATTTTGTTGTTTTATGGTTTTATTAAGGAATATTAAACCAAATAATGATTATGGAGGATGTTCAGATGGCAAAAATAAAAATAAAATTTCCAGATGGCTCAGTTAAAGAGTATGAAAAGGGAATAAGCATAATTAAGGTAGCAGAAGGCCTAGGAAAAAGGCTTTCAGAGGATGCAATTGCAGCAAAGCTTAACAATGAATTAGTTGACCTTAACACAAAACTAAACAAAGACTCCAACCTAAAAATAATAACCTTCAAGGATGATGAAGGAAAAGAGGTTTTCAGGCATTCAAGTGCTCACCTAATGGCCCAGGCAGTAAAAAACCTCTTTCCAAAAGCAAAATTTGCAATAGGCCCTGCAGTAGAGGAAGGCTTTTACTATGACATTGATTATGAAAAGAGCTTCACACCAGAAGACTTTGTAAAAATTGAAAGAGAAATGGACAAGATAGTAAAAGAAAACCTAAGCATTGAAAGAACTGAACTGACAAAGAAAGAAGCATTAAAGCTGTTCAAGGACAACCCATACAAGACAGAATTAATAAAAGAACTAAAAGATGAGAAAATAAGCATCTACAAGCAAGGCAATTTCATAGATTTTTGCCGCGGTCCACATGTTCCTTCAACAGGAAAACTAAAGGCCTTTAAGCTGACAAAAATAGCAGGAGCATACTGGAAAGGTGATGCAAAAAACAAGCAGTTGCAGAGACTGTATGGAATCTCATTCCCAGACAAAAAACAGCTAAAAGATTATCTTAAGCTGTTGGAAGAGGCAGAGAAAAGAGACCATCGAAAGCTTGGAAAAGAGCTTGACCTTTTCAGCGTCCACGACGAAGGACCTGGTTTTCCATTTTTTCATCCAAAGGGAACTGTTATAATAAATATTTTAAAAGATTTCTGGAGAAAAGAGCATGCAAAAGCAGGCTATACAGAGGTTATAACACCAATAATATTAAACAGAAATCTTTGGGAGCAGAGCGGCCACTGGGATCATTACAAGGAAAACATGTACTTCACTAAAATAGATGACCAGGATTATGCTATAAAGCCAATGAACTGCCCTGGAGGAATATTAATCTACAAGACAAGATTAAGATCCTATAGAGAGCTTCCAATGAGAATGGGTGAAATGGGAACTGTTCACAGGCATGAGCTATCTGGTGTTCTTGCAGGCTTATTTAGAGTAAGATGCTTTACACAGGATGATGCACACATATACATGACAGAAGAACAGATAAAAAATGAGATTATTGGAGTACTTAACCTGACAGACCACTTCTATAAAACATTTGGATTTGATTATAAGGTTGAATTAAGCACAAAGCCAGATAATGCAATGGGTTCTGATGAGTCATGGGAAAAAGCAACCTCTAGCTTAAAAGCTGCTTTGGATGCAAAAAAAATAAAATACAAGATTAATGAGGGTGAAGGTGCTTTCTATGGCCCAAAAATTGACTTTCATTTAAAGGACTGCCTTGGAAGGACATGGCAGTGCGGAACAATACAGCTTGATTTTGCAATGCCTGAAAAGTTTAACTTAACTTATGAGGGGAAGGATGGAAAAAAGCACAGGCCTATTATGATTCACCGTGTTATATATGGCTCAATAGAGAGATTTTTGGGCATACTTATAGAGCATTATGCCGGGAAATTTCCATTATGGCTAAGCCCGGTACAGGCAATTATCTTAAACATAAATGACAGCCATATTAACTATGGTGAAGAGCTAAAGAAAAAATTAGCTGAGAATAATATAAGGGTTGAAACTGATTTTAGGGCAGAGACAATGCCAAAAAAGGTTAGGGAAGCGCAGTTAAAGAAAATTCCATTAATCCTGACAGTTGGAGATAAAGAAATAAAAAACAAAACAGTAGCAGTGAGAACACTTGACGGCAAGGTTTATTTCAATATAAAGCCAGAAGACTTAATCAAAAAGATGCAGGAGATTATAGACAGGAAATCATCTGAGATTAAGTTTTAATTTTCTTTTTCTTTAAATAAAACAAAAGATTTATAAAGAAGTTGTAACTAACTAATTACAATAGAACAAAGGTAAAAATGACAGATGTTTACAAGACTCCAAAGTACCCTAATTCAAATGATTGTGGTTGCGGTTATGCTAACAAGGCTATAGCAGAATTAAAAAATAAAAGAGTATATCCTCTTGCTGAAGAATTAAGTCATATTGAATTATTATTACCAAAAGACAAGATAGGAACTCAACCTTTGTCTGATGAAAGCCTGGATGAAATGATTAATTCAGGGGAATATGATTTCTTTGATATTCCTGAATTACCTTTTAGATTGTTGAATTATAAGTCAAAGATTATTAAGAGTCAAAGATTTTCTCATAAATAATTATATTTTCTTTTATGATTAAAAGATTAATCTTATGTTTTTTCTAAAGTTTTATAAATGAAAACCTGTTTTCAGATGTAAAATGGTGCTTGAGAAGCTTGGAAGCTCGCTAAAAAATACCCTAAGCAAGATAGCTAAAGCTATATTTGTAGATGAGAAACTCATAAATGAGCTTGTCAAGGACATACAAAGGGCATTATTACAGTCAGATGTTAATGTTAAATTAGTCTTTGATTTAACTAATAAGATAAAAGAGCGCGCCTTAAAAGAGGAAACTCCAGCTGGCCTCACAAAAAAAGAATATCTTGTAAAAGTAGTTTATGAGGAATTAGTAAATTTTGTTGGAAAAGAAGAAGGCAAGATAGAGATAAAAAAGAAACCAACAAAAATAATGCTTGTTGGCTTGTTTGGCTCTGGAAAAACAACTCAGGCAGGAAAGCTTGCAAAATATTATACAAAAAGGGGCTATAAGGTTGCACTGGTTGGCCTTGATACTCACAGGCCTGCTGCAATGGAACAGATTGAGCAGATAGCTAAAAAAGCAAAGGTTCCTGTTTTTCTTGACAAAAAGGAAAAAAATCCATTGAAGATATGGAAAGAGTTTGAAAAGGAATTCAATAAGTACAATATAATAATCATAGACACTTCTGGAAGGGATGCATTATCAAAGGATTTAATTGAGGAAATAAAAAAGATAAATAATGCTGTAAAGCCAGAGGAAAATCTTCTGGTAATAAGCGCTGACATTGGTCAGGCAGCCCAGAAACAAGCACAAAAATTTCATGAATCATGCAAGGTAACAGGAATAATTGTTACAAAGATGGACGGTACTGCAAAAGCAGGAGGAGCCTTAACATCATGTGCTGCAACAGATGCAAAAATAAAGCTTATTGGTATTGGTGAAAAACTAGATGATTTAGAGATTTTCAAACCAGAAGGATTTATTTCAAGACTGCTTGGAATGGGTGATTTGGAAGCATTACTAGAGAAAGCAGAGCAAGCAATATCCAAAGAGGATGCAGAGGATTTAGGAAAAAGATTCCTAAAGGGAGAGTTTAACTTAATCGACTTATATGAGCAGATGCAGGCAATGAGCAAGATGGGGCCATTGAGTAAAATAACTGAGATGATCCCAGGATTTTCCAAGTTAAAGATGCCAAAGGACTTGTTGAAAGTTCAGGAAGGCAAGCTGAAAAAGTGGCGCTTTATAATGGATTCAATGTCAAAGCAGGAGCTTGAAAATCCGGATGTTATAAGCATTACAAGAATTGACAGGATTGCAAAGGGCTCAGGAACATCCACAAGGGAAATCAGGGAATTATTAAAGCAGTACAGGCAGAGCAAAAAAATGGTAAAGCTCTTTAAGGGCGGCAATCAAAAAAGCATGGAAAGAATGATGAAAAAGTTCAGCGGAAAAGGAATGCCAAATATAAAGTTTAAGTAAAAGTATTAATTCTTTTAATTAGCTTAACCCAGCTCTTATTGCTGCAATTATCAATCCTAGTATTATTCCTATTACCAAGCCACAAAAAAACTCCCTGACACCACACCTTAACTGCTCTTTTGGGCAGTAACTTCTCTGAAGTTTGTCAAGCTCTTCAACCCTTTTTCTGACTGTTTTGAGTGCCTCTTCCCTTGTTTTTGCTTTCAATAAATCCCTGCTAAGGTCAATATCATAAATAATATCCCTCACCCAGTTGCTGAAATCATTTCTATCTTTTGTTACATGATGTTTAAATGTATTTTCATCCATTATTTCCAAGGCATCAGCAAGTTCTTGCAGGTTTCTTACAGATGCCCCCATGTGCAGATTAAAGTAGTGCCTTGGAACAACATCCATTAGGATTAATTTTGCATCTTCTGGAAACAAAATTTTTCTTACTATTTTAATCATCCCTTTAGCTGAATTTCTTTATTATATGTTTTAAGATGATTATCTGTGTTTTATCTTTGCTAGTTGTTTTCAAAAGCTCTTTTGCTAGCTTTTCTTCCTTAAAAACATCTTTAATCCAATTACTGAAATCATTTCTCATTTCATTAACATGATGTTTAAATATGTCATCAGTCATTTTATCAAGCTGTTTGGATAAATCCAACACATTTTTTAAAATTGTTCCATCTTGAACAAAAAAATAATGCTCTGGATTAGCATCTCTTAATATATCTCTCTTCTTCATTGATTTTTTCTTAACCCCCCCTTTCTTTACAACTTTTCTTTTTGTTTTCATACTACCACCTCTTTTTTTAAAGTATTATGCTCTTTTAGCCTGAAGTTTATATCATTTAATATATTCATAAAGGTTATAAATGCATCATAAGGATTGTCATAAGGATTAAAATATTTATGCACATCACCATCATTGAACCACTTTGTGCACATGTAATAAAAATGGTCGCTTGTCTGAAGATTTCTCCAGTCATTAATAAGTTTTTTATCATTTGATTTTTTTATTGCTTCTTCTATAAGATATATCTCATTTATTGCTGATTTTTGCATGTCATTCCCATCCCATGCACTTGTATCTCTCTCAATATCTGCCCATGAAACAGGGCTGTGAATATCTAGTTCTGCAACAGGATTATATGTTTTTACTGCCTCACTTGGAGTTTTGAAATCATTGTCAGGGTGCTTCAATAGCTCCTGAGGCAAGTATCTCAAAAAATTAAATATCCCTGTATCTGCCCACTGGTGCTCACCAAATGTCTCATAATCCATAAAAAGATTTACTAGATTGCCATTTCCATTAACAGCATTAATCCAACTAGCATATTTATCAACTGTCAGCGGCCATTCCTTCCAGCTTCTGTCTGAAAACCTGAATGCAACATCATCAGATAACTTGTAGTTTTTAAGCAAAAGCTTTATCCTTGATGTTGTTTTTGGCCTGTAAATAAAGTTGGGTGATCTCCAACCAAGTATATGATCAGCACCTTCTGCCAGTATTCCCTTATAACCCATTGATTCAACAAAATTTGCAAGCTCATTATTATAGACAAGCTCTGTATTCCTGAAAATAGATGGATTTTGCTTAAACAAGCTTCTTATCTTTTTGTTATGCAAAATAACCTGCTCCTTAAATTCCTGTTTTGAATGCAGGAATGCAAGTGAATGATAGTATGTTTCATCAAGTATTTCAACCTTGCCAGTATCAACTAGAATGCAAGTGAATGATAGTATGTTTCATCAAGTATTTCAACCTTGCCAGTATCAACTAGATCCTTAAATGATTGTAAAACATCTGGCATAAGCTCCTCAAATTGTTCCAAGATAACACCTGAAAAAGAATAGCTTATCTTAAATTCTTCATGCTTGTTAAGCAAATCAAGCATTAGCTCATTGGTTGGGAGATAACATTTTTCTGCAACCTTTTTTAGTATACCCAGATTCTTCTTCTTATTAGTATAACTATGATTCTTCCCAATCTCAAAAACATTATATTCTCTCAGCCTATAAGGCTGGTGAACCTGGAAATAAAAACAAATTGATACCATTTTATTGCTTTTTATTTAATTTTTTGAACCCTCCTTTATTACATAGTTAATGCTTTTTTATAAACATCAATGCATTTTTTGGCACTATCATCCCAGCTGAATTTTTTTATTTCTATCAAGCCGTGCTCTTTCAAGCAATGATGTAATGCATTATATTTAAGTACTGCTATTATTTTGTTGGCTATTTCATCTATATCCCAAAAATCAGCCTTAAGACAGTTTTTTATAACCTCTGAAACACCTGACTGCTTTGATATAATAACGGGTGTTCCATTTCTCATTGCTTCCAAGGGCGTTATCCCAAATGGCTCTGAAACAGAGGGCATAACATATAAGTCCGCCATTTTATATGCCTTGTCAACATCATCACCCCTTAAAAAACCAGTAAACAAGACATGCTTTGCTATTCCAAGTTTGGCTGCTCTCTCAACCATATTTATTTCCATATCACCAGAGCCTGCAACAATAAACTTAATATCTTTTTCCTTTTCAAGTACTTTTTTAGCAGCATCAAGGAAATAATCAGGGCCTTTTTGCAATGTTATCCTTCCAAGGAACAAAACTATTTTATCCTGGCTTTTTATCTCAAAATATTCCCTATCAAGAAAATCCTTAAATTCAATAGCATTATATACAACAAATACCTTTTCAGGGCTTATTCCATAATGCTCTATTATTTTATTTTTTGTAAAATTAGACACAGCTATAATCAAATCTGCAGCATGCATTCCCTTTCTTTCAATATCATAAACAGCCTGGTTTGGGTGGCCGCCAGTGCGATCAAACTCTGTTGCATGCACTTGTACGATCAATGGCTTTTTTGATACTTTTTTTGCTTCAATTCCTGCCAAAAAAGTCATCCAGTCATGGCAATGTATTAAATCAAAGGATTCATTTATTGCTATTTCCCTCGCTTTCATGGCATACCTGTTTACTTCCTCAAAAAGATTTTGTCCATAAATATTTCCAAAGTTTTTGTTGAAATATCTGCTTTTATATGTTTTGGCGTATCCCTCAGATGAGATATAAGGAACTAACAAAGAGCTTACTCTCTTAATATTAAGAAAACTAGTGCAACTTGCAATTATAAGATTAACAAAATCTGATTTAATTGGCCTTGGTGCTGTTGGCAGTACAAATGTTATATTAACGTCCTGTTTGCTTAGGGCTTTTGTAAGGCCATAGCAAGCAGTTCCTAAGCCGCCTGTGTTAAAAGGCGGAAACTCCCAGCCAAACATTAAAACTTTCATCAAAATCCTCTTTTTATAGCTCTATCTAACTAAGTTAAACAGAAACAGTTACTACTTAAATAAGTTCTCGATTACTAGATAGTAACATAAATAGTAGTTTGTTGACAAATTCACCCTTAAAGAGATAAAACAAAACATATTTATATTAGTCTTGCCTTGTATGTGACATAAAAACATTTCTTGGGGGATAAAATGAGGGAAATTGATAAACAAGAGGAAATTATAGTTAAAGAACTTATAAAAAATCCAAGAATTTCTGACAACCAGATAAGCAAAAACACTGGTGTTCCTGTAAAGACAGTTAACAGAAAAAGAAAAAAACTTGAAAAGGAAGGGCTTCTTTATTACTTTGCATACCTTAACAATGGACCGCATGGAACAGGCATTTTCACAGCAAGACAATTGTATATAGTTACATTCAAGCTAGGAATAACAAGAAAGCAAATAGAAGAAATGATGAAAAAAGAGGAGCCAACCAAAACAGAGTTAAAGCATATAGCTGAATCTTATCTTGGTGATAGAGATGGCAATGTTATAATTGTTATGATAATTGAATCAAGGCGTGAATCTGATATTATTGAGATATTTAATGCAGAACTAGTTCCAAAATTCAAAAGATATTTTGGCAATGATGCAATTATTAAGACAGAAGCGCTAACACTCAATATTCCAACAGTAATGCTGCGTAACTACATGCCTTTGGTTAATATAATGCATGGGAAGGTCAAGGAAGACTGGCCAGATGAGCTAATATTTGTCGATTAAAATGGAAAAAGAAGCAGATTATTTATTTGAGGTTTCATGGGAAGTCTGTAATAAGGTTGGAGGCATTTACACTGTTGTTAAATCAAAAGCTGCTGAAATAATAGAATATTATAAGGGAAATTATTTTACAATAGGTCCTTTTTTTCCAGAAAAAGTGGCTGGGGAATTCCAGGAAAAAGTTCCTTCAGATAAATTAAGGCAGGTATTTGAAAAACTGCAAAAACAGGGTATAAAGTGTCATTATGGCAACTGGCTTATCAAGGGCGAGCCTAACACAATCCTGGTTGATTTTAGCGGCTTTACATCTAAAAAAGACGAAATAAAAACAAGTTTGTGGCAGAATTTTAAAATAGATTCACTTAACACACAATACTTTGATTTTGATGAGCCTGTTATTTGGTCATATGCCGTTGGAAAGCTCTTAGAGGAAATAAAAAATGTTTTTAAAGATAAAAAAATTGTTGCGCAGTTTCATGAATGGATGTCTGGAGCTGGCCTGCTTTATCTAAAGCAGAATAATATCAAGGTTGCAACTGTTTTTACAACACATGCAACAATACTCGGAAGAACAATGTCTTTTGCAAATGAAGAGCTTTATGAAACATTTGACAAGATAAATCCAGTGGAAAAGGCCTATGACTATGGCATACAGGCAAAATATCTTACAGAAAAGCAAAGCACATTAAATGCAAATGTATTTACAACAGTAAGTGAGATTACAGCCCTAGAAGCAGGGCATCTCTTAGGAAAAAAGCCAGATGTTCTCTTGCCAAATGGCCTTGACCTTAGGAAATTCCCAACATTTGAGGAGGCATCCATAAAACATCGTTTATACAGGGAAAGAATAAAGGAATTCCTGATGTATTATTTTTTCCCATATTATTCATTTGACCTTGATAATACTCTTTTTTATTTCCTGTGCGGAAGATATGAATTCAGGGCAAAGGGCATTGATATATTTATCAAGGCATTGGCAAAATTAAATGAAAAACTTAAAAAAGAGAAACATAACAAAACCATTGTGGCCTTTTTCTGGGTTCCTGGAGATATTAGGGCAATAAAAACAGGATTACTAGAAAATAAAACCTTTTTTAAAGATATAAAGGACGCTATTGATGATGATATGGGTGAAATTAAAAACAGGATAATTTATTCAATAGTTTCAAAAAAGAGCATTACAGAAAAAAATATTTTTGATGAGGATTTTCTGCATGAAAACAAAAAAAAGGTTCTGAAGCTAATGAAAAAAGGAGATCCAGAGCTAACAACGCATGATTTGCATGATGAACAGAATAATTCTATTATCAATTCCCTTAGTAAAGCTGGCTTATTAAACAAAAAAGAAGACAGGGTGAAAGTAGTTTTTTATCCAATCTATCTAACTGGAGCAGACAGGCTTCTTGATTTGGGTTATTATGAATGTATGCAGGGCTCACATCTTGGTGTGTTTCCATCATATTATGAGCCATGGGGTTACACCCCTTTGGAAGCAGCTGCACTTGGTGTTTCATCTGTAACAACAGACCTTGCTGGATTTGGAAGGTATGTTAATGAAAAATCAGTTCAAACTAAAAATCCAGGCATATTTGTTCTGAAAAGATTAGGCAAAAAAGATGATGAGGTTGTTGAAGAGCTTGCCAATGCACTTTATTATTTCAGTAGTTTATCAAAACAGGAAAGAATAAAAAACAAGATGGAAGCGCAAAGACTTGCTTCATTAGCTGATTGGGAGGTTTTAATCAAAAATTATATTGAAGCACATAATCTCGCTGTAAAGAGGCTTGGTTAAAATAGAACTCAGAAAAGATTATATATTAAATAGATGGGTTATTATAGCTTCTGAAAGAAAGAAAAGGCCAAAAGAATTTAAGAAAATTAAAACAAAAAAAGAGGGAATTTGCTATTTCTGTCCTGGCAATGAAAACCTCACTCCAAAAGAGACTGGAAGGATTGAAAAAAACAACAAATGGATTATAAGGTGGTTTCCAAACAAGTTTCCTGCTGTAAGCCATGAGGGAAGCCCTGAAATAAGGTGTGCAAACAAGTATTTTACATATGCTGATGCATTTGGAATCCATGAGGTAATAGTTGAAACACCTAATCATAACAAGCAGTTAGCTGATTTAGCAGAAAATCACATAAAAGAAATCTTGAAAGTGTATGCCAATAGGATAACTGAATTAAGCAAAACAGCTGGCACAAAGTATGTTCTTATTTTTAGGAATGAGGGAATGGAAGCAGGAACCTCACTAATACATTCACACACACAACTAATGACATATAACAAGATTCCTGCTTTGGTTGAGGATGAGATTAATGCATCTAAAGCTTATGGAACATGCCCATACTGTGAGATAATCAATATTGAGAAAAACAGTTACAGAAGAGTTTTTGAGAACAACTCTTTTGTGAGTTTTACGCCATATGCATCAAGATTTAATTATGAGGTTTGGATATTTCCAAAAGAGCATATAAGGAATATAATAGAGATGAATGAAAAAAAGCTATTGGATTTGGCTTCAATGCTTAAAAAGATCTTGCTAAAACTAAAGGAAATAAATCTTCCATATAACTTCTTCCTGCATTATGCTCCTGAGGGAAAAGATTTACACTTTCATATTGAAGTCTGCCCAAGGCTTGCTACATGGGCTGGTTTTGAGCTAGCTACAAATGCAACAATAAATTCTGTAAGCCCAGAGGATGCTGCAAAATTTTACAGGGGAGAGGAATAAAAGATAAGAAATATATACTAGAATTTATTTTTATTTCGCTTAAAAAATGGTAAACATAGTTCATTCATTAAATAATCATGAGATAGAAAAGAAATCAAATAAAGATAAGAGATTTCTAATTACAAATAGGAAAGGGGGATATTTCTGTCTTGCGAATGAAAATAAAAGCAGGTATGACGGACTTTTCTTTTTTGATGAAAAAATGTATAAGATTATTGAAAGCCTGCATATAGTTGGTTCTGCTAAGGCAGGCAAGATAATCAATAAATTTTATGAAATTAAAAGGGAATGCGGCAGTGCAACTGAAACATTTTTTATGCCTCATTATTATGATTCATTGGTTTATGAAATAACCAATCCAATTCCTATTGAAGTGGTTTTTGATGCAAGGGAGAGCTATGACCAAAGGCAGTGGGGCAGGTTTTACAGTATTTGGCAGGAAGGTGATAAGATAATAGTCAAGTTTGTCAAAAAAACAGATGCAAGGGAAGACTACTCTGACGCCAAGGAAGAATATTCTTTATTCTTGGTGCTTAAGTTTGAGGGCATGTTCAAGAAGGTTGAAGAGTGGGAAAAAAGACATTATGAATTTGACAAAAAAAGAAATTCAATGCCTTATGAAAGATATGTTTTTTCTGCACTAACATTAAAGACAGATAGGGTTGTTTTTAGTTTTTCAAAAAACAAGGAAAAGGCAAAGAAAGAGGCAGACTATATTTTTAGGAATAGTAAGAGATTAAGAAAAAAGCAAAAAAGGTATTATGGTAGTTTATTAAAGTCAAAAGAAACTATTAAAAATGATATTCTAATGGCATATTCTTGTGCACTAAGCTCTCTTGATTCATTGGTTGTTAATGATAAAGGGATATTTGCAGGTCTGCCATGGTTTTTCCAGTTCTGGACAAGGGATGAAGCTATCTCATTAAAAGCTTTAATTTTATATGGAAATTTTAGTTTAGCAAAAAATATCTTATTCAGGCATCTAAAATCTGTTTTGCATGATGGAAAACTGCCAATAAAGCCAGACTCTTTGTCAAAAAGTGCTGACTCTGCTGGCTGGGTCTCAAAAAGAGCAAAAGATTTTGTTTATATTTTAAAAAAGAAAAAAATTCTTAAAAATAATCTGACAAAAAAAGAAATTAAAAAGATAGAAGAAAGGATTGAGCATTCGCTTGATTTTATGATAAAATACCACACAAGAGAGCATCTTGTTTTTAATAATGCAAAGGAAACCTGGATGGATTCAATTGCTAGAGAAGGTTTTAGGATAGAGATTCAGGCAATGCAGCTAAGCATGTATAAGCTAATGCATGAGCTTACTAATAACAGGATTTATCAGGAACTTGAAAGTGATTTAAAGAAGGAGGTTAGAAAAAAATTCTGGAACAAAAAATATCTTGCAGATGGCTTAGATGATTTTACAATAAGGCCAAACATTTTCATTGCTGCTTATATGTATCCTAAGCTTCTGGCGAAGAAAGAATGGGTTGCATGTTTTGATAATATATTAAAGCATTTATGGAACAGCTGGGGTGGAATTTCAACAGTGGATAAGAAAAGTGAGTTCTTTGTTTCAGAGCATACAGGCGAGAATAATGAAAGCTATCATAATGGGGATTCATGGTTTTGGATAAATAATCTTGCTGCAATTACTTTGTATAAGTTAGATAAAAAAAGATACAAAAAATACATTGATAAAATAGTTGAGGCAAGCACAAAAGAGATTTTATGGCAAGGGGCAATAGGCCACCATGCAGAATTATCAAGCTCTAAAGAGCTAATATCAGAGGGCTGCCTGGCCCAGGCCTGGTCTGCTGCAATGTATATTGAAATGATTAATGAGATATTCTTAAAAAGATAAGGGGTAATGGTTATAGCAACTTTTTTATATAAATCTGTTTTATTAGGGCAAATGAGGGTAATTGCTGATTTTCACATCCATTCTAAATATAGCAGGGCCACTTCTAAACAATTAAATATAAAAAACCTTGAGAAGTATGCACGGATAAAGGGCCTCAGTCTTCTTGGAACAGGCGACTTTACACATCCAATATGGATTAAAGAGCTTAAATCAGAGCTTACAGAGGATGGAACTGGAATTTTAAAAACAAAAACAGGATTTAATTTTATACTGCAGACTGAAATCTCCTTAATGTACACACAGGATGGAAAAGGAAGAAAAATCCATAATGTTATTTTAGCAAATAATTTTGATATTGTTGAGCAGATAACAGAACAGCTAAAGAAAATTGGAAGAGTTGATTATGACGGCAGGCCAATATTCGGAATAAAATGCCCTGATTTTGTTGAGATGATGAAAGAGATTGATAAGGATATAGAAATAATTCCTGCTCATGTATGGACTCCATGGTTTGGATTGTTTGGCTCAAACTCTGGTTTTGACAGTGTGCAAGAATGCTTTAAAGACCAGACAAAGCATATACATGCATTGGAAACAGGCCTTAGCTCAGATCCTGCGATGAACTGGCGTTTAAGCTCATTGGATAAATACACATTAGTAAGCAACTCTGATCTGCATTCATTCTGGCCATGGCGCATTGGCCGTGAGTGCAATATCTTTGACTTAAAAGAATTAAGTTATAACTCACTATTAAATGCAATAAAAACAAAAAAAGGGCTAAAAGAAACAATAGAGGTTGACCCAAGCTATGGAAAATATCACTTTGATGGCCATAGAAATTGCAATGTATGCATGAGCCCAAATGAATCTCTAAAAAATAAAGATATCTGCCCTGTATGCAGAAGAAAGCTAACTATAGGGGTTTTGCACAGGGTTGAAGAGCTTGCTGATAGGCCAGCTGGCTTTAAACCAAAAGATGCTGTTCCATTCAAATCACTGATTCCATTATCAGAAATTTTATCAAAGCTGTTGAATTCTGGTGTTGCATCTCAAAAGATATGGAAAGCATACTATAACCTGGTTAATGGCTCAAGGTCAGAGATGGACATATTGCTCAACTCATCTTTTGACGAACTAAAGAAAATAACCAATGAAAAGATTGCAGAGGCAATAATTAATAATCGTAATAGAAAAATAAAAATCCAGCCAGGCTTTGACGGTGAGTATGGTTACCCAATATTTTCAGATGATAATAAGAAATCAAAAGGGGGGTTTGTAGAAACAAATAAATCCTTACACAAAGGCCAGAAAGGTTTGGATGAATTTATGTAAATTATTAAAGAAATATTAAAAAGTTAAAAAAATAAAAATTTATTCTACTACTACCGTGCCTTTAAATCCAAATATTGCATCCATAACCTGGTATGTTCCTGCTTCCTCAAATTTGTACTCAAAGGTATCTCCTTCACTTAGTTTTGGGCTTCTTTCCCCACCCACTAAAACAACTATATGTACTCTGTCATCCATGTTTTTCCATGTAACTACTGTGCCAACACTTACTGTCAGTTCCTCAGGATCAAATCCCCCTCTAAGGACTCGGACATCTTCTGCTCCGCCAACAACTTCAGGTTCTTCTTCTACTAGTTCTTCAGCTGGTGTCTCAGGTTCTACTGGTGGCTGTTCTTCTACTGGTGGTGTTACTTCCGGAGTAACAGCTTCCCCTGGTTGTTCTGGAGCTTTTGCAGCACATCCGCTTAACATAAGAACAACCAATATTGCTAAAATATGTTTTATTTCCATTCTTTCACCTCAAAAAAGCATTTTTTATAATCTTATTCTTTTATCTTTAAATACCTTTGGGTATTTTTTAAAATTACATAGTTTGCTTATAACACATTTATCACATTTTGGTTTGATTGGACTACAAATAGTCTGGCCATGTTTTACAAACAGCTCATTAATACTAATCCAGTATTTTCTTGGAATTTTTTTCATTAGTTCATGCTCTGTTTGCTCAGGTATTTTTGTTTTTACAATTCCAAGCCTGTTTGATATTCTATGAACATGTGTGTCAGCGGGTATTGCTGGAATATTAAACCCATAAACCAAAACACAGTTAGCTGTCTTTCTTCCAACTCCGGGTAGCTTCAAAAGTTTATTTAATTCATGGGGAACCTTACCATTATATTTTCCTAATAAAATTTTGCTAACCTCTTTTATTCTCTCTGCCTTTACATTATAGAAACCTGACTCTTTAATTAATCTCTTAATGTCAGAAAGATTCGCATTTGCAATTTTTCTTTCTGTTGGAAACTTTGAAAATAACTTTTTAGAGGCCTTTATTGTATTCTCATCTCTTGTTCTCTGGCTTAGTATTGTAGAAATTAAAACACGGAATGGTTTTTGTTTTGAAAAAAATGTTAAAGGATAATCTTTCTTGAGTAATTCAATAATTGTTAGGATTTTATTCTGCATTTAATAAAAGAATATTTGAAGTTTTATAAAAAAATAAAAAACTGCCTACAAAAATAAAGAGGCAGGTAAAAAAATAATCTTATCTTCTCCTTTTCTTCTTTGGTTTTTTCTTGACTTTTCTCTTGGCTTTCTTCTTAGCCTTTTTCTTAGGTTTTTTCTTGACTTTTCTCTTGGCTTTCTTCTTAGCCTTCTTCCTTGCTGCCATTATTTTTTCACCTCTTGGTTTTTTGTGTTTTGAACAACACTAGTATTATTTTTTATTTTTATTGTTTAAATAGTTTTCGTTTTTTTCGAGAAAAAAATGTTCCTCGTCGATAATTTTTTGTTTTTTAAATTTAAAAAATAACTTTTTTGAAAATAAATTAAACTAAATTCTGAGGGAATAAAAGTAAAATTAATTGTCAAACTATAATAAATAGGTTTATAATCAAAAAAAATTAATTTTATCGTCGCTGTTAAAAAGATTAATGATCTAATTTAGGAAATATTTGATGAAAATTTTAAAAGTATATTAAATTTTTCAGAAAAAATAAAATATAGAGTTATTTGTCATAAATAAAATTTTAAATACTTAGTTTGATTAGCAATTGAAATAAATTTTTCATAAAAAATTTTAATAAAAAAAGTTTTATGATTTTATTTTCAAAACCAGCAAAGAAATTATAAAAAATTAGTTAGTTCTGGAAAATGGTTACAAAGATTTATAAAGAATTAAAATAAAATAATAAAAAAGCTAAAGAATATAGCTATAATAAAAGAAGGAGGTGTAACTAATGGAGAAAAAGGTAGGAGAAGTGTCCTTTGTTTTAGGCGTTGTTCTTGCAGTGATTCTGGGATTGATAGGCGGTTATTTAGGAACCTTGGGACCATGGCTAATATCCCTCTTGATAGTATTGGGATTAATAGTAGGACTTGTAAACATAAGTGGTAAGGAAACAAAGGAGTTTGTTTGGATGGCAGTAGCATTAGTGTTAGTTATATATGCAGGAGGAGCATCAGGTACATTAACAAATGTATTGTACATTGGTGAATACCTGTCTGGAGTATTAAATGCTGTAATGGCATTTGTCGTGCCAGCAACAGTTATAGTTGCTCTGAAAGAGATATATACACTTGCACAGATAAAATAAACAATTTATTTTTTTATTTATTTTTTAATTTCTTCGCTATGATTCTTATAATTTCTAAATCATAATTTTAAATTTTAATCTGTTTTTCTCAGAAAAATATATAAACCCGAGGCTTTATTTAATGAGTAGGATGTATGATATTATTACTGTAGGATCTGCAACTGTTGATGTTTTTGCCCACACAAAGTCTGAGCTTATAAAAATAAAAACATCCAGTTCTGAGGAAGATTTGATTGCTTATCCCTCTGGCTCTAAGATTCTGATTAAAGAACTCAGGTTTACTATAGGTGGTGGTGGAACAAATAGTGCTGTTTCTTTAGCTAGATTGGGCCACAAGGTTGCTTACTTAGGCAGTTTAGGAAATGATGAGAATGGAAGAAGAATTCTTGATTTATTAAAAAAAGAAAAACTAGATTTTATTGGGGTGTTAAGCAAAGAAATCACTGGCTATTCCATAATCCTTGATTCAATAGAGCATGACAGGACTATCTTAACATACAAGGGTGCAAATGACAAATTGAAGTTTTCTGGTATTAACCTTAAAAAACTGAAAACAAGATGGTTTTATTTTTCTTCAATGATCTCTGAATCATTCAAGACATTAGAGAAACTGGCAGAATTTGCTGAAAAAAACAAGATTAAGATAGCCTTTAACCCAAGCACTTACCTTGCAGAAAAAGGCAAGAATTATTTAAAAAAGATTCTCATTAGAACAACAATTCTTATATTAAATAATGAGGAAGCATCATTATTAGTAGGAAAAAATAATATTAAAACTACGTTAAAGAAACTCTATGAACTAGGACCAAGGATAGTAGTAATTACCAATGGAAAAAAACCTATTCATGCTTATGATGGAAAAAATATCTATGCTCTGATGCCAAATAAGATAAAGGTTATTGAAAGTACAGGTGCAGGTGATGCATTTGCCTCTTCATTTTTGTCAGGAATAATAAAGAAGAATGATGTCAAGTTTGCTTTGAAGATGGGCTTGGCAAACTCTGAATCAGTTATCACACATCCCGGCGCAAAAAACAGGTTGCTTAACTATAAGGAAATATTAAAAGTCATAAAAAAAAGACATGCTAAAATAAAAAAGTTTAAAAAATAAAAGGTATTTTAGAAAAAAATGAAGATTGTAGGCATAAGCGGTTCTCCGACTAAAAGCGGCAATAATGAGAGAATAATAGATTATGTGTTTGATATTGCCAAGCAAAAGGGTTTTATGACAGTAAGAATATTTCTCTCTGAGTATAAGATAGCTGGATGCACTGATTGTGGCCTGTGCAAAGATAAAAAAGAATGCAGTATAAAGGATGATATGAAAAAACTACTGCCTTTATTAGAGGATGCTGATGCAATTGTTATAGCTAGCCCTGTTTATTTTGGCTCTGTCAGCTCGCAATTAAAGGCATTTTTTGACAGAACACAGGTTTTGAGAAGAGCAGGCTTTTTACTAAAAAATAAGGTTGGAGCTGCTATTGCTGTTGGTGGATCAAGAAATGGTGGTCAGGAAAAAACAATTGAAGCAATACATGCCTGGATGAACATACATGGTATGATTATTGTTGGGGATGGAAGCCATTTTGGTGGCATTGTGCAAAAGCCGTTTGAAGAGGACAATATAGGCATAAGAACTGTAAAAGACACAATTTATAAGGTCTGTGATGTCCTTGATATGATAAAATAGGAAAAAGAGGTGAATTTTTTGACAAAACTGCAGATGCAGAAGATAATGCATAATAAAAAATCTTTATTTCTTGCATATGACCAGGGCCTTGAGCATGGACCAACAGATTTTAACCTCAATAATGTTAATCCAGATTATATTCTTAAAATAGCAGAAAAGGGAAAATACAATGCTATTATACTGCATCATGGGATTGCTGAGAAATATTATGACAAGCATAATGCAGCTGTGCCATTAATAGTAAAGCTTAATGGAAAGACAAATCTTGTTAAGAAAGACCCAATCTCAAGCCAGGTTTGCTCTATTGGAAGAGCTGTAAAGCTTGGAGCAGAGGCTGTTGGCTACACAATATATCCAGGCTCTGAGTTTGAGCATAAGATGTTTAAGGATTTCAGCAAGCTTGTTGAAACAGCCCATATTTATGGAATTCCTGTTATTGCCTGGGTTTATCCTAGAGGAAAATTTATCAAGGATGAGCTTTCAACTGAAACAATTGCTTATGCTGCACGCATAGGTCTTGAGCTTGGAGCTGATTTTGTAAAAATAAACTATAACAATGATTTTGAGGGCTTTAAATGGGTTGTAAAAGCAGCTGGAAAAGCAAAGGTTTTGGTTGCTGGCGGCCAAAAATTATCTAACAAAGAAGTACTGCAAAGAACTTACGAGGTTATGAAAGCAGGAGCTTCAGGCCTTGCCGTGGGCCGAAATGTCTGGCAGCATGACCATCCTTTAAAGATGACAAAGGCCCTGAAGAAGATAATATTTGACAACAAGAGCGTTAATGAAGCATTGAAAATATTAAAATAATTTTTAATATCCATACTTTCCCTTTAATGGCACAAACACAAAATTACCAAGTGATTCTGTTTTTAAGTCTTTGCCTTTTTTTATGCCTTTTATCATGTTTTGGCCCAAAAAGTATGAAACAGGAGCAACTATTATTCCTCCTTCCTTAAGTTGCTCTATTAAAGGTGGAGGTATTTTAGGGCATGCAGCAGTGACCATTATTTTGTCATAAGGTGCTTGTTTTTCATATCCCTGTGAGCCATCATAGTTTATTACTTCTACATTTTTTATTCCAGTCCTTTTTATATTGTTAGCTGCAAACTCTGCAAGCTCTGGGATTATTTCTGTTGTGTAAACAAATTTAACCATCTTGGACATTATTGCAGCACAATATCCAGAGCCAGCACCAACCTCCAAAACCTTGTCTGTTTTTTTAAGTTCCAGGGCATTGATCATAATCATAACAGTTGTTGGCTGTGATATTGTCTGGCCCTTCAAAATAGGCAATGGATAGTCGCCATAGGCCTCATTTAATGATTCACCTAAGATAAATTCCTCTCTTGGAATTGCTTTAAAGGCCTCTATCAGTCTTTTATCTGTGATTATTTTGCTGTTGGTCCAGTATTTTATTAATTCTTGTTTTCCCATATTAAATGTTTGATAGTTCCTAAATATAAATAGTTTTTCAATTTTTTGTCAGATGAAACAACTTTTGCTTAATAGCAGAGAATCTAATGATGGCAAGAAATTCTCAATATAAGATAATGATTCCAGAACCCAGAATAATTAAAATAATAGCAATTAATTTTTGAAATAATATTTTTTTATTAATTTCTTCTTTTAAAAGTTGCGGGAATTTAACTGACAATATCGATGCTGAGAACAAAACAAAAATTGACTGGATTCCTGCTGAAGCACTAACTAATGAAACAGAAGCAATAGACACAGCAAAATTAAAGAAAGCTAATCCAATAAGATTAAGAATCCCATAAATAATTATTGTTCCTCTTACTTTGTTGCTAATTGAAGAAAATGTTTCTATTAATCCAATCCTATATTTTTTAATCAATAAAATAGATAATGCACCAAAAAAAGAGCCAAGTCTGATTAAGATAAAGCCATCATAGTAAGGTTGATTTAAATAAACAAATTTTGTTAGAGTATGGTAAATTCCAAAAAGAAAGCTTGAAAAAAGCATGAAGTAAAATGCCTTGCTTATTTTAAAAGAGTCTTTAATCTTCTTAACTGAAATTAAAAATCCGCCAAACAAAAGAAGGAAGAAAACAATTATCTCATAAAAACATAATCTTTCTCCAATAAAAATAAAAGAAAAGATTAAAACAAATAAAGGCTTAAATCTCCATAATGGAATAACCCTTGAGACCTCTTCAATAGAAAGTGCTTTAAAATAAGGCATTAGTGCATAAATATAAAGCATCCCAGTTACAAGAGATAGTATTAGTAACCAAATATTTGGAATTAATAAACCCTTAAATGGAATTAATAATAGGGGTAACAAACCAATAAATCCCATAAATATTGCATAAACAAAAATATTCTTAATGTGTTTTGTAAGAAGTACTTTGCTAATCAAATTACAAGATGTCCAAAACAGATAAGCTAAAATTGCAAAAATTAACCATTCCATAATGTCTGTATTTATTAGTTAATATAAAAATTTATGTTATTTTAAACAGAAAGATTTATATAAATCCTTGATTAAGTTTTTGACAACAGAATATTAAAATAAGAGGTGTGTTTAAGGAAATATCAAAAGATAGTATTTCTATTGTTGGAGGGAAAGGAGCTAATCTTGGTGAGATGTATAATCTTGAAATGCCTGTTCCGCCGGGGTTTATAGTAAATGCAGAGGCATATAAGGAATTTATAGAGGTAACTAACATAAAAGAAAAAATAACAGAAATTCTTTCTGACCTAAATGTTGAAAACAATGATGAGTTACAGAATAAAGCAAATAAAGTGCAAAAGCTGATTATTGCAACAGAGATTCCTGATGACATAAAAGAAGATATCATAGATGCTTATGAGAGCATGGGCATAAGTGATGAACAGGCAAATGCTGCTGAGCTCGTAAAAAAAGGAGAAGATGAGTTTGTTGCAGTTAGGAGCAGTGCAACTGCAGAGGACCTTCCAGAGGCTTCTTTTGCAGGTCAGCAGGCAACATTTCTCAACATAAAGGGAAGTGAGGATGTTGTCAAGGCAGTAAGGGCATGCTGGGCATCACTTTTTACAGCAAGGGCAATATACTATAGAGTAAAAAATAATTTTGAGCATATGAAGGTATTGATAGCTGTTGTTGTGCAGAAGATGGTTAATTCAGACAAGGCAGGTGTAACTTTTGGTGTAACTTTTTCTGTAAATCCATCAACGAATAATGAAAATGAGATTGTGGTAGAGGCATGCTTTGGTCTGGGAGAAGCAATTGTTTCTGGCTCTGTAAATCCTGATTCCTACATTGTTGATAAAAACACAATGGAAATAAAAAGCAAGGACATAAAGGAGCAGGAATGGGCATATGTTAGGGATGAAACAGGTAAAACAGTAAAGAAAACAATAGTTGAAGATCAGAGGTCAAGGCAGATAGTAGATGATGAGGAGATTATAGAGCTTGCAAAGATTGCAAAAAAATTAGAAGAGCATTATAACAAGCCGCAGGATATTGAGTGGGCCATTGAAAAAGATAAAATTTATGTTGTGCAGACAAGGGCCATAACAACACTAAAAAAAGTTGAAGAAAAAGAGGCAGAGGAAATAACGATAGAAGAGGAAAAAACAACTGTAGAGGAAACTGAAAAAACACCTGTTGAAGAAAGCTCTGATATTTCTAATGCTGAAGTTTTGGTTACAGGAAACACAGCCAGTCCTGGAATTGCATCTGGAATTGTTAAGATTGTCCATGATGTAAATGAGCTTTCAAAAGTCCAAAAAGGAGATGTTCTTGTTACAAAGATGACAAATCCAGATATGGTGCCAACTATGAAAAGAGCATCAGCCATTGTAACTGATATGGGTGGAACAACATGCCATGCAGCAATTGTAAGCCGTGAGATGGGAATACCATGCATTGTTGGAACAGGAAATGCAACCTCTGTTTTAAAAGAAAACAGAATGATTACAGTAGATGCAACACATGGCAAGGTTTATGAGGGCAAGATAGCAATAAAAAAGCCAAAGCAAACAGAGGAAATCAGAAAAGAATATGGTGAATTAATCACAGCAACACAAATAAAGGTGGTTATGGACTTTCCAGAATATGCTGAAAAAGCAGTTGCAACAGGAGCAGATGGTGTTGGTTTGTTAAGGGCAGAGCATATGATTTTAGGAACAAAAATTCATCCAGCCTATTTAGTAAAGCAGGGCAGAAAACAAGAGCTTATAGATATTTTAGTTAAAGGGATATCAACTGTTGCAAGGGCATTTGATGGCAAGCCAGTCTGGTACAGAACACTAGATGCACCAACAGATGAGTTTAAAACCCTTGAAGGTGGCTCTGATGAGCCTGAAGAGGAAAACCCAATGCTTGGCTGGAGAGGCATAAGGCGTTCATTGGACCAGCCTGGATTTTTAAGAGCAGAGTTTGAGGCAATAAAAAAAGTCCATGAAATGGGGCTAAAGAATGTTGGAGTTATGATTCCGCTTGTTACAAGAGTTGATGAGGTTAGGAAAGCAAAGGAAATTTTAGATGATGTTTTTGATGATGAATATGTTGAGTTTGGAGTAATGGTAGAAACACCTGCTGCTGTATGGGTAATAGAGGATATATGCAAGCTTGGAATTGATTTTGTGAGTTTTGGAACAAATGACCTGACACAATACACACTTGCTCTTGATAGGAACAATGATTTAGTGCAAAAGCATTATGATGAATTGCATCCGGCAATACTTGCAGAGATCTCAAGGGTTATAAAGATATGCAAAAGATATCATGTACAGACTTCAATATGCGGCCAGGCTGGCTCAAAGCCAAAGATGGCTGCTTTCCTTGTAAGGCAGGGCATTGACAGCATAAGCGCAAACCCAGATGCTGTTGGCCAAATAAGGGAAACAGTTGCAATAACAGAAAAAAGGCTTTTATTAGATGCAGAGAGAAGGAATTTGAGGCCGCAGCAGTAGAATGAAAAAACAAAAAATATTAGTATTAACAGGAGCAGTATCCACATTATTAGGAGGTATTGGTGCTGCTATCTCTGGGCTTGGTTTATGTGCCTGTGTTTGGGCTCCATTGTTTTCATTGGCTGGCCTGGTATCTTTGATAGTTGGTCTCTTGTCTAACAACAAAATATTTTTTCTAACAACAGGAATTATATTATTACTAATAAGCTTAATGCTCCATAAAAAAAAGAAAGTATGTAAGATACATCATAAAAAAATTTAAAAGCAAAGGAAAAGGAATCTGAAACCCTAGCAATAAATCAAATCTCAACATTTAATTTTTTTAATTCTTTAATTAAATTTTCATAAGAGGTATAATGTATTCCATGTATGCCTAGTTTTAATGCAGCATCAGAATATTCTTTTATGTCATCTATGAAAACACATTCTTTTGGCTTAAGATTTAATTTCTTTAATGCATCAAGGTATATTTCTTTTTCAGGCTTTTTATGCTCTACTTCAAAAGAAAGTGTAACAGCATCAAACAAAGGAAAAACCTCAGATTTTTTCAATACATATTCAAAATTTATCTTATTTGTGGTTGAAAGCAATGCAACCTTGTAGTATTTCTTTAATTTCTTTATCAGACTTATTGTTGTCCCAATCTCTTGGAATAATTTACTATTATATGCCCTAAAAAACTCATCCTGAGACAGTTTAAGATTTAGTCCTTTTTTTATTGTGCTAAAAAATTCTGCTGGCTGTATTTTTCCTAATTCAAACTTATCATGTAATCCTAAACCAAAGATAAAATTAACAATATAATTATAATTTTTATCAGATTTCTTTACAATCTTATTTAAGAAAATATCATTATCCCATTTGTGGATTACATTTCCATAATCAAATATAATTGCTTTTATCATAAACAAAGAAGATTAACAGGTTACATAAAAAGCTTTTGGAAAAAATTAATTTCAATATAGAAAATTATTTAAAATAGGGGAAATAAAATAATGCTATGAACAGAGGAAGGCCAATCCAGAGCAAGATAAGGCAGAACATTGTTGAGATACTCTATTTTATGAAATCTGCATACGGATATGATATATACAAAAAGTATATTGATATTTTTCCTGCAGTAACAATGAGATCAATTTACTATCATCTTAAGAAAGGCCTTGCATTAAAGGAATTCAAAATAAGCAAAATCAAAAGTGAAAAAGGCAACTATTCATGGGGCCCAGAGGCAGAAAAGATTTACTATTGTCTTGATGTAAACGCAAGACCTCAAATAAATAAAAGGGTTAAAAAATACTTTGAAAAAAGAAGTTCTAAAAAAATTAAGTAATTACATAAAGAAAGCAAATAAAATATTAATTACAATAAGACTTAGAAATATAAAGCTGATTGCCTTCCAGATCTTGTCGCCTTTCTTTTTCTTAAAGAGCTTGTGCATCAATAGCTGAAGCATCCTTCCTCCATCAATTGGGCCTAAAGGAACTAGGTTAAACAAACCAATTCCAAGATTTAAAACATAAAGCCAGTAAAACAATCCAACAAACCAAATAAAAATATCTGGAATAATTTTTCCGTATTTTTGCAATATATTCTCTTTTATTTCTTGATTTTGGGTTAAATAAATTCCAAGATAACCCATGCTTTTATTATCAGGGCTTTCAGTCAAGGTAATATTATAATCTGTCACATTTGTTGTAATAACAATAGATTCACCAGGTGTTTTAGTTTGCATGATTTCTGTGAAATTCTCTACAGTGCTGATAGGCACATTATCTACGCCAATTATTAGCTCATTTTCTGTTATTCCTGCGTTTTCTGCAGGAAAGGTCTCGTTGCCTGGAGTAAAACCTGTTACTAAAATACCATTATAATCAAAAACAGCGTTAGAGATTGGTGCCATAACAAGTCCCATTATAGCTAAAACAACAAAGGCAAATATAATATTAGAGAAAGGTCCTGCTGCAAAAATAGATAGTTGCTGTATCTTTGGTCTTTTTCTGAGCTCTTTCTCATCTGGCTCAACAAATGCTGCTGGGATTACAGGAACAAAAATATTAAGGAATGCCAGCCCGCTTGACTTTATCTTAATTTTGTATAACCTTGCTATAACTCCATGAGAAAACTCATGAACTAATGCAAGCAAAAATATTGATATAATCCAGTAAAAGAAAGGAACATAAAAAGCACCTTTAACCTGAAATGGAAGCACAACACCTACACCTGAAACTGCTGCAGGCTTTGTAATTAAATTGTAAAAGTTATTCACAAGCATAACAGACATTGCAGCCATACCTAAAAATCCAATTGCAATGCCAACATATGCCAAATATCTTAAGAATTTTGGATGTTTTTTGGCCATATTGTCCATTGATTTTAATCCAAGCTTAGTCTTATACATAGAGAAATAAAGAAATGGAAATAAAATCTTCTGAATGACTATTTTCTTTCTCTTTGAATAAAGAAATAGCAACATACAACCTATGAATACAAAAGTGCATATTGTCTGAAAATCCATTTTATTTCTTTCTAAGGGGCCTTAATGCCTTGCTATTGCACTTCCTGCACTTGATTTTGCCCTGGAGAACCTTCATTATATTGGCCCTTATCTTTGTCTTGCAGTTTTTGCATACAAATATGTTATGTATTATTCTTGCCTCTGCCTCTGGAAATCTTACCATCTTACACCTACTCTGATTTAACCTGCTTCATAACCCTACTGTTCATGATTGACCAATAAAGCACATTAGAGCCAGGAACACAGTCTGCTCTTAACTCTTCAGGAATTTCAAGGTCAAATGTTTCATATGTTTCTGCATCCATCACATTAGCAACATTGCCATGCACTGATAAAACTTGTGCTGTTTTTTTATCTATTACAGGTGTTTGTAGCATATCGTGACCAGGCGTTACAGTTTCCCTTTTCTTATTATCAATAAGACCTATTGCTGTTATTCTGACCTTTGCGTGACCATGCTTTCCTGGCCATGATGTCTGGATACTAGTGACTTTGCATGGAGCATTATCAAGTATAATATACCTGCCCGCTTGTATTGAAGTAGCTTTAATAAGTTTTGTAGCCATGATATTTACCTCGTTATAATAAAAAGGGAAAACCAGCTATATTTATAGTTTTTGATTTTACCAGTTGAAAGGCCTTAGAAAGCTTTTGTATTTTGACTTTTTGATTAAATCCTTTATTTTTTTCTCCATCTCTTTATGGCCTTCAAATTCTTTTTCCTTTAACCTGAATTCTTTTGTATGGTGATAGCTTCTATTATCTTTGTTGTTGAACTTCAGCTTTTTATGAAGCATCTCATGATACATCAGATAATCAAGAAGCTCTTGTTCAGCATCTAAAAATATCCTGCTTATGATTATTGTGTCTGTATGATAATCATAAGAGCCGAGCTTTCTTTTTGAGTTGCTTCCCCACTCAAGATTAGAAATCTCAATAAAGTTGTAGAAATATTTTTTATTTATCCTGTTGAAAGAGCTTTCCAGTATTGGGTCTGACTTTTGTTTGGGGATTGATATATGAAGATTCCTTATAAAAGAATTATATAAATCAATGTTTATTGTCTGTTTTTTGTCATTAAACACCTTTAGAAGAAGGCTTTGTATTAATCCAATAACAATGTCCTTGCTTATATGTTTCCACTGCCTGCTCAGGCTGAACTCAAGATTATTTTTATAATGCCTTACATTAGCATTATATGGCTTGAACCTTGCAGTATATTTGAGTTTTACAGAATAATTAAATTCCTTATTAGGATAAAGCTTCTCAAAAGCTTCTTTAATTAGTTGCATTTTATAAAAGAAATATAACAGCTATAATAATCTTTTCAAACCTCATACCTTAGGATAGCAGCTATCTTGCCAAACTCCCTTAGCTGGATGCCCTCTCTTGTTTCTGTTGATATTATCTTAACTGTAGTGCCAACTGTTTTTGCCAGCTTTTCCATTTCATCTATTGTATTGTCATCAAGGCTTTCTGAAAGCAATAAAGTATCTACGACTCCAATCTCAAGGTTTTTCTTTACTTCATCAAGGCCATAGCTGACCATTCCTGGCTTTGTTGACAATAAATTAAAGAATTTTCCCATTATCTCTTTTTCAGCTGCTACCTCTTCTTTTGCCAGTACATCCTGGGATCTGTCTAATAATTCCTGCAGGCCAAATTCTTCGGTATAAGATAAATCCTTTATTGCAATTATCTTGTTTTTCACTTCTGTGGTTATATAACCCCCATCAATAAAATCATATTTTGTGGGGCCAGGGCCACCAACAATTATTCCCTTAAGATCTTTTAGTGTTAGAAACTGGTTTTTCATATATTCTGCAACCTTTTTATAGTGGTCTTTTGCAGCGCCCTCTCTTATTCTTGCAAAACGAGCTGCTGAATTATGGACAATTATTCCATTTGCTATGAAGTTTTTGTTTTTGACTGATATATCAATCATTTTTACTTTCTTATTGATTTTTTCTATCTTGTTTATCTTAATTGGAAGAATTGGATAATTGTAAATAATCTCTAGTTGATTATACAGTTTTTTATCTTTAATATTAGATAAAATTGAATTTTTGAAAGTTTGTTTGCTCATCATTCTTTCATTTCTAAAAAAGTTATTAACTTTGGGAAACAATTCAAGATTATAGCCTGATTTTTCTATCAATTTCCTTATTTTTCTTCCTGAAACTATTATTTGTCTGGAATAGCTTGAATCTGATTTTTTATTAAGGAGAGCACTTAATTTATTAGTTTTTTCATGAAAGCTGAAACCAATGTGTTTTTTGAACAATTGAATTGATTTTTTTTCAGTTATATCAACTGTAAATCTTGGATTATTGCTATATTTATTTGCTTTATTGTCATATTCCAACAATGAACTTAAAATAGAAAACCTTAACAGTGCAAGTTGGGTATGTTGAGCCAATTTCTTATTATTTACCCCCAAGGCAATTCCTCTTTTGATATTAACATATCCATCTGCGTCAAATAATCCTCTTAAGAAAGCTGCAACAATCCCATTATCAGATTGGAGTATTTTTTTAGGGATTTCAGAATTTGAGGCTTTCCTTATTTCCAGGAATTCTTCTTTGATTAATCTAACCAATGGTCTGCTAGTAAATCTTATTTGATGGTAGTTTTTGCTTTCTCTAAATCTATAGCTGGAATTTATTTTGAAGAATTGATTGAATTTTCTCTGGTAAGTTAACGCTAATTGTTTATTTTGCTCAAAGAAAGTAACCCTATCAGTTTCTATGCAACCATCATCTCCTATGAGATATCCTAGAAATTGAGCAAACTCTTCATTTAAACTATTTGGCAAATTTATATTTTTATACATATAAGGCTGGGTATAATCTTTTAAAAATTTATCAAAATTAATATTTAAGCTATTACACACCATTTTTAATGGCATCCTGCATGCAGTTGATTTACCAACTTCATAACGGGAGATTGTTGTTTGTGCTAAACCTGCTTCTTCTGCTAATTGCCTTTGAAGCAATCCCTTTTTTAATCTTCTTTTCTTTAGAAATTCCTGGCCTTCTCTGGTTATGATAAAAGAATTATAATATTTTTTTGAATTTATTTCTTGTATTTTTCCTTTGATGTATATTTTTTCAGGCATTATTAGATAATCTCCCTGTTTTAATTCCTCAGCAGATTTTTCAATGATTCTTTCAGAAGTTGCTACAAAAAACAAATGATCTTTAGATGATTGAATTTCTAAACGTGGATTTTTAGTAATAATCTTGTAAATTTTGTTCTTCTTTACATTCCATTTGTCTATGATATTTGAATCAAAAATTGCAAAATTGTTCTTAATCGTAACAGACTTAATTATGTTTGGATTATGAATAGTTTCAATTTTTGGAAGAGAACCATCAGATAATTGGATTAAGGACTCATTTACAAGACATTGTCCTCCTGCCCTTTGTTTTCCAGGCACTTGTGAATGAGTTTTAACCAAAGGGATTATTGTTTTTCCCTTTAAAAGAGCAATGTTTGCATCTCTCCTGTCTAGTACAACAAGACCATAAACCTCTTTTGTGTCAAGCATATCTCTCAACAAATCAAGAACAAACTGCTTGTCACACCTGTATATTCGGGTATTTAAAGGCACTGGCGGCTCTATGCTCCATACTTCCAAATCAATCTGACCTTCTCTTTCAGCAACATTTCCAGAGAAAACAGCCAAGCCATTTTTTGGTGTCTGCTTAAATAAGCGCAAGTGCTGAATCATTCTTTCAAGGCCATCTATAACATTCTTCCTTGTTGTGGCTGATTTTATGTTAGCAGCAGTCCCCTGCTCCTGTTTCAGATGGTTTATTATTTTGTTTAAGTCATATCCTGTAGGCATATACACTGTAATAAGCTCTGTGTGCGGCCTTCTGAATACCTCGAGCTTCTTGATAAATTTCTTTAGTTCATACCTTTGTTTTTCAGTTAGTGCCATAGCTATAAAGAATTAGAGGCCATATATAAAATTTTGGTAAAAGTTGGTTATCTAAAATCTAAAACAAAAGATTTAAATAATGCCCCAATCCCCCAAAATAAATAGTTGGGGCTGTAGGGTAGCTTGGTTCATCCTTTCTGGTTTGGGTTGTTAAAACACAAGAAACCAGACGACCCCGGTTCAAACCAAATGGTTACGCTCATTTGATACGCAAAGAGCGACATTCAATTGCTTTGCAATTGAAGTCCCTCAAGTTCATTACGCTCACCAGTTGTGAAAGTCCGGGCAGCCCCAGTTTATGGTAATATAAGAAACAAAATGGCAAAAGTCAAGGGTTTAGGGTCCATTAAAAGATTTGGATCAAGGTATGGAAGAACAGTCAAGCTAAAACTTGCTAAGATTGAAAAGGAGCAGAGAAAAAAGCATAAGTGCCCGTACTGCAATAGCTTGCAGGTCAAAAGGGTGGCTGTTGGAATATGGTTCTGCAAGAAATGCAAGACTAAGTTCA
Organism: Candidatus Woesearchaeota archaeon; assembly: GCA_017609385.1. Taxonomy (GTDB): domain Archaea; phylum Nanobdellota; class Nanobdellia; order Woesearchaeales; family CG1-02-33-12; genus CG1-02-33-12. The sequence continues at coordinate 43,754 of JAFCEA010000005.1, forward strand.
CTGGAAAGGCCTATACTCTTGCAAAAGAAGAGAAGAAGGTGCTCTAAATGGTAGAATACAGATGTTTTGATTGTAATAAAAAGGTGTCCATAGATTACCTGAAAAAAAAGATTAGATGCCCTTACTGCGGCTCTAAAATACTTTTCAAGCCAAGAACAACAATAACAAAGGTCAAAGCCAGATGATTTATTCAGCTAGAATAAGGGTCTATAAAAATCCAGACATTATTTACAAATGCTTTTGTTCAGAATCAAAAAGTTTAAAAACAGACAGGTCAGATTACACTATCAAAAAATACAAGGATTACATTGAATTCAATATCAAGGCAAAAGACTCTGTTGCATTAAGGGCAACCCTTAATTCAATCACAAAACTGCTTACTGTTTATGAAAAAATAGGGGGATTAAAAAAATGAATGTTTCAAAGGAAACCGAGCAAAAAATCCAGCAGCTGCAGCTTATTGAACAAAGCATGCAACAGTTTTTAATGCAAAAACAAAGCTTTCAAACACAGCTAGTGGAAATAGAATCAGCATTAAAAGAGCTGGATAATTCTGAAACTGCATATAAGATTGTGGGCAACATAATGGTTTCCTCAAAAAAAGAGGAACTAGAGAAAGACCTAAAATCAAAAAAAGAAACAGTTGAGCTAAGGATAAAGATGCTTGAAAAACAAGAGGAAAAAATCAAGGAAAAGGCAGATAAAATTCAAAAAGAAGTTCTCAAAGAAATAAAGGAGTAATAACCCTAAAGATGACAGAAGAAAAAATAAAAGAGATTATTGATGCCCTTTCAGAACTTGGCAATGATTTAGCAGTTCCTAAGAACATAAAGAACAGAATAAACCATATGATTGATATTTTAAAAGATGATTCAGAACTATCGATAAGAGTTAACAAGGTCTTGAATGATCTTGATGAGATAGCAGATGACACAAACATGCAGGCTTACACAAGAATACAGATATTGAATATTGTATCTTTATTAGAAACAACTCAAACTAGCTGAACTTTTTCCTTTTAAGCTTCACAACTGTTTTCTTTGTTAATAAAGAATTTGGAATATAAATTATATCCCCTTGTTTTGTCTCTATCTTTGTTTCAATAAGGTTTATATGAACAACTTTCCCCTCAGTGCTATCAACCTTGAGGATATCACCCTCTTTAATAAATCTTTTCTGATGAATAAATAACCCTGCGAACATATTGGGCATAAAGTCTTTTATTGAAAGTAAAACTGAGATTATTATTATGATTAGTACGGCTCCTGATATCATATGCAGAACAACTGTTGTAAGGCCAAGCTGGTTTAAGGCCATAACAATAAATATAAAATAAATAAAGTAGGTAATAAAAGTGGAGATTATCTCCTCTACAGAAACCTTGATTCCAGCTGCTTTTTTTATAATTCTATTGAGTTCAACCTCATGAAGTGCTTTCTGGATAAGCTTGCCAAGGATCTTCCCCAATACAAGACCTATGAGCACAATTATTACTGCAACAACCAGTTTAGTAAAAATACCAGATAATAGTTTGGGCAAAATATTTATTGAGTTAGTAATCACAGATGCATTATTTACAGGATCCATAGCAAACCTTGGTGTTTATTCATTTAAAAAACTTATGCTTTTCTATGAAAAAAATTAGTTAGAAAAGAATATAAAGAGAGTTTACTTTTTATTAAAATATGGCACAGAAAAAGAAAACAAAGCATGTTAAACTAGATGAAAGGCTAAAGAAAAGACCTGAAAAGAAAACCAATTATGATAAAATAAAAGAGCTTGAGCAGGAGCTTTCAACCACAAAATACAACAAAAGAACCCAGCACCATATTGGCTTGGTAAAGGCAAGGATAGCTAATTTAAAGAAAAAAGAGCTTGCACGTTCAGCATCAAAAGGAAAAAAAGATGGCTATTCTGTAAGAAAAACAGGCGATGGAACAGTTATTATATTAGGATTTCCATCAGTAGGAAAATCAACCCTGCTAAACAGCATTACAAACGCTAATTCACAAATAGGCACATATGATTTTACAACGCTTAAGGTAATACCTGGAATCATAAAATACAAACATGCAAAGATTCAGATTCTTGATGTCCCAGGGGTTGTATCTGGTGCTGCATCTGGCCGAGGTCGTGGAAAAGAGGTGCTTGCAGTAATACGCAACTGTGATTTGGTTATTATTCTATTAGATATAAATCAGCTTAAGGCATATAATGTTTTATGCAAAGAGCTTTATGAAGCAGGAATACGTCTAAATCAGGAAGAGCCTGATGTAAGGATAAAAAAGAAAGCCCGCGGAGGAATACAGATAGGCAAGACTGTTCATTTGCCAGATTTAGATGACAAGACAATAAAAAGCATACTAAAGGAGTTCTCAATATCAAATGCAGAGGTTCTCATAAGAACTCCAATAAATGCAGACCAGTTTATTGATTGCATTGAGGGAAACAGGAAATATCTTCCAGGCATTGTTATTGTAAATAAGATTGACCTGGCTACTCCTGAACAGATTGCTGGTGCTAAGAAAATATTTCCTGATGCCTTATTTATATGTGCCAATAAAGAGGGTTATACTAATGAACTCAAAGAAAAGATATACAACGGGCTTGAACTTATCAATATATACCTAAAAGAAGTAGGGAAAAAAGCAGATTTAAAAATTCCCCTGATAATGAATAAGGGTTGTACAATAAGGGATGTATGCAGCAAATTACACCAGGATTTTATAACAAAATTCAAATATGCTAGGGTTTGGGGAAAATCTGCAAAGTTTGACGGCCAGATGCTTAGATTAAAACACAAACTTTTAGATGGAGATGTTGTTGAGCTTCATTTAAGATAAGCTCTTTAAGTAATCTTTTTTGTATTTAAAGCCATTCTTCTTTGTTAATTTTGATATTGCCTTATCAATCCCAGAGCCATATTGTGCAGCTGTTTTCTTCCTGAATGCCAACTCTTTTGGCAGTCCTAAATCAAGTGCAATTTCACGTAGTATGTATTTTCTTATATTATTTTTTATTTTGTATTCTGATGGAATTTGCATGGCTAATTTTATTATATTTTCATCAAGAAATGGTGTGACTAATTTTGCATTCAGGTTTTTGGCTATAAGAAAGTCCCTTTCAATGTCATTATAGATGTTTTTGATGCTTGACCAGCACTCTTTATTTATGTTTTTTATATTTTCAAACCTGCTGTATCCTGCAAACATTTCATCAGAACCAGTACCAGTAAATAAAGTGTTTATTGAATCTTCTTTTGCAAGCCTTATTCCTGCATAAAGCACAGAGCCAACTCCCACATCAACAATATCTGTTTGTTTTAGTATCTTAATTGTTTTTTTTATTATTTTTTCTGTTTTATCTAATTCAAGGGTTACTGTTTTTAGCTTTAGGTTAAGAGCCAAAGCTGTTCTTTCTGCCCATTCAATGTCTTTAGAGTTCTTGAGGCCAATGCAATAACAAGTGAGGTTGAGATTTAGTTTTTTGCATATCAATGCAATTATTGAGGAGTCTATACCTCCTGAGAAAAGAATCCCAAATTTCTTTAAGTTAATAGTTCTTTTTTTTATTGATTTTACAAGTTTCTCTTTAACTAACTCCCTGCACCTTTCTTTATTTGTTTCTATCTTGTTTGTCTTCAGGCCATTAATATATTTATCCCATTCATCCTGGCTAATCAGTTTTTTATTTTTAATTATGCCTTGCATTTCCATATTTTTATCAAAAATTCAGAAGTTTAAAAATATGCCTTTTTT
>JAFCEA010000061.1 GCA_017609385.1 Candidatus Woesearchaeota archaeon
ATGCCTGACCATAATTTTCTTCAGAAAACAGAGCCAGCAAAGATAGCAATGTTTTATGGGGGAATGAGCAATTCAATTCCAAGAATGTTTTCTGTAGCAAAACAATATAATGAGTTTGGTGCAGTAACAATTGCTGGAGGAAGTCATGTTGATGCTCTGCCAGAAGAAGCTCTAAGCTCTGGAATAGATATTGTTGTACATGGAGAGGGTGAAGAAACTACCCAAGAAATTCTGGAAGCAATAGTAAAAAAAGGACAAGTAAAGCTAGACAGAGGGGCATTAGCAGCGATTAAGGGAATCAGTTTCTTGGATGAAAATAAAAAATATATATTTACAGGTAAAAGAGAACCTATAAAAGATTTGAATAAATTAAAAGATACTGATCTAACTCTAATAAGATTCCTTGAAAAAAGATGGAGCTCTATACCTGTGAATAGGGGAAGAGGCTGCAATTGGAATTGTGAATTCTGTATTGTAAACAAACAATATGGCAGGTATAAGGCAAGCTCTGCTGAAAAACTCCTGAGACAAGTGGTAAAATATTCTGATTTGGGATATAAAGGTTTTTTTGTTACAGATGATAATTTTGCCCAGGATGTCAGGGAGACGATAGAGCTATGTAAGATGATTGGCAACTACAAGAGAAAGTTTAAGAAAAAGATAAGATTAACAGTACAGGTAAGAAGCGAAGTGGCAGAAAATGATGAACTTATAGAAGCAATGAGATTTGCTGGAGTAACAACCCTGGCTATTGGGTATGAAAGCCCAATAAATGAAGAATTAAAAGCCATGAGAAAAGGCGTAACTGTAGAGAAATATATTGAAAGATCCAGGAAACTATCAAAGTATTTTTATTTGCATGGAATGTTCATATTCGGCTATCCAGAATTTAAAGATTCAAAATATAAATCAAATCTGACATTAGAGCAAAGAGCAGAAGCATATGAAAAATTCTTCAAAGAAGCAAGGATAGACACAATACAAGTGCTAAATGCAGTTCCTATACCTGGTTCAGAGCTTAGGGCCAGACTTGAAGCAGAGAACAGAATCCTACCATTAGAGAAAGTTGGCTGGGACAGATATGATGGATTGTTCTTATGCTATGACCCAAGACCAGAGGGATTAGATCCATCTAAACTACAAAATTTACCAAGAGAATTAATGAAAAAAAGATATTTGGGTAATTCTATTAACAGCACGCTAAATTATGGCAACTGGATTAACTGGATATATGAAACATTAGGGTTCCCAATAAAATTTGGATTATCTTATCCTAAAAGGCTTTTTCATGACTTAATCGAAAAGAGAAGGGATAAGGGCAAAACTAAAGGAGAAAGTTTGTTTCCTAGAAGGAATATTTTTTATGAGTCATTAATAAACACCTGGGGAGACATAAGCAGAAGATGGAGAAACCTTTTTGTTAAGACATATGCTGGTGGGATTGTAAGAAGTTGGTTAAGGGAATACAAAAAGAGTGACATCCAGGGATACTACGAGAATTATCTGCAAGGGGGCAGAACAACTAACTGAAAAATTAAGAAAAGTCTGTGATTAAGTTAACTAGAGTAATGGGAAAAATATTTATATCTTAATGTATTATATTGATTATGGAAGATAAATATCAAAAAGGATCTGCTGATTTTAAACAGTATTATGTTGTTGATAAGAAATCTGGCAAAATAGTGCCTATATATCTGCCTGCTGATGCTGTAATGCGTGAAGCAAGACCTGGCGTAAAAGCAGGCAATCCTCTTCTTGATGAAATAAATGAACGATTAAGAAAGGAAAACATAACAGAAGAGATGAAAAGATTATACAGAATAAAGAATAAATAATTTACTTTTTTTCTATAAGCATTTTCAAAAATTGAATACAGCTATTAAACAAAAACTAAAAAACCCACAAAACATTAAAACAAATCCTCTTTTTAAGTAAGTATGTTTTCTTTAATAAATTGCTTCAGTTTTGATTTAATCTGGGAAATTATCTTTTCGTAGCCTTCATCATCCATCCCTTTAGGATCTTCAATATCCCAGAATTCCATCTTATTGCTATTAGATAAGTATTCAGGAATTGTTTCTGGTTCAGCCATCACAATTATTTTGTCAAACTCCTGAACCATTTCAGGAGTTAACTGGATTCTGGTATTTTCAGATACATCAATCCCTTCTTTTTTCATAAATCTAATAACTGGCTCTGCAAGAGGAATATCTTTTATTTTTTGATTTTTTTCCTCAAAAATTTTAGTTCCTGCAGAACATGCCTTTATTCCAGAATATTTAGTAAATAAAGCAGCTGCCATCTGGCTTCTTCCAACATTTCCCCTGCAAATAAAAAGGATTTTCATAGAAAAGATAATTTCTTCTTGGTTTATATACCTTACCAATGACTGAATTATCCTTCTTAAACCAAATATACTTATAATAAAGAATGTTTAGTTTTTAAAAGAGAAATCAATACTTAAACCTGCTTTCATATTCCTTGTGATTAAACCATTCAAGTATAACACTCAATATCATAACTTCGTTTGTCTTAATAGTATAAACTAATCTCCAGCCATTTGGCAAATCATACTTCCACAGGTTTGTGATCCCATACTTTTGGATGTAAATCTTGGGCCATAATTTCCTTGGTATTTTTATACAGTTGGCTGGATTTTTCTTCAGGTCTTTGATTGCCCTTTCTATAAAGTTATACAGCTGTTTGTCCTGGAATTTGCCTTTTTTTAGAGATTCAAAATTAGATTCCAGTTTCCTGCTGCCAAAAGTTACATAAATTGGTTTTTCATTCATCTTAGTTTAAGGCCTTTAGAAATCAATCTCTTTATTCCTTCTGGATCATATGTCCAGATTACACATCTATCCTTATCAATTATAATTTTCCCTGAGTTCTCTAAATAATTCAAAACTACCTGAAAAGTCTGATACATCATTTTTTTAGGCAGTTTTTTCCATAACTGGTATTTTCCGCACTCCTGACTGTATTTTTGTATGGTTTTCTCTACCATAATCACTGATCCCAATGTTGGGCTATGTAAAACAGTTGTTTGCATCATCTTATATAACTATATATAACACTTATATATAAACTTTTCTGTTAATTTTACTGGATTTTTTCAGATTATTTGAATTATTTTTACTACAAACCAAATATATTTATAGTGAAGTTGTGTTTTAGTTGTTATGAAACAGGCCATAATAGATAACATTGGAATATTCTTGCTGAAAAAGGGTTTTACAATAAAGAGCATGACCCATACATGCTTTGACATTATTGCCAGAAGCAGCTCCATGGTTCTGCTGATAAAGGTTCTGGAAGATGCAAACTCAATAAAAAAGGATTTTACAGACGAGATGGAGCACATAAGCTCTTACATAAATGCTTCTCCGTTGATTATAGCAGAAAAAGCAGGCTCTAACCTTGAAAATAATGTAGTTTACTCAAGATTTGGAATCTATACCCTGAATCTTGCAACATTCAGAAACTGCATAAACAATCATTTTCCCTTTGTAAAGAGAACACAAGCTGGATTGACTGCATGCATTCTTGGAAAGAAATTAAAGCAGAAAAGAGAGCAAGAGGGCTACTCCATAAATGAGCTCTCAAAAAAGCTTGGAGTGAGCAGCAGGATGATAGTTAAATATGAGAACAACAACTCAGAGATAAGGGTTGAAAAAGCAATAAGGCTTTACAACTTACTGGGTGATGAGGTCTTTGACAAGATAAATGTTCTGGACTCTGAAAAAAGATTGTTTGAGGAAGGAAAATCCGACATATCAAAAAAATACTCTGACCTTGGCTTTAAATCACTTGAAACAAAAAAAGTGCCTTTTGACATAATATCTAAAAAAGATAGGGATGTAATCCTTACTGGCATCGGGGATAAGACAAATCCAAAATTCAGCTCATTATCAAGATTACTAGACGTTGATAATTTAATTATCTTCAAAAAGAAAAAGCCAAAAAACATCCCATCATTGACAAAAGAGGAATTTTTAGATTTTGAAAAATCCCATGAATTGATAAAGTTTTTAAAGGAGTTTGACTAACCATATAATATGGCTCAGACAAAGCAATGCGAGCTGTG
>JAFCEA010000062.1 GCA_017609385.1 Candidatus Woesearchaeota archaeon
AATGAGCTATAAAATTCATTTGTTACCCCATTATATAAGAACAAAACAAGGGATAAAGTTCTTAAATCAAATTGAAGTAGAACTTTCACCTGAAGAAAGATGTGTAGTTAGATCAATATCTCATGAAGGATTGAATATCAAAAGTATAGAACAAGAAGGAGTCCAAGGACTCATTCAAAAAGGAATTATAGTAACTGAGAAATTTTCCAATAATGAGGGTGCTAAAGAAATTAGTGAAATAATTTTTGCTGCTCATTCAGATGATATAGCGTTAAGTATGGGTGGATACCTATTGGTTAATAAAGGTTCATACGTGGAAATAATTAATGTGTTTAGTAATTGTCTCAAAAGCATAAATTTAAGCAAATACTTAAGAACACCTAAAGAAGTGACTTTTTTTAATAATGAAGAAGAGAAACTTTATGCTAAAATAACAGGAATTAGTCTTAAACTTTTACATTATCCCGAGGCGTTACAAAGAAATTATAAAAATCCAATTACCAACAAAATTGGGAATCAAGATAAAGCTCTAGTTAAAACATTGGAAAATCAAATAAATCAAATATTAATAAAACAAAAACCAATTCAGGCATATTTTCCTCTATCAATCGGGAATCATATAGACCACATAATTCTTTATAAAATTGGTAGGCTAATGTTGAATAAAGGATTTAACATTTTGTTTTATGAGGATTTACCATATACTAAGGAAATATGGCCCATTGAACTTGAAACTCAATTTAAAGAAAAAACCGAGGGGTTAAGAGTTATTAAAAGGGTTGATATCTCAGAAGTTATCCAGAGAAAAATTCAACTTGCTTTAATATATAAAACACAATATGATAAACAATATTTATCAAAGATTTCTGATTATGCCTTTGAAATTGGAGATGGAAAAGCAATAGAAAGATTATGGGGTTTTCAAAATGAAGAAGAATAAACTAGCAATTTTTAGAGGAGAGCCAATAAGGAAGGAACCATTTGTATGGAAAAGTTCAATTGGTGAGGAAGAAAAGAAAGCAGTCATCGAAGTATTAGAGTCAGGAAGATTATCTGTATTCAGGGGGGGGAATAAAGTGAGGAAATTTGAAAGGAAATTTTCTGATTATTGCAATTCTAATTATGGTATTGCAACCACTTCAGGAACTACAGCATTGCACACAGCAGTGTCTTCATTAGGAATTGGGCCAGAAGATGAGGTAATTGTTCCATCACTAACTTTTGTTTCAACTGCATCAATTATTTTACAACAAGGAGCAAGACCTGTTTTTGCAGATATAGATAAAGAATCTTACTGTATGTCTGCAGAAGATTTAGAATCAAAAATAACTAAAAAGACAAAAGCAATAATCCCAGTTCATATTTTTGGCCATCCAGCAGAGATGAATAAGATATTGTCTATTGCAAGGAAGCATAGTTTATATATAATCGAAGATGCTGCTCAAGCCCACGGCGCAGAATACAAGGGTAAGAAGGTTGGAAGTTTTGGTGATTGTGGTTGTTTCAGCTTCTTTCAAACTAAAAATATGACCTGTGGCGAGGGAGGGATGGTATTAAGCAATGACTTGGGATTATATCAAGAACTAAGATTAAGAAGAGAACATGGCAGTCCAGAAAACCAAAAGACCTGGTATGTCTATGATATATTAGGATTTAATTATAACATGACTGAATTGCAGGCAGCTATAGGAATTGTTCAATTAGAAAAGTTGGACTATTTTAACAAAAGAAGAAGAGAAAATGCAAAATTCTATTTTAAAAAACTAAAAAAAACATCCTTGGTCTTGCCACAAATAAAGAAAGATATTTATCATGTATTTCATAATTTTCCGGTTTTATTACCAAAGGAAATTTCTGAAGTAAGAGACAATTTTATTTTAGCTGTTAAAGCAGAAGGTGTGCCAATTGATGTTTGTTATCCTTCACCATTGTACAAATCAAAGATATTCAATGAATTAAATGGGGGCGTATTTTGTCCTAATACAGAAGATATCAGCAGCAGGATTATAACTTTATTTACAGATCCTTGCCTAACAAAGAAAGATTTAAAAGATATTTCAGATGCAGTAATGAAGGTATCTGAATATTATATAAGGTGATCAACTTGATAGATAACCTCGAATTCAGGAAATTGAAAAGGAGGTTAGACAAGGTTTCAGATGAAAGAGAGAAAATGAATTTAGATGTTTGTGTTGTTGGATACGGGCTGATGGGGCATACACACGCCGAAATGTATGATGCAAACCCCTATGTAAAAAGTATAACAATTATTGATCCTTATTTAACCTTATTAGATAATAAGGATTATAAGAAAAAAATAAAATTTACAAAAAATATAACCAACAATGAGTCATTTGATATAATAAGTATATGCACGCCTACATCCACACACTATAAATTATTTAGGAAATACGCAAAACAAACAAAAGCAATTTTATTAGAGAAACCACCTGCTTTGTCTGTGGAGGAAGCAAGAAAAATACAAGAAATTGGAAGTGAATTGGATATTATTGTGGGTTGTGCTTTTGTAGAACGATTTAATTCTGAAATTAAAAAATTTAAAGAAAAAATAAAGAATATTAAAGGAAATGTTAATTATTATTTTACTAGAATCTCGCCTAAACCCCCACAAGAATCATGGTATTCAAATGAAACAATAAGTGGTGGTCCATTGTTAGATTTAGGAATTCATGATATTGATTTAGTCAGATGGATTGTTGGAAAAAATTTTAATGATATATGCGTTAAAAAAGAATATAATAAGATTAATTGTAAACTATCCTTTCCCCCAAATTCGATTGTAAATATTACTTTGGGGTGGCACGATAACAAAAAATTTATTAACACAATATATTGTAAAGGAAAAGACTTTAATATAAGATTAAATACCACTAATTTAGAAAGAGAAAGGTACCCTAACGCATATAAAAGAGAAATAGATAACTTTGTAGATTTATTAAAAGGAAAAAAGAATGAGTTCCCTTTAATTGAAGAGGGCATTGGTGCATTAGAACTAATAACCAAGATTAAACAATATATATAAAAAATGAACAGCTATAAATCAAAGCTTGAGGAATGGTATGACTCTACTGCTGAAAGATATGACAGCTGGGGGTCTAGAGATGGAGAGTATTCATCAGAAAGCAAATCTTTGGAAGTGGCTAAATTCAATGAAATGCTAAACTTAATTAAAATAAAAGAAAACACAAAAATATTAGATGTTGCTACAGGAACAGGCATCTATTTAATTGAAGCTTTAAAGAAAGGAGGAGTTGGTTATGGAGTAGATATCTCAGAAAAGATGCTTGAACAGGTTAAAAAAAAGATTATAAAATTTAAGTTAAAGGGTAAAATAATAAGGATTATAAAAGGAGATGCTGAAAAGCTTCCCTTTCCTTCAGGTTTCTTTGACATTGTTATTTGCATAGGCATGTTTGAATATTATCCTTTGGAAAAAGTGAAAACCGTTTTAGAAGAAATAAAAAGGGTACTGAAAAAAAAAGGGAGTCTTATTGTGGATTTTCCTAACAAGAATAACAAAGAGGTTTATGAATTTCAAAAAAAAGAAAGATCTGCAGGTCATGAAATCTATATTTATGAAAAGGGCAAAATAAATGAGTTCTTAAAACATATGAGCTTTAGGATTATAAAATCCAATTGTGCTGGCATTGAAATTCAATTTCTTCTAAAACTGGTAAAAAAGTGAAGTACTGCTGAAACAGCAAAATGTTGGTCTATTTTCTTATCTTCTATTCTTAAGAAAAATAGCCCCGCACGGATTATATGCCTTCTATGGCTACTTTTTGGGATTAGTTATTTTAAGCCACAAAGAATATTATTTTGATATCATTCTTCCTAAACCTTATTTCAACAAAACCATATCAGATAATAAATGTATCTGAATGATAAATAGAGTTTATTCTTTACTTCTCTTGGATCATAAACACACCAACAGTTTGTAAACCAATGGATTATTACATTACTATAATGGTAATAGTAAAAAAAGAGGGTGTTATTCTTGAACCAACAAAATTAGAATTTGAAAACCAGGCAGTGTTAAATCCTGCAATAGTACAACAGGGAAACACCCTGCACATGTTCTATAGGGCTGTAAGAGAAGGAAATTATTCAAGCATTGGTTATTGTAAATTAGAAGGCCCTTTAACTATTGTAGAAAGGAAAAAAACACCTGTTTTGTTTTCAGAATTTGATTATGAAAAACATGGTATAGAAGACCCAAGAATAGTTTTTCTTGATGGAATGTACTATATGTTCTATACTGTTTATGACGGGAAAAATGCTTTAGCAGCTTATGCGACTAGCAAAGATATAAAAACATGGAAAAAGCAAGGAATTATAAGCCCTAAGATAACATATGATGAAGCAGAGGATATTTTTCGCTCATCAAAGCTAAAGGAAAGATATTTTTTCTTTGAATCTTATTATAAAGACATTGTTGGAAAGGATGTGCTACTTTGGGAAAAAGACGTATTCATCCTTCCAAAAAAGATTAACAATAAGTTTGCGCTAATTCACAGAATATTACCGGATATTCAGATTATATACTTTAATGATTTTAAGGATTTAACTTTAGATTATTGGAAAAAATATTTACAAAAATTAGATGATTTTATTGTACTTGAGCCTAAACATGGATATGAGTCAAGAAATATAGGTGGAGGTGCTCCTGTTATAGAAACTGATGAAGGGTGGCTTATGATATACCATTCAGTTGAGGATTCTAATAATGGG
>JAFCEA010000063.1 GCA_017609385.1 Candidatus Woesearchaeota archaeon
TATTGAAAAGTAATGTAATCCCTTGGGATATACGAAAGAAAATAAGAATCAAATGAGTGCTATAATAAATTAGAACTACAACAGGAATGTATTGAAAAAAATGTTTGTCCTAATTGTTTACAACAATCTTGTGTAGCTGTTGGTTCTTTGGCTTTTCGTTGCTCAGAATGTGGTTTTGAATTAACAGAAAAACAATATGACAAATTATTTGAAAAGATATTATTGTAAAAAATAGTTCGCAAACTATGTAAAATCGAACAAAAAGTAAGATGTAGCAAAACTAGTATATAAATTTTGTGGTGATAAGTTGAAAAATAAATCAGTATCTGATATACTTGAGCATTCAGAAAGACCTTTGACTTCTAAAGAGATACAGCTGTTATTGATTGGTTCTAAGAACAGCCGCTCTGCTTCCAGAGAAATAAAGTCCTTGATGAAAAGGGACATGCTTATCAGGGTTGAAATCAAAATTCCAAAGTTCCAGCGGATAGTGTTGTACCAGCTCAAAAAAGGTGATGTTTAAATATGGCACAATATTATATACTCCTACATCGGGAGGTGTCATGTTTAATGAATAGAAAAGGTCAGACAGGTCTTGTTGCTGCATTTATTGGATTGATGATTGCAGTTATTGTTGGAGTTGGAGTTGCTATCCCAGTTATTAAGGACACAATAACAAACTCAAGCATAACAGGAACTACCAAAACAATCTTGGATTACCTGCCACTGATGCTCGCAGTTGTATTATTTGTCGGCGTTGCCGCACTGATATACACTAAGAACAGGTAAAGACTGAGAATATTTTTTTTATTTTTTTTTGTCTTTTAGAACAAGGAAATAAAAATGCTGCCAATATTTTTCATCACTGCATTGCTGATTTCAGTAGGACTTCTTATTTTTGGCTATATGCAGAAAGAAAAGGCAGCAATACTTATAGCTGGGATTATCCTCATTCTTCTCGGAGTTTCAGCAGCGGTAAACAATGTTGATTATGCCTCTGGGACTAACACAACAATATTTACAGAGAATGAATACCTGCCTTACAACTACACTCAAATTGCAAATTTCACTGAGGTTTGTAATTCAAGTTATTATGCAGACCCCTGCAACGAAACTGACTATTTACTTACAACAGAATTTCTGCTTATGAATTCAACAACAACTGAAACAGAAACAATAACTTACAGCCAGACAACAGGAATAATAAACAAGATACTTGGAGTTATCCTTGTAGTCATTGGTTTGTATTTCATTATTGCAGCAGTAACAATAGTATAAAATTTAAGAGGTAAACAATGGAAGAAGAAGATACAGAACAAAAACCAACAGTAAACCCGCAGACTTCTGTAAGGCCAAGACAATTATTTGAAAGGCAGTTACAGCTTAACGCAGAGCTTATTGAGCCAGTTACAGAAGGCTTTGACCAGATAAACAGGGACATGGCTTTCAACAACTTTGACCCTCAAGACCGCTCTTTCATTCTTGACATCTCCCAGCTTGTTACTATCTGCGATATGTATTCCCTGCCGAAAACAAAATACCTTCTGTTGTGCAACCTCGCAACTGTTGAGGCAACTGCAAGAAGCAAAGGCGGTTGGATAGGCGAGCTGTTTACAAAGCTAACCCAGATAAGCAAGACAGAATATTCAGAAAAGGTTGCAGAAAAAAAGCCTTTCAGTTTTTTAGGCATGTTCAAGAGGAAATAGTAAGAGAAGGATAAGAATGAGCACACCAAAAGGATTTAACAAATTATGGAAAAATGTCACTTGGGCAAGTGCCGAAGAAAAACTTGCCTTCTTTAACAAATATTTTCTAAAGGATAAGATAGCTGCTGATTATGTAACTGAAAAATTAAAATCTTTTAAGCAAAGTTTGATAGAATTTATACAAGAAGGAAAAATTAAGGAAGGCAACAAAGAAAGAAATATTACAATTTGGGATATAATAAATGAAATTAAAAAATAAACTAAATGGTGGTGTAAAATGTTAAGTGTAATGGCAATAATCTATATTGTTTTTGGTTTTCTAATGGCAGCAACAGGAGTTATGTTTGTTATTATGATTGCAGGCAAGGACATAATGTTTGCCTTCAAAAGATTTTTCAACAAGAAAGGATGCTTTGTTTTTATAATAAACTCAGCAAGGTTTGCAGGGCTTTCATTCCTTACACCAAAGGAAAACAGCTTTAGAATCAACAACAATATTTATGCAACCAACCCAAAGAAATGCATAAACCTTGAAACAAAATACATAACAGACAAGGAAAAGGAAAAAATAAAAAAGAAGCTTGAGGAAAAGGAAGCAAGAATTTTGAAAAGGATTGACTGGCTCAAACAAAAAAGAGAGCAGAGGATTGGAAGGTTTAACCTTGCTGCCCTTGCAGATGAGCAGAGGATTGAACTGTTAAAAAGTGTTGCACCAATAGAAGCAGAAATAAAAAGGCTTAACTCACTGCTGAAAGACATTGACAAGTCAGAAAATTATTATTACAAATCAAGGCCGGCATTCTTTTTCATTGAGGGCGATCCTGTGCCAAAGGATTTCTTTGAGCTTTACTCAGAGTTTGACAGCAAGATAATTGACAACCTTGCGGCAAGGGCAGCATCAAGTGCAGCTAATATTACAGGGCAGAAAAACCTTGACCTTATGAAATGGCTTGCCATTGCAGCAGCCATTGCAGCAGGCATTGCGGCATTCCTTGCTTTCAGAAACCAGACAATACTGAATGAACTGGCTGCAAACGCAGGAGTTGTAATAAGCATATAGGCAATAAAATGTTTATCAGAAGGCTGGAAATTGAGGATGACAAGCAGGGAAACAGGCAGAAGGTTTACTCTGCCTATAATGTTGAGGCAAAGAAAGGCCTGTCAAAAGCCATTGCTTTTGTAATCCAGAAGGAAGGCAGCATATCATTCCTGGAATTTTTAAAAAAAGATTTTGAGGCTCTTGGCAGGGGTTTTATTGAGATAGACAAAAAGTTGCTGGGGAAATAAATGGCATACAACCGAAGCGGATATGACAGTAGGAGTAATGAAGAGAAAGAAGCATCTGTGTTTATGGATAAATACAGACTTTCCTTCAATATTTTGGAACAGGAAGGGATACTTATCCAGCAGTATGGCCATCTGCTGAGAAGCCTGAAAGCAGGGTTTCTTGACAACAAGACAATAACTTCAAGCTATGAATTTTTTGACTGCTGGACTACACTGAAAGGGCTTTATGACTTTATGAGGCACAACAAGCTTGATGACCTAAGAAAAAATTATGGAGAAGAGGTTGAGGAACTTGATAAATTGATGGAAGAGTACGAAACAAATAATAGTACTTTTGATGATTTAAAAAGAGGTTATTTTCTTATAACAAAATTTGTTTCATTGTCTGGCTATCACAAAGATGAGCTTGAGAATGATATAGGGAAATTTCCAGAACCGCAGAACTTTTAAAATGGCAATTCATAGCACAAAACATTATGATGAATTTAAAGAGAACTTTAGAACTAAACTTCTTAGCAGTAATTCAGAATCCCGAGTAAATAAATTTATGGATTGGTTCTCGCATGTGTATGATAGAAAACAAAGGGTATATTTTGAGAAAAAGCTTATTTGGAGTATAGCTGATATTTACTTTGGAACTAAAAAAAACAATAGTGAATATTGGCTGGCTGCTGTCGGACAGGGTGGCACCGGGAAATCTACAATATTAAAACAAGTCTTATGGACACTTGACCCAACATTTAATTATACAAGGATATGTGAGGACATAGACAAATTTATGGATGTTTTAGATAAAGCAGAACATTATCAAAGTGTATTGTTGGATGAGCCAGATGAGGAGCTTCAAATCTTATCAAAGAAAGGAAAGTTAGTTAAGAGTATTTTAGGCAAAATAAGGCAGAAGAATTTGTTTGTAGGATTATGTGCAACTGAAATGACCTCATTACCTTCAATG
>JAFCEA010000064.1 GCA_017609385.1 Candidatus Woesearchaeota archaeon
ATTAAAACAATTGAATCCTTTCTTCCGCTTTTCGGCAAGACAATAATCACATGCCATAAAATTAATGAAAAGCTTCCTGCAATAGCCCAGAATCTGATTTATTCTGCTTTCAAGAGAATCATGCCAAAAACAGCTCACCAGCTAAAGACCCTGGATGAGCCTGCTGTAAACCTTATCTGCATGAGACCCTATGACCCAAAGCTAAAAGACTATTTCTATGAGAAATAATTTTAAATGTTAAGCTGTAAGAATTCTGGCAATAATTATGAGTTCAATGTTTTTGATTATTGCATAAATATATTATAAAATCTCTGCAAAAACAAATATTTATATAGCTGTTTATTATATATGGATATAATATGGAATCTTTAAAAGAAATTATTGACCAAGTATGGCAGATAGTTCCAACAGTTGTTATAGTAAGCGCTGCTACTTATGCAGTTCATAGGCTACAGAAGCGTCTTTGGCGTCCGCAGAGTCTTTCTTATGGAATGGATATTCTTGTAAGGAAAGAGTATAATCAACTTTCTGAACTAAAGGTAAAGAGGCCGCTTCTTGTAATGTCTTATAAAGATGAATATAACAAGGGTAGGGATGTTTACTATTGTGAACATCCAGAAAAGAGATTTCTTGTAAAAAAATTTATTGGTTTCAGAGAACCAACCACAGAGGAAATAGTTGAAATCCAGAACAGGGTTGAGAAAGCTAAGAAAGCGTACAAAGAAAAAGAATCAGAAGAGCTCAAAAAATATGTGATTTAACATTATTCAAGGGCCCAAACCAAGTCTAGTCATATGAGAACTATTGGACACAAGATTGGGATTATAGTAGTTTCTGGGTTAATAGTAGGAAAGCTTGTCTTCTTTCCAGCCCAGGCCCTGGCTAATCAGAATTATAATCCTAATACACTTAAGCTTAATATAAGCCAAACTGAATTCTATAAACCAGAACAGATGAGTCTTGAGGAAATTACAGAACAATTATCTGGATGGACATATGCAGATAGAATATTTATAGTTAGCATGTATTATGGAGTTGATTATGCAAGAGAGCAAACTAAAAAAGGCATAATGATAAATCCATTTGGAGAGAAATTTGACTATATTCTTACCCCAAATCCTGATGGAAATTTAATCCTAAATTTAGTGCGTGCAGTCTTCACCAATATTGGAAACTCACCAATGGACATAAAAGACAATTATAAAGATATTGAGAAACTTAGTGTAAATGAGTTATGGTGCCATAGCCAGGGCTGTGATACATTTATTAACTGGGCAAATGCAGGAAAACTAAAAGCAAAGAAAGTTTATCTTACAGGAGCACTAATGGCAAGCGGTTTTGGCTATATTGATAAACTAAGAAAGGCAGTAGCAATGGCGGGAGCTAAGGAAGTTTTCATATATCAAAATCTTGGTGATGAGAAAAACCCTTTTGATGATGATTATGTTACAAGAATAAGGTTACCATCATTGAGGCAGATTGATGATCCCAAATCCCTTAAAGTTGGTATGTTCTGGGAGTTTGGAAAGGAGAATCTGGAAACCAAGGTGAAGATAAAATTCTTTGAACTATATACATCCCATGGAGAAGATGAAACCCATACTCAAAAAGGTGTTAAAATTTCTAAGATATATAACATGCCTGCATCAGGACATGGGATTGAGAGATATTATGAGAATATAAAGGCAATTCAATAATTTTGACCTGTATTGAAAATTATTTGAAGAACATTGAGAAAATATGGTATTGCTCCATAATATCAATAATCTTGAATTTAATGCAAAAGACAAGAAATATTATAATAAAAATTAAGGGAATAAGTATAAACTCATATCTTTGAAATAATCTGTTTTTTAAAACAGGATATACAATGGTTTCAGAGAAAAGGGCAGTTACAAATGCATAAATAAGAATATATGCTATAAATATATAAAAATCAGATAAAAAGAAATACCAGTTTGAAATCTTCAATATTTTTGAGATATAGAAATCACTAATAAGAAAGAGCAGTAAAGCAGATATGATATGGCTGACAATCCTTTTTATTTGCTCATATTGCATTATGGTGCTTGAATAATATCCACTCATATAAAACAAAATGAATTTATATGTTTTTAAATCTTGCTATACAACTTGGTAAATTCTCTTATTAGAGCAACGTTTTTATATTATTTGAATATTTCCTAATTAAAAAGGTGATTAAATGAAAAAACCAAAAAATCTTATTAAGTATGCTATTGGCCTTTTTACTGTAATTGTTTTAAGGCTTGTTCCTCATCCTCCAAATGTTGAGCCAATAATGGCTACAATGATGCCTTTTGCAAAGAGATGGGGCAAGCTAGCAGGATTATTTTTCACTCTTCTTGCAATATTAAGCTTTGACTTGATAACAGGAACTTTAGGTGTCTGGTCTATTATGACTGCTGGCACATACGCATTACTTGGAATTGCTGCTGGATTTTACTTCAAAAACAGGAAAAGCAATATAAAGAATTATGTTAAATTCTCTGTTGTAGGAACTTTAATCTATGATGCAATAACAGGCATTGGAACAGGAATGCTGTTCTTTAAGCAGTCCTTTATGTTAACCTTTATGGGACATTGCATTTGCAGCAATAGTATCTCCATTATTATATAAATGGGTTTTAGATAACCCACAGCTGGAAACCCAGCCTGTTATTGACAAGGTTAAATCTGTTTTTAGCGTGGCACATTAAGGTTTGCTGTGCTTTGTTTATTTTTTTCAAAACAGGACTAATAAAAAAGGTTATATATAATCTTAAAATTTTTAAGAGTATGGAATTCGAAAAGTCAGCACAAGACCAGATTTTTGATTATTTAAGGGAGATTATTTTCAATGAAAACACTAAAATAACCTATTATTCTAATATCCATATGTGTGAATATAAGCTTAATGGTTATAAAGGATGTATTATAATTAATCATAAACCAAGTAAGCATGGTTTCCTAATGCCGCATTCAGGTAGTATAAATCTTACTTTTCATACTATTGCAGAAAAATATCTGATTCTTAATAGTACCCTAAAAAAAGATGATATTATCCAAATTAAAATATATGAAAAACAAAATAAACTCGATGAGTCATTAAATTTGCGTTTTTTTGAATTCATGATTAGGCCTTTTCCTGAGAAAAATGAGATATATGCCAGTTTTTCAGGAGAAAAGCTTTATATTGGAACAATCGAGAATGTTGAATTAATAAAAGTTTCATCAAGATATAGAGAAGGAAACAAATTATTTACTGATGAGAAATTTCTGGCAGAAGATGGAAATGCATCAACAGAACAACAAAGAGAATATTTTAGACTTATTAAGGAATATGCAACTCAACAGTATTCCCCTAAGAGATATCTATTTAAGAATAAAAACATTTAAATAATAAATAAAGTAATTTGATTATATGGAACCAAAAACAGGAGATAGTGTTGTTGTTGAGACAAAGGAAAAAAAGCTAAATGGAATTCTTATGCCTGTTCCTGAGACTGAAGAGGATATTGTTATTCTTAAGCTTGAGAGCGGCTATAACATTGGAATTGATAAAAAGAACATAAAGTCAATAAAGCTTGTAAAGAGCCACAAAGAGAAAAAGGAAAAAACATCTGAAGTCAAGTTTGACAAGAAACTTCCAACAATTTCCATACTGCACACTGGCGGAACAATTGCCTCAAAGGTTGATTACAAGACAGGAGCTGTTAGTGCAAAATTCTCTCCAAGCGAGATTATTGATATGTTTCCTGAGTTAAAGAAGATTGCAAACATAAGGTCAAGGAAGATAGCAAGCATGCAGTCTGAGATGATGAGGTTTGTGCATTATAATCTTATGGCAAAAGAAATTGAAAAAGAGGTTAAAAAAGGAGTTGATGGCATAATAATAACCCATGGGACAGACACAATGCATTACACAAGTGCTGCTTTGGCATTTATTCTTGAGGATTTGCCTGTTCCTGTTATATTGGTTGGCTCCCAAAGAAGCTCTGACCGCGGCTCTAGCGATGCTGGCCTGAATTTAATATCTGCCTGTTATTTTATTGCAAATTCTGATTTTGCTGATGTTGCAATATGCATGCATGAAAACCTAAATGATGAGTCATGCTTGATCTTGCCAGCTTTGAAAACAAGAAAAATGCATGCCTCAAGAAGGGATGCTTTCAGGCCAATAAATACAACACCTATTGCAAGGGTTAACTTTAATGAAAAGAATATTTCTTTCATGAAAAAGGGCTACAACAGGGAAGATAAAAACAAGAAATTAAAGTTAAGTCTTTTTAATGAAAAAATAAAAGTTGGCTTAATAAAAACACATACAAACATGTTTGCTGAGGAATTTTTGGCTTACAAAAACTTTGATGGATTGGTTATTGAAGGAACTGGCCTTGGCCACCTGCCAAATGAAGAGATTGATGAATACACAAAGGAAAACAAGAAAATATTTACAAGCTTAAAAGAGATGATAAAAAAAGGTTTAATTGTGGTTATGTCATCTCAAACAATATATGGCCGCTTGCAGATGAATGTTTATACACCAATGAGGGAATTGCAGGAAATCGGAGTTTTGGGCCATCTAAGTGATATGACAGCTGAAACAACTTTTATTAAATTGGCCTGGCTTTTAAGCAACTACAAGAAAGAGGAAGTCAAAGAGCTAATTACAAAAAACCTCAAGGGAGAAATCTCAGAAAGAGTTGAAGATAAAACATTCCTTAGCTGAAAGATGCAGTATATTCTTGATTTATTGAACAAGGTCAAATGGGACAAAAATGAAAACCCAGAAGATTATTCTATTGCATATTTTGACAGGGTTTCAAGCAAGAACAGGGAAATAAGATTTAATGACATAAAAAGCATTGAAGGAAATTTCATGATTGTTGGAGAGGAAGAATCACACATACCTCTGCACCGCATACGTGAAGTGAAAAAGAAAAGCATTATTATCTGGCAAAGATAATCAGCAAGATTTATAAAGTTCTTATGTTTTTATTTGATTATGCAATTAGACTATAAAAAGCTTAATTTCAAATGCGGAATTGAGATACATCAGCAGCTTGACACTCATAAATTATTCTGCAACTGCCCTTCTATTATAAGGGATGACAAGCCGGATATTATTGTTAAAAGGAAATTAAGGGCAAGTGCTGGTGAAAGAGGCGAGGTTGATGTTGCTGCCCTGCATGAGGTTAAAAGGGGAAAACAATTTATTTATCAGGCTTATTCTAATACAACTTGTTTAGTTGAACTAGATGAAGAGCCGCCCCATGATGTTAACAAAGAGGCATTGGAAATAGCATTGCAGGTTTCTTTAATGCTTAATGCAAAGATTGTTGACAAAATCTGCTTTATGAGAAAAACAGTTATAGATGGCTCAAACACTGCTGGCTTTCAAAGGACTGCCTTGATTGCAACAGATGGCTTTATTGAGACATCAAAAGGCAAGGTTGGAATTGAAACTATTTGCCTGGAAGAAGAGGCTGCAAAGATTGTCAAAAGAACTGAAAAAGAAGATACATATAATCTTTCAAGATTGGGAATTCCATTGATTGAGATTGCAACAACGCCAGATATAAAAGATCCAGAGCACTGCAAAGAGGCTGCAAAAAAGCTAGGAATGATTTTAAGGTCAACAAGCAAGGTAAAAAGGGGCCTGGGCACAATAAGGCAGGATGTGAATCTTTCTATAAAAGATAAGGCAAGGGTTGAAATAAAAGGTTTCCAGGACTTAAAAAACATGCCAAAAATAATAGAGAACGAGGTAAAGAGGCATCTTAAATTAATGGAAAAAGGGCAGGAGATAAAAAAAGAAGTTAGAAAAGCTAACAAGGACTTAACAACGAGCTTTATGAGGCCAATGCCCGGCTCTGCACGTATGTATCCTGAGACAGATATTAAGACTATAAGGCCGGATATAAGCAAAATAAAGATTCCAGAGCTGATAACAGATAGGTCAGAAAGACTTGAAAAGGATTTCAAATTAAACAAGGATCTGGCAGATTTAATAACAAAATCCGGCAAAACAGAGTTTTTCATAAGGCTTGCAGAGAAATATAAAAATATTAAGCCATTATTTATTGCAGATATTTTAATGAATTCTGGAAAAGAAATAAAGAGAAGATACAACAAAGAGATTGATGTAAGCAAACATATTGAAGAGATTCTTGATTATCTTAACAAGGGAAATCTATCAAAAGAGGCAGTATTTGAGATTTTAGTTGAAAGAGCACAAGGTAAAAAAATAGATTACTCAAAATATATGCTAATGAGCGACGAAGAAATAAAGAAAATTCTAAAAGAAATAATTGCAAAGAACAAAGGCGCTCCTTTTAATGCTTTGATGGGCCAGGCAATGGCCAAGCTAAGAGGCAAGACCGACGGAAAAAAGATAGTTGAGTTATTGAAAAAA
>JAFCEA010000065.1 GCA_017609385.1 Candidatus Woesearchaeota archaeon
AATCTGTTAGTGTAAAAGAAACAACCCCTGTTGAAAGAACAGTTTCAACATCAGGGGGAAATATCCTTTTAAATTTAGAGGAGCCACAAGAAATAAAAGAAGATAGTGCAAATATTAGGTTTGAAATAAAATAAGGAGGATAAAAAATGGAGGAAATATCAAACAAAACCTTGGCAATCTTGCTAATTGGAGCAATAGTTATTTCATTAGGAGGAACATTAATCAGCTTAAACAGGCTGGCTAGGATAAGAATACCACTTATAACTGGCTTTGCACCAACAGATGATGCTACTCTAGCTCTTACAATATCATCATTAACAGAGGTTAATTGGACAACAGCCTCTATTGACTGGGGATCAGGAACAGTTGCAGCTGGTTATGATTTCTGCACTTTAGATACTATGCAGGGTTCACTTACTGCAAATTGCACTGGATTTGCACCTGCAAATGGTGGTGGAAATCTTGTCTTGGAAAATATTGGAAACAAGAATGTAAGTCTTAACATAACTATTAGCAATAATGCAGCTGGTTTTATTGGAGATGGCGCAACATATAGTGCAGAGTATTATTGGAATTTCAGTAATGCAGAAGCAGACTCATGTCCTGCCACTAGTTTAGAATTAACAGAAGGTCAATGGTACCTTGCTAATACAACTACTATAATAGTATGTAATAGCACAGGCGGCGGATTCCTTGCTAATGATAATAGTGATACATTAAATTTTGATGTAAGAATCCTAATACCAAGTGATGCAACACCAGGATCCAAGACAAGTACAATCACTGCAGGAGCTGTAGAAATTTAAATAATATTTTTTCTGTTTTTTATATAAAACTTATTTTTATATGGTGTATGATGATAATCAAACTAAAGAGAATAACCCTGTTTGTTTTTTTTGTGTTTTTTAGTTTTATTCTTATAAAGCCCATAAATGCAGTGGGAATATATTCTCCTGCTAACAAGGAAATAGATTTTGAGCCAGGGCTTGAAAAAACACTTGATTTTGGAGTTACAGCATCTAGGTTGGATGTTAAGCTATCTGTTTCAGGATATTTATCAGAATATATAACCTTAAGCAAAACCTTTATCGAGTCTGACAGCACTGACAGAAGATTTAAGGTTATACTCAAGCTGCCAAAAAAGGTTGAAAAACCAGGACATCATAAGGTCTGGATTATAGCAGAAGAGATAATTGACCAATCAAAAACAGGGGGTACTGTTGGAACATCCTCAAATGTTATGGTTTATATTATTATAAATGTTCTTAACCCTGGAAAATATGTTGATATGAGCCTTAGTGCATCAGATGCTAATCTTAATGAACCAGTTAATTTTGCTGTTAATGTAAAAAGTTTTGGAGAAGAAGACATAAACAGCATAAGGGCAGGAATAGATGTTTACAGCCCAGATAATGAAAAGCTTACCACAGTTTATACAGATGAGAAATCATTAAAATCTAACACAGAAGAAACATTGAATGCACAGCTTAGTACAATAGGGTATTCAGCAGGAACATATAGGGCTGTTGCAAAATTAAATTATGATGGAAAAACAAAACAAGATGAGAAAAATTTTAAGATAGGAAAACTTAATATTAAGATAATCAATTACACAAAAGAATTTGAAAAAGATAAAATAAACAAATTTGATATTGAGATTGAGAGTGACTGGGGCAACAAGATAGAAAATGTTTATGGTGAAATAAAAATAAATAATGAAATTATCAAAACACCTAACATAGATTTAGCCCCTTGGGAAAAGGGGGTGATAACATCTTATTGGGACACTAACAATGTTAAAACTGGAACTTATGATGTTAAGATGACTATTTATTATGAGGATAAAACAACAGTAGAAATAGGTAGGGTTAAGGTTATTGAAAAAAAAGGGGCATTAATTGAAAAACCAGAAGCAATAACAATAAGCCTTAGCACAACAA
This sequence comes from Candidatus Woesearchaeota archaeon, assembly GCA_017609385.1. GTDB lineage: Archaea > Nanobdellota > Nanobdellia > Woesearchaeales > CG1-02-33-12 > CG1-02-33-12. The sequence goes on from JAFCEA010000065.1 coordinate 1,941, forward strand.
CAATATTAATACTAATTATTATCCTTCTTATTATTATAGATATTATCTGGATTACTAAAAAAGGGGGGAGTGAAAGAAAGCAAAAGGCAGGAAAGAAGTGATTACAGTGAAAAAAAATTATCTTTTTATCTTATTGCTTGTTATTGCACTAATAAGCATAACAGCAACAATTCTTTTTTATTCATTCTACATAGTAGAAGATGTAAGAGAATTCGATATGAGCCTTATAGTGGGAGATCATGCTGGCTTTGATGTAGATACTGAAAAAATAAGCTTTGGGATGATTATGCCTGCAGGCAATTCATGTACAAGGTATGTTTTTGTGTCAAACAAAAAGAATCATCCATTAAAGGTTTATATTAGCCTGCATGGCAACTTTGCAGACTGGGTCTCTGTATCAGACAATTGCTTTGTTCTCCAACCAGGTGAGGAAAAAAAGCTGTCATTTTCAGCTTCTGCTCCAAGAGATGCAGCCTATGGCAACTATACTGGCAAGGCAAGGTTTGTTTTTAAGAGGGTTGTATAAAACAATATTTTGTTTATAACTCAAAAAGGTTTCTTAGTTGATAATCAACAACAAAAGGTTTATATATGAGTTATGTTGATAATAAACAATAGATGTTTTCAGATATCAGGAAAGAGATAAAGCAATTAAAGGAAATATGCAAAGAAAAAGGTATTGTTGATGTAGTTCTATTAGGGTATAGTGGAAAAGAAAAAGCAACTAAGATTGGTTTGGTAATAATCTTTAAAGGTAATAATAATCATACTAAAAATATTCTTCTTAAATTAAAGGAAATTTTTAATAAAAAGCAAACAAAAGTATATATTAAATCCTTGCTGGTTGATGATTTATTTAAAGATAGTTTTTATTTAAAATTAATTCAAAACGGATTCAGCATAAAAGAAAATAAATTTATAAGTAAGGCACTTAATGTAGAAACTCTTGTCTTATTAACGTATGATTTAAAGACACTTAATCATTCTAAAAAAACCCTTTTTGGTTATGCATTGAAGGGAAGGAAAGGCCAGAAAGGATTCTTAGATTCGTTAAATGGAAGTATTGTTGGAAGAAATAATGTTCTGATTCCAATAAATAAGCTAGATGAATTAAAAGAGTTTTTGAAAACATGGCAAGTCAAATATTCTATTCAAAAATTTATGAGGATAAATGAAGAGTAATAAAATAAAAAAACAAAGAGAAAATGGCTGGAGAGAAATAAAGAGCAAAAGCCGTATATCTAATAATATAATTGCATTGCTGACAATATTGTTTATTCTCACCTCTTTAATTTTTAATTATATTATTTATCAAAATACAATCATACCATCTAAGATAACTGGCAAGGCATCTGTTTCAGCAACAATTGGTTTTTGTTTAGGAAGAACACCCCCAACTGTAAGGATTATTTATCCAGATGGGAGGGAGGTTGTAAATGGAACAATAGTTGTTAATGCAAGTGCAACTAACGCAGATGAAGATGAGGATATTAACCTAACTTTTACTTATGCTGATTTTGAGCACCTCATTGGAATTGATATTGATGAAAGCGACATATACTATAACCATAGCTGGGATACAACAATAAGTGGTGATGGAAACTGTAATTATAAGATATTTGCTAAAGCTTATAGCAACAAGTCTGTATGTGGGGGTATTTTTGGAAGCGATGGTTCTGACTCTTATTTCTCAATTAATAATGTTGATGTTGAACCAACATGGAATAACTTCAAGAATAATCTAACAACTAATTTTTCAGAATTTGCGAATGACTCAAAACTGGGGGACTGGACAGCAATAGAAAATGCAACAATTGGTATTCCAGATAAAGGATTAATAAATTTCTCAGCTCAAACAATCAACTTTGATGATGCAGACCTTGATTCATAATAAATTTCTCAGCTCAAACAATCAACTTTGATGATGCAGACCTTGATTCATACATTAATATATCACACAATTATTTAAGTCTTAATGCATCTCTTAGTGCACTGCCATGCTTAAACAGAGCAGCAATTTTAACATTATACAACCTAAGTTTTATACGGGCAGGAGTCTTAGCAGACGGAGAGAATTGTTCAAGTTCTCAATGCACAATATTAGATTATTCCAATGGCAATTTGGTATTTAGTGTAATAAATTTTGAATATGCATACTCTGCTTTTGAAAATGCAACCTTAAATTTAGAGATATGGGACCAAACAGATAATATAACCAAATATGTAAATCAA
>JAFCEA010000066.1 GCA_017609385.1 Candidatus Woesearchaeota archaeon
ACTTATTATTAATTGAAGATGCAGCAGAATCAATTGGCTCTAACATAAACAATAAGAAAGTTGGCACTTTTGGGCATTCAGCGATGTTCAGCTTTTGCCAAAACAAAGTTTTAGCCATAGGAGAGGGGGGAATGATTGTAACAGATTCAGAAGAGATATATGAAAAATCAAAACTAATAAGATCGCATGGACGTGTTGAATTAGCAGAGGATTACTTCTCTTCAACAAAGGATAATGACTATATCCAGGCAGGCTATAATTTCAGGATGCCCACAATCTGTGCAGCACTCGGCCTTTCACAGCTTAACAAAATTGAAAAAATCATAAAAATAAGAAGAGAACATGGACATTATCTTAGTGAATCTCTCTCAAAAATTGATGCTATAACAATTCCAAAAGAGCTTGAAAATCATTTTCAGGTCTACCAGATGTATACAATACAGCTAAAGGATAAAAAAACAAGGGATGGCTTACAGCAACATTTAGTAAAAAATGGAATAATGAACAAGATATACTTTGAGCCAGTTCATCTAAAAACATTATATAAAAAGGAATATAGCCATAAAGAAGGCGACTTGCCAAAAACAGAGACATTATCAAACAGGATCTTGAACATTCCGCTTTATCCAAACATGAAAAAAGAGGAACTAGATTATATGATTAAGACAATCCAGGATTTTTTTAAAAAATAATTAGTAAAATGAGAAGATCAAACATAAAAAGTAAGATAAAACCTTTTGTTGTACACCCATTTTTGTTTGTAATAGCTTACATACTCCTTTTTGCTTCTCTTGTAGAAAATATTCCATTCTACATAACAATGTTAACCAACTTCATTCTTTTGGGGTTGGTCTTCACAGCTATTACTTTACTGCTTTTAGCACTTATAATAAAGAACATTAAAAAAGCAGGAATAGGAGTTTCTGTTATTTTATTTCTTATCTTTCCATACAGTTATTTTTTTTATGTAATAAAAGGATTTAAAATAGGGGATTTTTTAATCGGAAGTCCTAAACTTCTTATTTTTACTTCTTTTATTATTTTTATATTTGCAATTTATTTTATCTTAAGAACAAAGAGAAGATTAAATTACTTTACAAATATTCTTAATATTATAGCTCTTTTTTTATTTATAATTAGCGTAGTTAATTTGAGTGGTTTTAGATTCACACCAAAAGATGATTTTGAAGATACATTAATTTCAGAAAAAATACCAACACAAAATAATCTGACCGTACTTCCTGACATTTATTATATTGCATTAGATGGATATGCAAATCCACGCAACCTCAAGGAAATTTATGATTATGACAACAGTGAGTTTATTAGTTATCTTACCAAAAAAGGCTTTTATATACCATCTGACAGCCAAGGAAATTATGTTAATACACAATTTGCTTTTGCATCTTCGCTGAATATGGAGCATATTACTTATCTAAATAAGATACTGGGTCCGCAAGCTAAAGATAGGACCATTCCTGTTTTGATGTATAAAAATAGTAAGGTAATGAACTTTTTAAAATCAAAAGGTTACAAGTTTTTCCATGATGTTAGCTTTTGTTCGCGTAATCCTAATGCAGATTTACATGGCTGTGGTTCAGAATATGGAACTCTTAGAAAACTAATTGAACCAACGATGTTGAGGATTATTGATAATAAAATTGGATACTTAAAAAGGAAGAGAGTATATTGCTCTTTTGAAAGATTGTCACAATTGCACAAATCCAAAGAGCCTATTTTTGCCTTTTCACAGATAAATATACCCCATCCTCCTTATTTGTTTGATGTAAATGGTAACCCCCTTATGACAACTGTTAAAAACAGTGATTTTCCTTGGAAACAGAGAGAGAACTATCTAAATCAATTAACGTATACAAACAAACTTTTAGAGAATCTTATTGAAATAATCCTATCAAAATCAGATATTCCTCCAATTATAATTTTGCAGGCAGACCAAGGTCCAGCCACCTTATTTGATTTACCTAGCAAGCCTGACGGAGGAGGGTGGGATAACCCAACTGAAGAAATGCTTAAAGAAAGAATGGGAATATTTAATACATACTATCTTCCTAATGGAGGAAATGAGCTTTTGTATGATACTATAACACCTGTCAATACTTTTAGAGTAATCTTTAACTTTTATTTTGGCATGGATTATAGTATGCTAAGTGACGATGTTTACTACTCATCCAAAAAAGCACCCTTCACATTTATTAATGTAACAGATATAGTCAGGCAATAAAACATGAAACAAAAACTAAAAGATTTGAGGTATTTTTAAAATGGTGAAGATAGAAAGATTATTGGTAAACAAAAACAAGACAATAAAAGAAGCAATGAGAGTCATAGACAAAGGAGCAATAAAAACAGCAATAGTTGTAGATGAATCAAAAAAACTTTGTGGCATGGTAACAGATGGAGATATAAGAAGGGGGATATTAAGAGGAGTAGGCATTGATGAAAAGGTTTCTGAGGTTATGAACAAAAATCCGATATATGCTTATACAAACACCCCAAAAGAAGAAATATTAAATATTCTCAAAAACAAAAAGATTCCAAATTTACCTTTAGTTGACAAAAACAAGGTTGTGAAAGATTTTGTTTTATTATCAGGAGGAATAGATTTATCCTATTTTAACATAAATCCTAAATTAAAAAAACACCTTAACAAAATCTTAGTTATTGGTGGTGCAGGATATATTGGTTCTGTTCTTGTGAGAAAGCTTCTTGGCAAGGGTTATGAAGTTAATGTTTTAGATAACTTCACGTATGTAAAAAAGTCTCTTGAAGGAATTAAATTAAATCCAAAACTAAAAATAATAGAGGGCGATACAAGGCATATAAGCTATGTAAGCGAGGCATTGCAGGATGTTGATGCAGTTGTTCATTTAGCAGAAATTGTTGGGGACCCTGCATGCGCATTAGACACAAGAAAAACACAGGAAATAAACTATCTCGCGACAAGGACAATAGCGCTTATGTGCAAGCACTTCCAGATAAACCGCCTTGTTTATGCCTCTTCATGCAGTGTTTATGGCGCCTCAAAAGGAGATGAGCTATTGAATGAAGAATCAGAACTTAATCCAGTTTCTTTATATGCAAAGATGAAGATTGCATCTGAGAATGCCCTTACTGAAATGATGGATGAGAATTTCAGGCCTACAATATTAAGGTTAAGCACTGTTTTTGGTTTTTCACACAGGCCAAGATTTGATTTAGTTGTCAACCTGCTTACAGCAAAGGCATTGAAGGAGAATAAAATAACTATATTTGGAGGTGACCAGTGGAGACCAAACGTTCATGTTGCAGATGTTGCAGACACAATAATATCTGTTCTGGAGGCTCCAATTGATGTTGTTGGAGGAAAAACCTTTAATGTTGGAACAGAAGAGAACAACTACACAATCAATAAGATAGGTGAGCTAATAAAAGAGGTAATTCCTTCAGCAAATGTTGTTATAGAAAACAAGGATGTTGACAAAAGAGATTATAAAGTGGATTTCAGTAGAATAAGAAAAACTCTTGGAATCAAAATGAGAATGAGTATGTCTGATGGGATAAAAGAAATAAAAGAAGCTTTTGAAAAAAATCCTGATTTGGATTACACTAAAAGAAGATATAGCAACATTAAATTTTTAGAAAAGAATCATCTTAAATAATTGAATCATAAACCTCAACATACTTATCAATAATATTATCCCAATTAAACTTTTTTCTTACTATTTCTCTTATTCTCAAAACTTAAGAGCCCCTTTTGCCCATAATCTCTAATTTAC
>JAFCEA010000006.1 GCA_017609385.1 Candidatus Woesearchaeota archaeon
AGGATTATAGAACATACTAAAGATCGTGCATATAATCTGAAAAAAATAGTAATAAAAGAGAAACAAAGACCTCCCATAATCACAATCACCCAATACAGAAAAAAGTTCAAGAAAGAGCCCAAATGGGTTTATGTATAAAACTTCTATAAATCTCTACTGGTAACAAACTAATGGATAAAAAACAGATTTTGCCAAAAATAAAAAATAAACTAGAAATAATATACCCATATAATAATACAGACCAGATTTTTCTAAAGCTAAATAATATTATAAATAAATATTACAATAAACCAATAATCAAGAGTAAGAGAAAAAAATATGGAAATAAATTATTTTTATCAGAGAAAGACTCTATTTTGATTACATATGGGGATTCTATAAAGACTAGCAAAGAAAAACCATTAAAAACCCTATATAGATTTCTTGGAAAATATACCAAAAATAGGATTACGGGGGTTCATGTTTTGCCGTTTTTCCCTAGCTCTGATGATGTTTTTTCAATAATTGATTATAAAAATGTTAGTCCGGAATTAGGAAATTGGAAAGATATCCAGAAAATTGCAAAAGATTATCATTTGATGGCTGACCTTGTATTAAACCATGTTTCCAAGGAGAGCATTCCAAGGAGAGCAAATGGTTCAAGGGGTTTCTAAAAGGGGATAAGAAATACCTGGATTATTTCATTGCTTTTGATAGAAAAGTTAATACAATTTTGGTTTTCAGGCCAAGAACAAACCCCCTATTAACAAGATTTAAAACAAGAAATGGATTAAAATATGTGTGGACAACTTTCAGTGATAATCAGGTTGACCTGAATTTTAAAAATCCAGATGTTTTGCTTGAGACTATTGACATACTATTGCTTTATCTTTCAAATGGAATTGAGATTATTAGATTAGATGCAGTAGGTTTTCTGTGGAAAGAACTGGGAACCTCGTGCTTTAATTTGAAGAATAGTCACGAGATTGTTAAACTTCTTCGGCTTATATTAAGTTATGTAGCACCTTATGCTATCTTAATCACTGAAACACATACCCCACATAAATATAACATATCCTATTTTGGCAAGGGTGATGAGGCACATATGGTCTATCAGGTCAATCTTCCCTTGCTTGTATTGGATGCATTCATAAGAGAGGATACATCTCATTTGCAGGGATTCTATAAAAGAATAGAACCATTAAAAGCTGAGAATCTGTTCTTTAATTTCCTGGCCTCACATGATGGTATTAATGTGGTTGGTGCAAAGGGATTGCTTACAAAAAAACAATTCAATAATCTTCTTAATAGAGTAAAAAAGCATAATGGTCTTATCTCATATAGGTCTATGCCAGATGGAACCAAAGCCCCCTATGAATTAAATATAAATTATTTTGATGCAATAAATAACCCTAATAAGAAAACCATGGTCAATAAAGAAGTAAAAAGATTTATCTCATCACAATCAATTATCATAGCAAGCCGAGGTGTGCCTGGTATTTACATACATAGCTTGATTGGCTCAAGAAATTATCTGGCAGGGGTAAAGAAAACAGGAATAAAAAATCAATAAGATACAATGTTCTAAATAACTATTTGAGGTTGCTTGATATAAGAACAAAGATTCCAGAGCTTAATCAGCTCTATAAACAGAAAATTATCTATTCAGATAAGAGATTATTCATTATATCAAGGCTCAGAAAAAATAAAAAACTAGTTGTAATAATAAATGTAAGCAATGATATGGTTTCAGTCTCTAGATATAAAGGCAGAACAGACTTATTATCAAAAAGAAAATTTGATGGAGAAGTTCAACCAAATGGGGTTTACTTCTTAAAGTAATCCAAATAATAACAAAAAGTTTATATATTTATTATAACTTTTCTTTCTTATGAAATCCAATTTATACTTATTACCTTTTAATATTAGCTGCATTATTAGTTTTATTTCTATTATCATTATTATATAAATGCTGGCCCTTTATAAGCTGGCAAACCCTCACTAATAGAAATAAATATAAACAAATAAAAAAACAAGAACAAATAAGGATAAAAAATGGACAAAAAATATGATTTTGGAAAAATAGAAAAAGAAATACTTGCATTTTGGAAGAAAAATAAGAAGCTTATCTATGATTCTCTTCAGGAAAATCCAAAAGATAAAAAGCCATTATTCTCATGGCTGGAAGGGCCTCCAACAGCAAATGCGCCTCCTGGATTGCATCATGTTGAGGCAAGGGTTTCAAAGGACTTGGTTTGCAGATATAATTTTATGAAGGGTTTTGCTGTTCCAAGAAAAGGCGGATGGGACTGCCATGGCCTGCCTGTTGAAATCCAAGTCCAGAAAAAATTAAATCTAAAGACAAAAAAAGACATTTACAAATTTGGCGTTGAGAAATTTATTAATATATGCAAAAAAGATGTTTTCTCATTTGTAAAGGAATGGTCTGATATGACTGAAAGAATGGGCTTCTGGGTTGATTTGGATAATCCTTATATCACCATGGAAAAAAACTACATGGAAAGCGAGTGGTGGGCACTGAAGCAGTTGTTTGACAAAGGCCTTATCTATAAAGGCTATAAGGTTGTTCCTTACAGTGTTGGTTGTGAAAGCCCATTATCAAGCCATGAGGTAGCACTTGGATATCAGGATATTATAGAGGATACAGTAACTGTCAGGTTTGAGGCAAAAGAAGATATTTATAAAAAATTTCCTGAGCTTGACAAAAACAAGAAACTATATTATTTGGTTTGGACAACAACACCATGGACACTTCCAAGCAATCTTGTTATAGCTGTAAAGGATGATATAAATTATGTGATTGTTGAAACAGATTTTTCAGAAAAGAAAAGGGAAAAAGTCTATTATGTTATTGCAAAAGACTTGCTGGAAAGGTATTTTCCTGATAAAAACAACAGAAAAATAATAAAAACAATAAAGGGAAAAGAACTTGAAAATCTGGAATATGAGCCTTTGTTTGATTATTTTAAAGACAAACTAAAGAATTCATTTAAATTTATTCTTGCTGATTTTGTAACAACAGGGGAGGGAACAGGCCTTGTTCATCAGGCACCAGCTTTTGGTGAGGATGATTTCACTATCTGCAAGGAAAAAGGGATCGACTTTGTAAACCCAGTTGACCTTGAGGGCAAGTTCACAGATGAGGTTAAGGATTATAAAGCAAGGTTTGTAAAGGACTGTGACCCAGATATAATAAAAAGGCTTGATAAAGAAGGAAAACTATTTGTAACATACAAGGTCAAGCATACATATCCCTTCTGCTGGAGAACAGGCTGCCCATTAATTTATTATGCAATGGATGCATGGTTTATTTCAGTCTCAAAATTCAGGGATAAGCTAGTTAAAAACAATAATAAGATTAACTGGTATCCTGAAAGCTTTAAAGAGGGAAGATTTGGAAACTGGATTTCAGAGGCAAAGGACTGGGCTTTATCAAGAAACAAGTTCTGGGGAACACCCCTAAACATATGGGTCTGTGAAAACGAGAAATGCAGTCACATGGAAGCAATAGGAAGCATAAAAGAGCTTGAACAAAAAACAGGAAAAAAAGTAAATGATCTCCATATTGGCTCTGTTGATTCTTTAACATATAAATGCCCAAAATGCAGCAAAACAATGAAAAGAACTCCGGAAGTAATTGACTGCTGGTTTGATTCAGGAGCAGCAACATTTGCACAGTTTCATTATCCATTTGAGAACAAGGAGCTATTTAAAAAAAGATTTCCATATGATTTTATCTCAGAATCAATTGACCAAACAAGGGGCTGGTTTTATACTTTGCATGTTTTATCAACCCTTTTGTTTGATGATTTAACTTATAAGAATGTTGCAGTTACAGGTTTGTTATGTGATGAGTATGGCGAAAAAATGTCCAAGTCAAAGGGAAATATATTATACCCGAATGATGTTTTTGACAAAAGAGGAGTAGATTCTGTAAGACTGCTCATGTGCTCTTATCCTCTTGGAAACAATGTAAAAGTTGGCCTTTCAGTCTTTGACGAGACAATAATGCCTTTCTTCAATATTTTATGGAACTCATATTATTATGTTGCAAGTTACATCAATAACTTCAGGCTTAATAATATAAAAAACATTAATCTCAAAAAGGTAGAGGACAGATGGATTATATCAAGGGTAAACTCAACATTAAAGGATGTTGAGAAAAGCATGGAAAAATATGATTATGCACATGCAACAGAATCCATAAGAAACTTTGTAGTAAATGACCTCTCAAGAACTTACATCAAGATTATCAGGGACAGGGCACAGGAAGAGAATAAGGAACTGGCATTTAGTTTTAAGTATGTTTTTGACAGATTAATAAAAATAATTGCTCCATTCACCCCGTTTATATCAGAGCATATTTACCAGGAGTTCTTAAAAGGAGAATCTTGGAGCGTCCACTTTGAAAAATGGCCAAAGCATGAGAAAATAGACAAAAAGCTTGAGCAGGAATTTTTATTTGCCTCTGATATAATACAGGCAATTCTTGCAGCAAGGGAAAAAGCACAGGTTGGAATAAGGTGGCCATTGGGCAAGGTTATTATACACTCAGAAGAGGACAAGAAACTAACTAAAGATGTTGAATCATCAGTCTTATCGCAGACAAACATAAAGGAATTAGACTATGTTAAGAGGTTTGACCTTGGCTATGACTTTAAAATTAATTACAAAAACCTTGGAAAAGAATATGGTGAGAAAACAGCAGATATGATTGAATTGATTAATAAGAACAAGGATAAAGTGATAAAAGCCCTTGAGGATGGAAAAGAAAAAATATCTTTTGAAGATAAGGAAGTTAATCTGAAAGAGCATCTTAACTTATTAAAAATTGTTCCAAAACCATTTGTTCTTGGTAGTGGAAAAGATTTTGATATTTATCTTGATACAACAATGGATTCTGAGCTTGAGAATGAGGGATACTTTCGAGAGTTAACAAGAAGAATACAGAGCCTGAGAAAAAAAGCAGAACTTAACAAAATGGATAAGGTAGAGCTTGTTTTAGAGCTTGATACTGATTTCGAGACTTATGTTAAAGGAAATCTTATGGAATTAGAGAGAAAAGTTGGCTCAAAGAAAACTGTCTTTGGGAAGATTTCTAAAGAATTCAAGTTCTCAACAAAAGAAAAAGTAAAGCAAAAAAAGTTTGTTATTGGAATTAAGAAAATCAATTAAACTAAAACAGCATTAATTGCTCCTTCCTGGCCAGGCCTGTTTGTTATCTTTGCCTTTCCTTTCTCTGTCTGGATAATACAGCCATGAGTCATTATGCTTCTTCTTACAAAGTGCCTGTTAGCAAGAGTTTCTAAAACAGATATTATCTTTACTTTAGAATATTTTTTGGTTTTTTTATCCAGCAGGTTAACTGTATTTTCATTGAGCAATATCTGTTTGTGATTCCCCCCCACTGTTCTAATCACTTTTAGTTTTCTTTCATCAACCTTTGTTAAGGAAGGAACTCTTCCCTGCTCAGACAATCTTTTACCTCTGTTCTTCTTATATCTTGAACTTGTTGAACTTCTCTTTGATCTTCTTTGACTTATAACCATATGGTTTGGGATTTTTGAATTATTTATAAGCTTTTTGATTATCCTAGTGTTTTATATAGTAAAGTTTATATATGCAACCATCTACCCTTTTATTATATTTTAATTTTGGGAGTGTGATTATAAATGGAAGATTCAAGACCCCTAGATGCTTTAAATAAGGCAAGAAACAAAAGAGTAATTGTGGAACTAAAGAATGGAAAACAGTACATTGGCAAGCTTAATGCATTTGACATACACATAAACGTTGTTTTAGAAGATGCTGAAGAACATGTAGAAGAAATAGTTGAAAAAGAAGTGGATGGAAAGAAAGTTTCAGTCAAAACAGGGAACAGAGTAATGAAAAGGAAATTGGGTATTATATTCCTAAGGGGAGACACAATCATTATAATCTCACCAACACAGTAAATGATTTTCTTGGAGCATTAAAATGTCTAAAGGGACTGCCTCAATGGGCAAGAAAAGCGGAAAGAAGAACATGATTCACTGCCGCAGATGCGGCAAGAGAACATATCACATAAGGAAGAAAGTATGCTCATCATGCGGGTTTGGAAAATCCCCCAAGCTTAGAAGCTATAAATGGAAGAGAGATAAATAAAAATATTTCTAAAATAATTTCTTTTTCCAGAGAATAATAACTCCAATTATTGAGAGGGCTAGTGAAACCCCCATTGTAATGGGGAAAGCATATGGTGAGTTCTGAAATGGCAAAGCAATGTTCATGCCATAAATGCTTGCAACAAGGGTTGGCAGCATCAGGATTAGGGTTATGGATGTAAGCAATTTCATAACAGTGTTTAGATTATTTGATATTAGTGAGGCAGATGTATCTGTCATCCCGCTGAGAATATTTGAGTAAATCTTAGCCATTTCAATTGCCTGCTTATTCTCTTCTGTTGTATCCTCAAGAAGCTCTTTGTCATGCTCAAACTGTGTAAATACATTTGTTTTGGTTAATCTTTCAATTAAAAACTGGTTTGATTTTAGTGATGTGCTAAAATAAACCAATGATTTTTGAATATTTAATAACCCAAGAATATCCTCATTTTTCATTGTTTTTTCCAAACCATCTTGGATAATATGAACCTTTTTATTAATCATATTCAGATGGCTTAAGTAGGTTTTTGCAGAGATTAGTAATATTCTTAGTGTTGTCTGAATTTTTTTTGCAGTATAAACTTTTTGGGATTTTAATTGAGTTATAACATCATTATCATTAAAGCAGAGGGTTATCAGATAATTATCTAAGATGATTATACCTAAAGGTATTGTTGAATATTCTAATTCAGCATTATTTGAGTTTTTCTGAGGGGTTCTTGTTATAATAAAAAGGAGGTTATCATCTTTTTCCATATCAGGCATTTCATCCATATCCTTAAGAGAGGATATAACATCCTGCGGCATATCAATGATATGGCTTATTTTAGACAATTCTTTTTTGGTTGGGCAGATAAGGTTTATCCAGCACCCCCTTGCAGGTTTTTTTATTAGTTTAAGTTCACCCTTAAATGACTTGAATATTTCTATCATGTGTTTTATTAAATTATTAACTAATATTTAAATAATTGGTTTTTTGAAATCAGATAGTCTTTAAACAAAAAGCTTTTTATACATTAGTAATGTTACTCTTACTATGCGGGGATGCCGGAGTGGTCAAACGGGACAGGTTTAGGACCTGTTGGCTTAGTGCCTACGAGGGTTCAAATCCCTTTCCCCGCATTTATTCTTTTGCTCAGTATATTAGCATTCATTGGTTATATTCTAAGATTTTGACCGATATAACGGTTAAATTCTAGATTAATTATTAAACTTAATCCCTAATAATTTTTAATTATTATTCTGATTTCTTGTATTTCATCTGCTGTTAATTCATTTACTATCTTCCTTGCATCAACTATCAAGCCAGATAGTTTTTCAAAATCAATAAAAACCTTCTTGTTTTTAAGGTAGTATTGGTTATCTATCCTCAGTTCTTTATCATTATCTAATGTTTTGTAAGTCCCTTTTTTAAAAATATTCTTTTTCTCAAGCAATCTAACCAATGCTAAAGTGCAGTTGTGTAATTCACATTTTATCCCTACCTTCATTAGAACAGCATATACAGAAAAATATTCAATATAATACTTTGTTGTAGCTAACCACATATTAGATTTGACTGGATATATAATTTTTAAAATTTTCATGCTTTCTTCTGCATTTCTCAAATATTCCTCAGATAGATTATCATTTGGTTCAATTAGCTTTATCCCATTCTTCTGATTCTTACACCAGCTTATTTGACTCATATAAACCACCAATAAACCTTAATACAGCCTCAGTATTGTTAAGTATTATATGCTTTTTGTAAATTTCTTTTATGAATGTAAGACTAACTTCTTTTAATGTCTTTGCATGAATTAAGTGGATTTTTTTCGAATAAATATCTTCAAATTCCTTTATTTCCTCTTTAATATTTTTTCCAACAACAAAAAGATCAAGATCACTGCCCTTTTTAATACCCTTAACAGAAGAGCCAAATATTATAAAAGTACTATCTTTAAAAAAAGAACTTAGTTTTTCATATAATATGCCAGCTAAAGGGTTATCTTCAATAAACTGTTGTGTTTTTTCCTTTTCAGCTATTGTCAAGTAATCATAAATCAGCCTATTTTTGAAATTAAGAGAATATTCCAAGAACTTTCCATGCTTTTTTTCAGAAAGAATGTTTTTTCTTACCAATTCCTGGATATATGGCTTAATAGTCTGATGCGGCTTTTTTAGCTCATCTGCTAGTTCTCTAAGATAAGCCCTCCTTGAATAATCTTCTAAAAACAAGCCTATTATTTTTGGATAAGTAACTTTTTTTACCATTTGGTAAAATTATTTACTTATATATTTAAATCTTTCGTTTTTTGGAACCATATTCCTTGCATATTTTACCGAGCTTTTTGTTGTTATATTTTTATGATAACATATTAGTTCTAGAACAGTAGGTTTATAAAGTTGAATAGCTAATATATACCTAAATCATTAAAAAAAATAAATAAGGTTTAAATGAGCTTATTTTTGATAAAATAAGCTTTTATAGTGGTTTATAAAGCTTTAAATAAGCTCATAAAGCTTTAAGCTAAGTGTCAGGAAAGTATGTTTATAAACAAAACCGTATTCTATAGCTATGATTCAGTATAAGTTATATACTTATGCTGGTCAATATCATAAAAATCCATAGTGGATTTTTAGGATGCCAAAAAAGCTTCATTCAGCATCTAAAGATGCTGGTTTTCGCTTTTTTGGGCATAACCAAAAAAACAAAAAAAAGACACGGAGGTGTTTGAGAAATGGAAATAAAAAAGGCAATAAAAAGAATAATTGCCTTAGGAACAGGCGCAACAATGCTTGGGGCGACTGTTTTAGGAGCAATGGCCGCAGCTGATTTAGGAAGCTACCCCGCACCATTTGTAGAAGACAGCACATATAATGCTGTTGCTATAGTGGGAGCAAGTGCAAAGGCAGCAGACTCAATCGGAGTGGCAGACATAC
This sequence comes from Candidatus Woesearchaeota archaeon, assembly GCA_017609385.1. Lineage (GTDB taxonomy): Archaea > Nanobdellota > Nanobdellia > Woesearchaeales > CG1-02-33-12 > CG1-02-33-12. The sequence continues at coordinate 9,066 of JAFCEA010000006.1, forward strand.
TGCTTGGCTTGGCCTATGTAGAGGGCGCAGCAGTATCAGATACAACAGCAGTAACAACACTTGAAGGAGATGCATATAAGGTATCCAAGAGCACAGATGTACTGAACTTGTTTGAATATCTATCAGCTGACTCTGGAAGCGGAGAGCTTAATACTGGACCAATAGGAACAGTAACAAAGAGTGAGTTAAATGCATTAACAGACGGAAGCATAACTAATGAGAAGGGAACATTTACCTACAACCAGTATATAATTATGCCAGAAAATGCAAGTGTTGTTTATACAGTAGATAGTGACGTTTCAGACGATCCAGCACTCTACTTGAAGTTTGTCGACTCAACACGGGGATACCTTTATAGATTGTCATTCCCAAGTGCAATTAAGTCAGATGTAGATGCTGATGATGACCTTGATGATTTTGACAACAAGAAGATTTCAATGCTTGGAAAGGAGTTTACCATCGTAAACACTGACAATTCAACAGGTGTTATTGACCTGATGAGCGGTGCTGTCCAGGATACATTATCAGAGGGTGAATCAAAAACCTATACAATAAATGGCATTGATTATGAGGTTGAGGTAATTATCATAACAGACTCAGAAACAACAAATGTTGTTAAGTTCAAGGTAAATGGTGAGACAACAGATGCAATGTCAGCACCCAACACATTTAAGCTGGCAGACGGAACAGAGATTGGTGTTAAGGAAATCCTACCAAATGAAGCAGGAGATGTAACACAAGACCTTGTAGAGTTCTATCTTGGAGCTGAGAAAGTAACCTTAACAGACCAGGATTTCAATGGAGGAGGAACATTGACTGTTGGAGGAGAGGATGTTGCAGATGTTGTAGCAACCATCACTGGATCATCTGGAGCTGGAGATACATCAATAAGCAAGATAGAAATCAATTGGACAACCGGAGATGACTACTATGTGCCAGTTGGAGGAAAACTCTCAGATGATCTTGAGGCAGACGGAAAAGACAAGCTGTTCTTAAAGAACATGGATTTTGAGTTTACAGGAGTTGACTTTGGAGACACAGAAGAAATCAAAATATTTGGTAGTTCAGCTGACAAAATGAAACTTAAAGTTCCAACAAAGACAGGCGGAGACTTGAGCTTCTATGCATTCTACTCTAGCGGATCAACAATTGCATTAGGAAAGAGTAGTTCAAGACCATTAGAGACAAATGCATCCAACAACCTTTCAAAGAATACACAGTTTATAGTAAGTTCGGGCAAATACAGCCACTTGCTTGAAGTAACCTACTTTGATACAACAAACACAAGGGTAACATTCAAAGATGTTGGAACAGGAAGCACTTTCAAAGCAACATCTGCTGAGGCTACTGAAGGAAGCTTTTACTTAGATGGATATGAGTATAAGTTTACACCATACTACACTGACAAGAAAGTTAAGATGACTAACTTTGGAACAGACAATGCAGGAGAGATATGGACACCATCAGAGGCAAAAGTTAAGGTTTCCCTTAATGAAAGTGGTCTAGCTGGTAATTATGGACTTGTGGAGTTTACTGAATACCATAAGGGACCAGGAGATGGTTCTAGCAGTAATGTTAAGCATATTAATGTGACAATAACTGATGCAGGATCAGCTTCTACAGAAAAAATAACAACAAACACGCCAACATCAAATGACGCAAACTTTGCAATGAACTCATGGGACAGCAAAACAAACTACTATGATGGCTACACAAGATGGGGAACATATGTTGAGTATGAGACCCCAACAGGCGGGCAGAATCCAGTGACAATAACTTACCCAATAGCTGAAGCAACAGCAGATGTCTATATTACAAGTGGTGTTGTTTCAACAACCGCAGCAGCAGGAGAAGTAACTGGACTTGTTCAGATAGATGTTGGATCAGCTGTTTTGGACTCAGAAGTAGCTGACTGGACTGCACAGAATGTCATTGTAGTTGGTGGGCCATGTGTCAACACAGTAGCAGCAGAGCTTATGGGCAATCCAGAAGATTGCGCAGCAGGCTTCGAGGAAGGCAAGGCAAAGATTAAGCTGTTTGAAGACGAGAATGTTGCATTGCTGGTAGCAGGTATGACTGGAGATGACACAAGGAGAGCATGCACTGTATTGAAGAACTATGCTGACTATGCAGGTGACTTAGTTGGAACAGAAGTAGAGATGACAGCAACCTCTGAAGCAGACATATCACTTGCTGCACCAGTAGTTGAAGAAGCAGAAGAACCTGAAGAATAAAGCTGAATAAGCTTTTTTTCTTTTTTTTCTTTTTCAAAACTTTTTCTAGGATTTTAAGAGTTCAATACAATAAAACTTATTGTTAGGAAAATAGAAGCCATACAAGCAGGAAGCTGTTTGAGAATTTAAAGAACTAAGTTTATTAAAGAAATCATAGGAAAATCAGAGGATTTTTAGAGTTCCTGGAAACATTAATGAAAAATTATAGAAAGGTTTAAATATATGATTAATCATACTAATCATACTAAAGGTGGTTAAATGGAAATTAGAATATCTAAGATAGGGGAAAGGGGTCAGGTTGTTATCCCACTTGAATTCAGGGAGAACCTAAAACTCCAAAAAGGAGGAAAACTCCTGATAGTCAAAGAAGGCAACAAGCTAATATTTGAGGCAATGAAAGACTTAAAAGCAAAAAACATTGAAGAGATAAAAGAAGATTTGGAAGATATGAGAATTGCAAATGAATTCTGGGAAGACGTAAAAAAAGGCAAAACAATTGCACAAACAAAAGAAGAATTCTTAAAAGACTTAGAGAAATGGTGACTTTGCAGACTTAAAAAATGACAGAAATTATAAGAAAACCAGAATTTGAAAAAGCCATCAAAAAGATTAAAGATAACAAAACAAAAGAAAGGGTCAAAAAACAAATTAAAAAGGTTATTGAAAGCCCTGAACACTGTGACTTTATTAAATACGAAAAAAACGAAAGAAAAATCTACATACCTCCTTTTAGATTATTATATTCCTATGATAAAAGAGAAGATAAAATATACTTAACTGATTTTGATAAGAGAGATAAGATTTATAAAAAAAGAAAGTAATAAAGAAAAAAAAGTGATTGTGCTGTTTATAGGGCACAGAAAAAATGTTTACGACGACTTCTCAAAGCTGTTTTAAGTTTCAACGTCGATATTAGAAACATTTAAATATCCTATTGCATACATCAATAAAAAATGGTGATAAGGAAAGGAATTAAAAATATAATTTTCTTCTGTATTGCTGCACTAGTTATTTTGACAGCTTCTGCACTAGCAATAAAAAATCTTGACTTGGAATATTATCCAAAGCAATTTGTGAGCGAAGGTCTATTAAATTCAATAATAATTGTTGGAGAAAATGCCAAAACCGGGGATATGATAGGAGCCATTGATATAGCAACAAGCCTTGGACCACCTTTTGAATTAGGGCTAATTGTATTGGATACAGAAATAAACAACATAAAAGAGCAAAATATCATTATAGTTGGGGGACCATGCGTTAATATAGCAGCAGCAGAAATAATGGGTTATCCTGCAAAATGCGACCAGGATTTTGAGCCAGGCAAGGCAAAGATTAAACTCTTTGATAATAGAAATAATGTTGCTTTGCTGGTAGCAGGTTATGCTGTAGATGATACCACAATGGCATGCAGGGTTTTGGTAAATTATGATGACTATGAGCTTGCTGGCAATGAGATTGAGGTTGCAGGAACTGTTCTCGATGATTTTATTATAAAAAGGGTTGAATAATTTCCCTTTTTAGCACTATATCATAAATTCCTGTAATAAACCACATTAAAATTATTCTCTTTGGAATATTCTTGTCAAGAAAATTTTTATAATAACAAATAACTTTCTTCTTTGTATTTTAACTAAATAAAGGAGGGTAAACAATGAGCAGTAAAAACTATTTATTCACATCAGAAAGTGTAACAGAAGGGCATCCTGATAAAGTATGCGACCAGATATCAGATGCATTCCTTGATGCTGTTTACAGCAAGGACCCAAATGGAAGGGTTGCTGTTGAAACGCTTGTAACAACAGGGCTTGTTATTGTTGCAGGAGAGGTAACAACAAGCACTTATGTGGATACCCAAAAAATTGTGAGGGACACAATAAAAAAAATTGGCTACACAAAGCCGGAATATGGTTTTAACTATAATGATGTTGGAGTTCTGAGTTCTATTCATAAGCAAAGCCTAGATATCTCACAAGGTGTTACAGCAACAGAAAAGCATGAGCAGGGTGCAGGTGACCAGGGAATGATGTTTGGTTATGCAACTAACGAGACAAAAGAGCTTATGCCCTTACCAATAATATTAGCTCATAAGCTTTGCATTAGGCTTGCAGAGGTAAGAAAAAAGGAAATTTTGCCATATCTAAGACCTGACGGAAAGTCTCAGGTAACAGTAGAATACAACAATGGATTTCCTGCCAAGGTTACAACAGTTGTCATGGCTGCACAGCATGATCCAGATGTTAATGAAGAAAAAATAAGAAAGGATATTATTGAAGAGGTTATAAAGCCTGTCTGCGGAAAATACCTAACAGAAAAAACAAAGTATCACATTAACTCAACAGGTCGTTTTGTTATTGGCGGGCCGCCGGGAGACACAGGTGTTACTGGAAGAAAGATCATAGTTGATACTTACGGAGGACATGGTTCTCATGGCGGCGGATGCTTTTCTGGAAAAGACCCTTCTAAAGTGGACAGATCTGCATCTTACATGGTAAGATATGTTGCAAAAAATGTTGTTGCTGCTGGCCTGGCTGATAAATGTGAAATTCAGGTTGCATATAGCATAGGGGTGGCAGAGCCAGTCTCCATATTGATTCATACCTTTAACACAAACAAGATTCCAGATGAAAAAATCGTTGAACTGATAAAAAAGCATTTTAGCTTTAAGCCAGCAGACATAATAAAAAACCTTGATTTGAGGAGGCCAATCTACAGGAAAACATCTTGTTATGGCCACTTTGGAAGAAATGACCCTGACTTTACATGGGAGAAAATAGATAAGGCAGAGATTTTAAGAAAAGAAGCAGGCCTAAAAGGAGAGATTAAAATACCTGCTGAAAAAGAAACACTAAAGAAAAGCCCTAGCTTAAATGGAGAATAGGGTTTTTATTTTATCTTTTGCCCATTTAATATTTTCAATTTTTCTCTGTATTCTTTTATTTTCTGATTATCTAATTTTGAAATAAAGTCAAATAATCTTTTATTGAAATCTTCTGCTATTTTGACTGCTTCAAGAACCTCTTCCTTAGTTATATAAAAGTCAGTGTAATACTGTTTGTCTACCCTTTCTTTTTTTGCAAAGAATATATCTGAATTATCAATAGAAAACAATTCTTTAAGCAAAATAATTGAAGCAGAATGATTTTCACACTTTATTCCTAGCTTAAAGAGTAATGCTGTCAGCATATGATACATGCTATAATAAACTAAAGAAACAGATTCTTCTAACTTATTGTTTTCTAGAAGAATTTTTGCAGAAATAAGATTGCTTTCTGATTTCTTAAGATATGATTGTTTAATCTCTTCACTTGGATCCACGAGTTGCAATTTTCTTTCATTGAAGAGTTTAGCCAAAAAATTGATTTTTTTCATAATAATGTTCAACCCCTTTTATTATAACATGATTTTTATCTATTTCTTTAATCAGGTTATTTTCCTTATTATACATCCCTATTTTAATGTTTAATTTTGAGTCAATAAGAGCAAGTTCCTTTTTCAGGTTTTTATTTTTAGTTTCAATAAAAATGTCAATATCACTATTTTTTCCTGCAAGCCCCTTTGCATATGAGCCAAAAAGAACAGCTAATTTTATCTTTTTATCTCTTTGAATTTTTTCAATAATATTTCTTAATCCGGGATATTTGGCTATTGTTTGAACTAAATTATACTGCTCAGTTATAAAAACATATGCCTTTGATTCAGCTGTTTTTTTCAGAAAATAGGTTTGATTTTTCCCTTCTTGCGTAAAATCAACAACATTCTCTTTTGAAAGCTCCTTTATCTTCCTAACTATCATCATATGGTTTATATTAAGTTTTTTAGCTATCTCCCGAACATGACTATTCTTTCTTAACAAAATCCTTATAATCTCTAATTTGTAATTTTTTTGTTCCATATGTAACATTTATGTTAAATCATTTATAAACTTTTCTATTTTGTAATCAACTCATCAAAACACTTTTCATGAAAGTAATAAGTAAAGATAGTTATCTCATCATACTGCTGCTCAATAACAAGGCTTTTTCCCCCTATTGGCATAAGGCATTTATAGCAGGATGTTGGTTTTTCAGCATATATTAAATGTCTTTCTTTGAAATTTTTATATCCATCAGAAAAATCATCATAAAAAAAATTAATTTCCAGCCTTGTAAATCTGATTATGCTGTCAAGGGTTTTTTTATATTTTGAGCCAGGAATAAAATTCATTCTTCCTTATCATAATTTATTAGTGTAAGGATATTATGACCTTTTAATTTTTCTCTGCCTTTGAGGAAACTTAATTCTATTAAAAATGCCAGGCCAATAATATCCCCGCCAAGCTTTTCAACAAGGTCAACAGCTGCTTTTGCAGTCCCTCCTGTTGCCAAAAGGTCATCAACAATAAGCACTTTATTGCCTTTTTCAATTGCATCTTCATGCACTTCAAATGCATCCTTGCTGTATTCTGTAAGGAATTCCTGCTTTATTGTTTTATGCGGCAGCTTGCCAGGTTTTCTCAGAGGCACAAAGCCTGCATGCAATTCATGGGCAAGAACAGCACCAAGAATAAAACCTCTTGATTCAGCACTTGCAACAATATTTATTCCCTTGCCATCAAAATGATGCATTATTTCTCTTATAACCTGCCTGAATGCATGCGGATCTTTCAACAGAGTTGTTATGTCCTTGAACATAATACCCTGTTTTGGAAAATGGGGTATTGTCCTTATCTTGTCCTTTAGTTCCATCATACTACCCTTAAGCATGTTATTAATTGTAATATAAAAAATTTTCTAAATCTTAAAGAAATGCTCCATGCAAGGCATTCTTGCAGTTGCAAGTTCTTTCTTTTGGAATTATTGGTATAATCTCTGCAAGAAGTCTTTTTACTTTTTCAATGTTGTTTTTCATTGTTGCTACTACCTCTTCTCCACTAACCTCACTATCCCTCCAGACATCATAATCAGTAACCATTGCAATTGTTGCATAGCATATCTCGGCTTCTCTTGCAAGCACAACCTCTGGAGCCATGGTCATTCCAATAATATCAGCATTCCATAATCTGAACATATTTGATTCTGCTTTTGTTGAGAATCTTGGACCTTCTATAACAACGCAAGTTCCTTTTTCATGGTATGGAAATCCAAGTTTTTTTGAACTATCAGAAAGCAGTTTTCTAATAACCGGGCAGCATGGCTCTGCAACAGAAATATGGCACACCTGTGAGCCAGTGTAAAATGTTGTTTCCCTTTTATAGGTTCTGTCAATAAATTGGTCTGTAAAAACAAAGTCGCCTGGCTTCATGCCTTCATTTAAAGATCCAACTGCAGATGGTGCCAATATATGGGTTACACCGAGCTTTTTCATTGCATATATGTTTGCCCTATAGTTGACCTTGCTTGGGTTTATAGTATGATTTGGGCCGTGCCTTGGTATGAAAAATACATCTCTTCCTTTTAATTTTCCTGCTGTTATAAGGTCAGATGTGGCTCCGTAAGGCGTATGAACTTTTATTTTTTTTACATCCTCAAAAAGCCTTGGGTCATGTACCCCAGAGCCACCAATAATACCTATCTTGATTTTTTCTTTCATATCAAAATATGATTAAATTTAAACTATAAAAATGTTACTATTTGAAAAGAGATACATAAAATAATTTTATTTTGCTTTTAACTTAGCTGTCTGAGCCTTATCAGAGATTATTGCAGAATTACCACTTGGATCTTCAATTATTATCTTGAGCTTTTCATCTCCCCACATAACTTTATTAAGTTTTTTCAGGAGTTTTCTTGCTTTCTTTTTTTCATCTTTGTCTTCTGCATCATCAGCCAGTGTTTCAATCTGATGCTTCACTCTTCTTAGTATGCCTTCAATGTTTGTTATGTAACCATTTGAAGCTGGCCCAGGAGTTATTGTTGTAATATGGGGTATCTTTACTGTTGCCTGCGAAGATTTAATGACCCTTATTTTCATATCCTCTTCAGAGCTTATATCTATTGTCTGCTTCACTGGTTCTTTCTGCTCAGCAGCCTCAACATCTGCAACATGATATTTGCAGTTAGAACAAGTCATCGAGAAAACAAATGTCTTGCCAAAGAATGGAATCTCAATCTCTTCTTCCATCATTGTCATGTTATTTGTCTTGCACATTGGGCATGGCTGTTTTTCAATTGTTTCTGGTTTTTCCATGGTTTTTTTAGAAATTAGTTTATATAAAAAGTTTTTGTTTTAATTTATTTAGTTTTAACTAAACTCTCAATAACAGAGATTATTGCAAGCCTCATATAAGCTATAACTGGGAAGATTAATATTATTCCAACAATGATCATCAGATTTATGTTTATCATAAATAACAATCGAAGTATAAAATCAATAATAATGAAACCCAAAATAAACAAGACATACATGGAAGCTATTGTTGGAAATTCCTTAATTCCCAAGGAAAATGATTTTTTTATTGAGTCAATAAAGCCGTGTTTTTTGATTAATACATATGATATAAATGCAAAATAACAAATAACAATTAATAAAATAACTGAAAATATATTAATAATTCCAAGATTTGATGGAATCCTTAAGACCTGGGTGTAAATAACTGCTTTTACATAGAAATAACTAATTATCACAACCATAACATACCAAACAAAATTAACTGCAAAAAATCTTTTAATGTAATCTACTGGCTTTGTTTTTATTTTAAATATTTTATGTGCAATAAACCAGCTTGCTCCCTGAAAAATGCAATACAACAGATATGATAGAACCACAAGGCCAAAAATCCAAAAACCAATGTTAATAATAAGAGAGTTCATCTGCTGCTGATTGGATAGAATGTTTAAGCTAATCTCATTTTGTGTCAGGCCCTGAAATGCTTTTCCAGTGAGCATGAGCAATGAAATTATCCTGTCCATAATACTACTTAAAAAGAAATTATAACCAATAAAGAAAATAAACAAGAACAAAAGATCAATAAGAGCTGGAACAACAAGATAAAAAGGTCCCTCTTTTACAGCCTTGTAGGAATCAGTAAGGCCCTTTATTAGAATTTTCTTTTGAAGTTGCATTTTTTTACTTGTTACACCAATCATCAATAAATTCATCTAGCACGTTATCATTTTCCGCTTTAATTACATCTGCATCATTAATGTTTGGAACACATTTCTTATTATTATTTTCATCTTCACAGCAAATATTCCATCCTTCCACTATATCTCCACAATAGTCTTCTTCATCTTCACCGCATTTGCACTTTTCATTAATTAATGTGTTTGTTTCACATTGTTGTTCCTCATCATGAACTTCTCTGCCACAATCTATTGTGATTTCAAATTCTTCAGTGTCAATTGACTTTCCGCAGCATTCATAACCACCCTCTTTCTTTTCCTTTGAGTGCAATAACTCAAACTTTACTTTCCAGTTTGCTTGGCCGTCAACACATCCCTCTATTTTTTTTATTCTTTCAACTTCAATAACAGCACCCCAGTTTCCATCCTTACTAAAATCTGGATTGCTGTTTAGCTTAAACTCAACACCCTTTCCTTTTCCCTCTTCTATTTTTATTATTCCATTTTCTTTATTATAAGTTCTTCCTCCTTTACACTCCTCCTTATCTTTAATATACCATCCATCTGGATTTTTGCCTAAATTATAGCAAACCTCATAATAATCTTCTGCAGTAAAAATTACAGCAAAACGTGTATCTGTACTGGAATATTGAGTCAAATCAAGATTCACATCTAATTGATTTTTGTAATCTTTTAAGGAGCCTATACTTTTGATTTTATCACCCGTTTCACTGCCAAAAACATCTCCGATTGTGTATCCTGGAAGTGTGTATTCTCGAGAACCTTCTGTTATTGGTATCTTAATTGGGTCTTCTTTTTTTATCTCCTTATTGTTTTGGTCAGTTATTTTCCATACAAGGTATTTAGGTATTTTGTCTCCTGATTCAGGGGGTATTATCTCAACCTCAACATTAAAGTCAATTGTGTCTCTAATTGCATATGGCTCTTTTTTTAGGTTTCTCTTGTCTGAAGGATAAACATCTATGAATCTTGCATCACCATATTTTCCAATGATAAAGCTGCATCTGAACTCTCCGCTTTTTGAGTCAAGCTTGCAGTCAGCAGGAGCTTTTTCACCTATGTCTTTTATTTCAATTCAATGACTGCCTTATCATATCTTACAGGAGAATCAGGGATATCAATATAAAACTCATCACTATAAAGGTCGCCTGCACTTAAACTTCCTGATGCAACATTATATATTTCTTCCTTGCCCCTGTAAAAGCAGTCGCATCTTCCCTCTGGACATGAGTTGTCATTTGAGCATTGCAGATAAACATTATAGTTAAGGTCTGCTCCTGCAATAATACCTGCACCAATATGATAAATATAAGTTGTTCTTCCGTAATCAAGAGGATTAGACCCCATAAATCTTCTTGTTGTTGGATACAAGAAGCCCTCGCTTTCCAATGTAGGCATTCCAACCTCTGCACTTAGCATTGTGTCAAGGTCAAACTCTCCCCAATCACCTGTAAATGCAACCAAGCATACAGAATGTATAATCTTCCTTTCATTGAACATTGTGTTGTACATGCCAGTCTGTCCATATCTTGAAGAAACAGAATCAGCAACATTTTTTCCAGCAGTTGATATTTTTTGCATTACTCCTACAAGACCTTCTGAGATTTCTTCACCTGCTCCAAATGCAAATGATTCCCCAGTGCATCTTATGACATCATAAATCATGTCACATACATATGTTGTAAGCACTGCCTTGCATACACCAGCACTTCCCTGGCCAGTTATCATTATTGTTTCAAAGCACTGCTTCACAGCTTCAAGAATCTGTTTCCAAAGATTTAGCCAGCCAGAGACAGCAGGCAAGCAGACTGCCTGCACAGACCTTATAAAGTCAGAGGTAGGGTCAAGAATATAATTGCCCTTGCCTTCAATGCCTCTCTTTGATTGCACACCTGAAGGTATTTTTTCTATATCTTTTTCTTTGTTTACTTTTGTTTCATCATATTCAAGAATACTACCATTTTTGTGTTTATAATATTGCTTTCCCTCTTCTTCAAATATATAATATCCTTGATCATCTTTTATTTGTCTTTCACCACTATAAAAGACCTCATTTTCTCCTTCGCCAACACTTATCCATTCCTCAGGAGAAATTTTTTCTACTTTTTCATATTCTACTTTTCTTCCTATCCAAACACTACCATCTGGATCAATTAAATAAACCTCTTGTTTTATTCCAGAACCAATTGTTATAACCTGGGTGGTTTTTTCTTTTGCTTTTTCGCAGAATGCAAGGCCCTCTGATATCTTGTCAAAGAAGCTTTTCTCTCTTTCCCCTTCTTCTGCAGTAGCCCTTTCCCATTCATCAAGAGTCATGAATGCAGAGTCCCAGGCACGCTTGTATTCTTCCTCGCATTCATCTGAATCTTGGCCAAACATTCCATTAAACATTTTACCATATTTTTCACTATCTATTATTCCCTTGCATAAATTTTCATTTGTTATGCTGTCTTTGTAAGTTTCCTTATGATATTCAAGGGAAGGCACGCTTGGGCAGAATATTCTGTCGCATATCCAGTTCCTTGTTTTTTCAAACTCTCTTAAAGATTTCAAATCTTGAAGGCAGGCATCACAATTAAGTTCAATAAGATTACCTTCACTATCTACTTCATCTGTTTGAGTAGCTATACAACTGTCCTCTCCATTTATTAGTGCTTTAATTGCATCTTGTTTTACACTAACACATGAGAATTCAACACTTGCTGATTTAAAGAGGTGAACAAGCCATGAGCCCAAACATCCAATAAATGTATATTTTTTAACAGTGTCAATAGGTTTTTTTATTGTGTCAATAAGGTTTATAGTGGAATTTAAGAAATTTACAGTAGCATTTAGTAATTCTTTTGGAATTTTGTCAAGTGGAATCTCCTTGTCAACCATTATCTTAATTGTCCAGCAGTTTCTTTGCGTGTTTTCAACAATATCCCCATTTATATCCTCATATTCATAGTATATATCAAGCCTTAGTGGTATTTTTATAAAACTAAGATTATTAAGTTCTTCTTTTGTATAAGGCCAAGGATTCAGATTTACAATAAAATATCCAATTGTGTAATCATCATTCCAGTAGCTCATTGCAGAACCAGGAAATAGTTCATCCTGGAATTTTTCTTGTGATGACATGCTCAATTCATAGCTTGTAAGCTGAGGCTCACTTGTTAAACTAACCTCACTGGGATCACCTCTTCCCCTATATGTCAGATTAATAGGAAAGCTGAATTGGGCTATTCCCTGTATCAAATGCTCGGGTATTACAACATCTGGAGTTAACTTGCCTGTTTTTACATCCCAGTCAGAGCCATAGCCACAAAGAGTATATGTAATAATATCCTCAACAGTTGCTTCTCTGCCATAATCATCTGTTGCAACTATTTTTATCTTGTTTTCCCATGCATTCCCTTCCTGTGTTCCAACAGTTATGCTCTTATCTGTTGTAGTTATTTTAATGCTCTTATCAAGCTTTATGTCAATCTCAAAATTACCCTCAGAATCAGATTTTCCAGAATATTTCTTTTTTTCATTAACAAAAACATCTATATTTATATTTGCTTTATTGACTTGGCCTTTAACTGTCTGTTCTGCTGTATATGCAGGGTTTAGCTCATATATATTATTGTAGATTATTTGAGGCTGCTCTGAGTCGCAGAAAACATCAAACTTGTTTATAACAGAATTCCCGCCAGCATCTGTTGAATTAATGATTATCTTGTTTTCCCCTTCTGCCAATGTTATGCCTATTGAAAATGTATTGTCTTCATTTGAACTTATTGTTCCATAATAATTAGAATTAAGAGTAACCTCAATTACAATGGGCTCATTTGTTGTTCCCTTAATATCAATAAATGGTTCACTAACTTTTTCTTTTGGTTTTTCTATGTTTATAGACGGGGGAGTGTTATCCTCAATAGTTTGTTCTTCGTCACTTTGCTCTTCATCCTGTGCAAAAACTCTTGCAGTATAAACAGGCATGCCTAATATAAGAAATATGCAGCTGATAGCTATAAACTTTAGTTTTATGTCTTTCATCATAATCTCATTCAAATTTTGGCATTAATTCATCCTTATTTTTGTTATTATTTAAGAACTTTACCATATTTACCTTCTCATCATCTGTTTTAGCAACACCAAGGTCATAAACATAAAATTTTATTTTATCCTTGCCAACAATATCATTATAACTTAGTTCCCAGTTTGCTTTAAAGCCGCCTGTAAGCTTATCACCTTTCATAAGGAAAATCTCAAGATAATAATCATTATCATTACCAATAAGATTTATTTCTTCCATCCCTTCTTCAGCAGGATATGTTGCAAAAACATCATGGCTTTTATTTAATGATTTGATGTATATTGCTGCTTTTTCATTATTGCCTAAATCACTTGAATCTGCTTGTTCATTATTTTCATCAACCTTAACCTTAATAACACTAAAATCAAAGCTCTTCAATGGATCCATCATAACTAAAACATCCTTTTCAATAACCTGCTGTTCTGCTCTTAAAAATCCCTTTTTTTCTGCTATTATTATCCCATTAATGCATGCTGACGGCAGTTTGGTTTTTAATCTGTACCTGTTTGCCTCTGGCTTTGTAAAGCCCAAATTACATTGGTACTTTATGCAGTTAAATGAAATGCTTACATTATTCAAGTCCCGTTTTGTTCTTGAATCTTTTGCACTAATAATATAATCTTCTTTTGTTAATTCATTACAAAACCCTGTGTCCTGATAGGTTGTAAGCTTTGTTATGCCAAAATCAGACCTATCCCCCTGGTTGTGGTTAATTAAGACAGGAAATGCAAACCTGAAAACATATCCATTGTTATTAAATGATTTTTCATCCCTTATTGCTATCTCAACAGGATAAATTAAATCATATGTAAAGTGATAAATATTTATGCAGAACATACTGAGATATTTTGGCATGCCCTCAACCATATTTGATTTCATAACATCTCCATCACTTGGCCTTGCCTCAAGCTGAAGCCCCCAGTCCTTAATGTATCTTATTCCTGCTTTCATATCATCAAAGTTTTCACTAACAGGAGCCCAGAAAAAATGATTATATTCATAAATATCTTCTGGTATGTCTTTAGGCATTGGGTCTTTTTCAATATCTATTTTCTGGAATTTTTTGTATATCACAGGGTCATATAAAAACGGAATATAATCTGTTTTGTCAATCCTTATTTTTGGCAAATTATAATATAACAACTCCTTAACATCCTGCTCAACCTCTAGTTTGCTCCACTCAAGCCTTTTGCATGAGAAAACCAAGTCTGTAAATGGTATTTCAGGGTCAAGTGCCATTAAGTCAATTGTTGTTTTTTCAAGAAACATATCCTTGTTTTCTGCATTCATTATCCCCTTTGCAAGCCTGTAAATCTTCTTAAGCCTTACAGGAACAGATGTTGTATATAAAGACCATTCAGTTATTTTGTCACCTTTCCTGTTCTTGATAACAAGCAGATAATCTGTTGTTATAATAACATCTTCTTCTGCTATAACTGTTTTTGTTCTGATTTCTCCTTTTTCTTCTATAATAAACTCATCAAAATCAGAAAAATTCTTTAGGCAGTCTTTAAGGTTTTTTGAAACATAGTCTGATATCTGGGATTGCATATTGGCTAATGTTGGTGAGATATCAATACCATTAAGATACCAGTATGGCAGCTTTATTGGCCCTCCAACATTGATATAAGCTTGAGGGTTCATAGCTATTTCTTCTGGTATTTCAACATACCCAGACTGCATTCCAAGCATTATTACAGCTTTTTCACCAATATCCTGCATGCAGCTCTCAACATATCTTTTTATAGGAGCAATTTCCTGCGGCACAACAACCTCTGGAGTGAAAATGGTTGTTCTTTCCCTTAGGTAAAAGAAAAGCAAAAATCCCAGAATAACAAGAATTCCAACTATTACAAAGACTGTTATCTGACCTCTTTTTTTCATAATTCTCACTTAAGAATATCCTATGATAATGTATATTTAAATCTTGTGGTGAATTCTCTATGATTTTGCTATAACAGCAGTAATATAAAACCTTACCCATGCTGCATAAATAACTAGGAAAATTAATAAAAATAATAAGGTAAGCCATTCTGGCAAAATGTTAAGTAGGATTGTGATTACAGATAACAAAACAAAGACAAGGCTAATTATCAAGCAGGGAATATATAATAAATGGATTTTTTTAACTGCAATATCAAATGTATTTTTAAAAGAATCCAATATTTTGTTTTTCTTTGTAAAATAAAAATATAAGATTAATATAAAATTAATAAGATAAATCATGATTGGCAGAAAGATAAAGGCAAATAAAATTAATAATATAAACATAATAAGGCTTGTGTTAAGCCCAGTGGTTGAGAAAAACAAGATCATTGAATTAAATAACTTAAGGCACACTAATGCTATGAAAAACAAGATTATTGATAAAGGAATGCAGGCTAGGTTTAATAATAGGAATTTCTTGAAATAATCTAAATTGAATCTTTTTTTTAGTATTGTATTCCATATAAGACCCTGAAAAAAAGACCATGCCAAAAACAAAAATATGATTAATAGCAGAGAACAGACCAATGTTCCATAATAGAAGCTTTTTAGTGCAGCAAGTTCCTCCAAGGCATTTTCAGTAAGCATGTTCAACTCTAATCCACTTATTCTTGAGGCAGAGCTGCTTACCCACATGCTCCATAAAAAAAGTGCAATATATGAAACCAGAACAAAGAGGAAGTCAAGGACTATTACTGAAAAAAACCTCTTTTTGTCAAGTTTAAAACTTTTTTTAAATAGATTTATCTGATTATTTAAGTATGCCATTTTACCATCCCTGCTGGCCAGTTGATGTGCCGGAAACAGTTGTTGAGCTGGCTGGCTCAGAAATTTCAACAGAGCTTAAATCAACCTCAACTATCTTGTTGCAAAGCTTATCATCCGTAAGAGCATTTCTAAATTCCAGGTTTAAATCCTCTGTATTGTAGAATTTTAGGCATACCTCTTCATATATCTCTGGCTTATACCTTACAACTGCATTTTCTCCTGTTCCGCTATAGGTTTCATC
>JAFCEA010000067.1 GCA_017609385.1 Candidatus Woesearchaeota archaeon
TTTCTTGAACTTTTTTCTGTATTGGGTGATTGTGATTATGGGAGGTCTTTGTTTCTCTTTTATTACTATTTTTTTCAGATTATATGCACGATCTTTAGTATGTTCTATAATCCTAAACCTATTCCTGATATCTTTTACTAGTATCAGCTTTCCAAGAGTGTTGGCTCTTTTTGCAAATACCTGCAGTATTCCAAAAGCCATCTTGCTTAAACTTTCAAGAGAACTATTCCTATGAATCCTTTTTTTTAGATCAACCTGTGCGCAAACCCTAAGCCCAAATTTCTTTATAATATCTATTAACATTGCGGTTTCCACACCATAGCCAGTAAAGAAGGGTATTCTTTCTAATAATTCTCTCCTTCCAGCGTATTCTCCTGACAAGGGCTGTATAAAACCACTTAACCTTGGGAAATACATGTTGAAAAGGGGCCTTATTGTCAGCTCTGTAACCCTGCCGCCACCCAAAGACCTTAATTCTTTTCCAACTTTTATTGGCCTTTGATAGAATGCCTTGGTAAACTTTATGTTATCGTGAGTAAGAAGCGGCCCTATTAAGCCATATACAAACCGAGGATGAATGTTTTTAATGTCACCATCAATCCAGCAGATGATATCCCCATCTGCAAGGTATAGTGATTTCCAGAGATTTTCTCCCTTTCCTCTTGCCTTGCCTGTAGATTTCAAGAACTTTTCTGCTAAATAAAACTTAGCACCACTTTCAACTACAACTTTCTCTGTATTATCTGTGCTTCCAGAATCAACAACTATAATTTCATCAACCAGCTTATTCTTATCCATCAATGATTCCTTTATGGTTTTAATAATTTTTCCTATTGTAGCTTCTTCATTCAATGTAGGAATACATACACTAATCTTCAGTTTTTTTTCTTTCTTTATCTTTACAAGCCGTTTTATATCACGAAAACTATCACACTTAAATTTATATTTCTCAAACCACTCTTCAACATTCATTTTATAATAAAAGATAAGCTCTTTTATTAATAAACCTTGTTATTTTTAGGCTGTTGTAAGAAAAATATTTAATTAGCTTTTGATTTTCCAGACACTGTCTGGAATTTTAGATATTGTTTATTTTTCATCTTTATAATCAGTAAAACATTTCTGCAAGGTTTCTTTTCTTAATATAAGAATTAGTTTTTCCTGTAACCAAATTTCTTATTGTATTTCTTATGGTCAATTATATCTAAAATTAATGCAATGATTTCTATCTCGCTTCCCCTTATTGTATAAATCATTCTCCATGCTCCAGAAAGATTAACTTTCCATAAGTTATTGACATCATACTTATTAATATAATCCTTAGGGATTTTATTCTTTGGAATATGGGTTCCATATTGGGGATTTTCTTTTATAAATTCAATTTTTTGTTTTATAGAATTTAATAATGTTTGATAATCGCTGCTGGTTATGCCTTTTGTAATTTCTTGTCCTACAATCTTATTTAATCTTTCAAATTCTTCTTTAGCATCCCCAGTAATTATTAGTTTAACAGATTTTTCTTTGAAATTCATATTTCAATCCCTTGTTTTATTGCCTTATTCATCTTAGGGCTTGGATTGTATATCCATAAAATTCCTTTTCTTCCATCCAGTATTTTTCCGCTGGATTCAAGATAGCTTAAGATAACATTTAATGTTTGGTGCATAATCTTTTTTGGCATTTTTTCCTTTAGTTTTTCTCTTGTTACCAGATTATTTTGTTTCTTTAATGTATCCTCAACCATTAACACCGTCTTTAAGCTTGGATAATGCATAATGTTTTGTTTGTTTTCCATATAAACCACCCATATAATATTTGTATATAATTATATAGATGATTATATAAACTTATATAAATATCTTTCTCTTTTACAATAGCTCTCAATAAATAATTGTTAATAAGTGTTTTGCATGTTAATCTGAAAGAATTCCGATAATTCTTTGTTAATCTTTATTAATTAGTTAATTGAAAATATTCTTACAGTGGAACTAAAGGAATCCCAAACAGTTGAGCTAAAAGAGTCATTGTCCCAGTTAGATGATGCTTTAAAGTCTATATGTGCCTTCCTTAACCACAAAGGTGGCTCTGTTTATTTTGGTGTGAATGATAAAGGGAAAATTATTGGCTTGGAAGTTTCTGACAAAACCTTAAGAAAAATATCACAGCAGATACATTCAAGGATAAAGCCAGAGATTGCTCCAGAAATAAAAGAAGCAAAGGAAATGGGAAAATCAATAATAAAAGTGAGAATTCCTGAAGGAAGTAATAAGCCTTATTTTCTAAATGGAATAGCTTATAAGAGGGTAGGGACTGAAAAGAGGGCTATCCCACCAGATGAACTAAAGAGAATTATTCTTGAACAAAAACAGATGAGATGGGATGAGGAAATTTGTGAAGGTGCAACGTTAAATGATATTGATGATGAAAAGCTGAAATGGTTTCTAAGAAAAGCAAAAACAGAAAGAAATTTTGATGTAGAGCCGGAAACACCTCTTAAAGAAGCACTAGAGAGATTAAAACTAGTAAAAGATGGAAAACCGATAAATGCCTCAATTCTGCTCTTTGGAAAGAACCCACAAAAATTCTTTCTACAGGCAGAAATAAGATGTGCGAGATTTAAGGGAACAGAACCCCTGGAATTCATTGATATGAAGGTTTTTGGTGGCAATATTATTAATCAAAGAGATGATGCAGTTGAATTTGTAAAGGAACACATCAAGCTGCATGCAAAAATAGTAGGAACAGAAAGGATTGAAAAATGGGAGTATCCTATTGAAGCAATAAGAGAGGCAATTACAAATGCTATATGCCACAGGAATTATAAAATAGCAAGTAATGTCCAGGTAAGAATATTTGATGATAGAATTGAAATATGGGGCTGTGGTCCTTTGCCAAATCCTTTAAGAGTAGAGGACCTAAAAAAGAAACATGACTCCATTTTGAGAAATCCCTTAATTGGAAAACGTTTCTTTTTGATTAAGTTTATTGAACAATGGGGAACAGGGACAAATAGGATCATCAAGGAATGTTTGAAACATGGTCTACCAGAACCTTTATTTGAAGAAATTGCAGGGAATCTTGTTGTAACTTTTAGAAAATACAAGATTTCAGAAGATATTTTGGAAAAATTAAATGAAAGGCAGATTAAAGCAATAAAGTATATCAAAGAAAATAAACAAATTACAAGAAAGAGATACGCATCCCTCCTTAATTGTTCTGTAAGAACCGCATTTGACGATCTTCAAGCAATGGTAGATAAAAAAGTCTTGGAAAGGAAAGGAAAGGGAAAGTATACATATTATGAAATGGTTTAGCGTGCAATTAGCGTGCAATTAGCGTGCAATATTTGCACGAAAGATAATGAAAATGACACTTATCAAAAGAGAAGAAATAGGAAAAGCTATGAGGTATAAGCTAAAATGATTTGCGTCAGATGAATTATGTTTTAAACCTAACCTATAAAGAGGGTATCATAATAACAGAAAAATCCTTACTAAAAAAGGTACTAAATGGGTGTTTATTATGACCTTGTTTAATTATGCCAACTTTATGCCAAGAATTACAACCAACTAAAACTATTTTTGGATTACAAATTAAAGAATTAACTCATATTAAAAAAATATTGAAAATTATTGGTAAAGGCAGAACAACAAAATACGTTTTGAACGATTAATGAACGATTAGTGAACGGTAAGACAATTGTAAGAAAAGGTGGGTGTAAGCAAACCTATTATGAACTGGCATAAATGACATGAAAATGGCATGAATACTATGCTTTGGCAAGATATGGCAAGCTTTGGCGAGCTATCTAAAGAAGCAAGGATTATGATCTAACAGCAAGAATCCCAAATAATTGACAGATATAGATTGTATCCGGAAGTATCTGGAAGTATCCGGAAAACAGGTGAGAAATAATTAAAGTTTTATGGAGAAAGCTATGAGAATTTGTGAT
The DNA here is from genome assembly GCA_017609385.1 of Candidatus Woesearchaeota archaeon. Taxonomy (GTDB): domain Archaea; phylum Nanobdellota; class Nanobdellia; order Woesearchaeales; family CG1-02-33-12; genus CG1-02-33-12. The sequence goes on from JAFCEA010000067.1 coordinate 3,953, forward strand.
ATTGCTAAGGAGAACCGCCCAAGGGAAAGATTCAGGATGAATGGATCTGATGTTCTAGAAAGAAGCAACAGGAACCGGTTGTTGAATAACTTTCTTAAAAATCACTTCTGTTTTTTTGTTATATTGCATTAGGGTTCCAAACTTAATATGATAATCAATATTATTTGTTTTACAGAATTCAATAACCTGATTTGTACATCTTTCATAGAATATATGGTTCTCTTTGAATCTAGAGCTTACTACATTGTAGTTTAGTTTTCCAAAGATGATTCTGTCTACAAACTTAATATGATTCAATAACTTTGATAAATTTTGATTTGTGTCCAGGTTAGGAGTTGGATATGGTTCAATACTTACCCATGTTTTTAAGCCATTGTCATGCAGGTATTTCAGGGCTTTAACTCTATCTAGGTAGGGTGCACTGTATGGCTCAAACTCTTTTTTGAAATCATTATTAAGAGATACTAAGGTGATGCCATATTCATTTGATGTTCCATACTTTTCTTTGTTAGTAAGAATTTTTGGATAAATCCCTTTTGTTAAAACAGTACATCTTATGTTGTTTTTGTTGAGTTTTTCTATTATTTTAAGGGTCATATCCTGAACTTCCCCTTGCTTGTACATAAATGGGTCAGTCATAAAACATAAATGAACAAATTTAATCTGATCCTTGTATTTGGGTATTTCATTGTCTAATAATTCTAAAGCATTTGAAACCAACTTTGGCTTAATCCAGTCAGAATAAGTTTTTACCTTGCCAAACCTTTTTGCCATCTGGAAGGCATAGCAGGGAAATGTACAACCATGAGCACAACCCTCAACATGGTTTAAACAGAAATCAGCATACTCAACCCCGCTCTTATACAGAAGACTCTTTCTCTTTATTTTTAACATAACCAACCCTTTTTTATGAATTATACTTGTATTATTAATAGAATCATGTTTATAAGCCCTATGTGAACATTTGTCCAGTGTCCAATGATATTAATTATCCTAAAATAATTTCAACTGTTCTTGACTATTATCTATTAAGGACCAAATATATCTTTTTCATTAGTTAAATTATAGATATGTTTAAAAAAAGTCTTTGCATTCTCCAAGCTTTCTTTTGCAGGCTCATAGTTAGCTTGTGATAGTTTTCTATAAGTAAATCTGCCCCTTTTGCCTTTTTCTTTATTGAATATCCCAATTAAAGTGTCTGCTTTGATAATAATCTTTTCATATAACCTCAATAGTTCAAAATCTATAACTCCTTTTTCAACTAAGTTTTTAAATTCCTCAAATGTTTTTTTATGCTCTTCTGGGGCTGCTGTTTTTATTCCTTTATTAAGAAGGTAAGCTTTTGCAGAGTAAAATATGCAGTAATAGCAGTGTGATATTACTGAACTAAAGAATGTTAAAGGATTGTCTATATTAAATACTCCTTTCTGAATATCTTTTTTATTGGTTATCCTGAAGATTATCTTGGCAAGCTCAAGTTCGTTTTCAGACCTTTCAAGGTATAATTTTGAATCCATTTTCTATTCCCTTGTTTATGATTTTATAAAATATATTTATATTGTGTACTGGAAGATTTTTTCTTGCAATTTCTTTTCCAAGGTTTTCATAGTCAGCCTTAAGCATTTCAAGGAACTCATCTGTTGTTATTATATGTGCATCCAGATTAATCAGGGATTTGTTTCCAGCAGAATTTACAGCTATTTCAATATTCTTTCTTGTTTTTTTGTCAGGTATGATTATTGCAACATCTAAATCCGAGTTTTTAGTAAATTTGTTGTCTGTATAGGATCCAAATATTATTAATGAATAGAAAAAAGTATATTTTTCTATTTCCCTTTTGAGGATAATTAATGAGCTTAAAACTTCTTTAGGGAGTTTTTCATCGATGAATAAGCTTATGTAGCTATAAACAGTTTTGTTCTTGTGGTTTATCCTGTAAAGCTTGGATGTGCCTATCTTTTTTTCAAAGATTAGCTTTTCATTTAGAAATTTTTTTATGGCATCCTGCATAACTGAGTTTGATTTCTCTTTAGAGGTTTTTTTAAGCTCTTTAAAAGAATACTCTTTAAAAGTATTTTCAGCAAATATTCCAAATATCTTTAATTGTTTTTTTGTGAGCATTTTACCTGTTTTCCAGTATGATTATACCTATTTTCCGGTATATATAAATCTTTTGGTTTTTCAATAGTTTTCAGTAGATAATTGTTAATAAGTCTTTTGCAGATTAATCTGGAAGAATTCCGAGGAACATATATTTTTCCAACCTTTTTGTTGATCTCAACAAAATGGTCTGAATTTTGGTATCAATTGATACTGAAATAGTATCGTATTCTAGGCAAGCTTATTTATAAGCCTTACATACATATTTGTCCAATGTTTAATGGTAATTTCCTTTAATATTTAATTAATACGAAATAATTCCGATAATTCTTTGTTAATCTTTATTAATAGTTTAATCAGTGTTTATTTTATGAGAATAAAAGATATTTCTAAATGGGAGAGGCCAAGGGAAAGGTTCAGGATGAAAGGGGCAGATGTTCTGAGTGATGCTGAACTGCTTGCTATTATCTTGCAGAAAGGCACTTTGAATGAGAATGTTATTGATATG
>JAFCEA010000068.1 GCA_017609385.1 Candidatus Woesearchaeota archaeon
TAATTTTGTAATAACAACTAAAGAAAACATCTATAAATCAAAAACAATTATAGTTGCCTCAGGCACAAAAAGAAGAAAACTTAACATCCCTGGAGAAAAGAAGTTTCTTGGCCGCGGAGTTAGTTATTGTGCAACCTGTGATGCTGCCTTTTTCAAGGATAAGGTTGTTGGTGTTGTTGGAGGCAATGATGCTTCTGCAATGTCTGCATTGTTATTAGCAGAATATGCAAAAAATGTTTTTATAATTTACAGAAAAGAAAAGATAAGAGCAGAGCCATTAAGAGTAATCCAGCTGGAAAAAAACAAGAAAATTATTATAATAAACAACACAAATGTTATTGCTGTTAATGGCGATAAAATGATGAGTTCTGTTACATTGGATAAGGAATTTAATAACAACAAAGAGCTAGCCCTTGATGGATTGTTTATTGAGATAGGCTCTGTTCCATCAATAGTTTTGACAAAAAAATTAAGTATAAATCTAGATGAAGAAGGATATGTTATAGTTAATTCTACGCAGAAAACAAATGTTAACGGATTTTATGCTGCAGGTGACATAACAACAAACTCAAATAAATTCAGGCAGATAATAACAGCAGCATCAGAAGGGGCTGTAGCAGCGCATTCTGTCTATGAATTTTTAAAAAACAAGTGTTAAAATGAGTATTTATAAAGAATGGAAAAAAGATGTTGAAGAAAAATTAAAAGAGGTTGGGCTTGATAAAATTCCAATAATAGTAAAAAGATGTCCAAAGTGCAATTCATTAAGCCTGGAGTTTGACCAGAAAACAGGAAGGATTTTTTGTACAAAATGCGGCTTTGAGATGTTTTTTCCAAAATAAAAAGGGGTGTTAAAATGACTTTACAGCATAAGCAGCAGAGGGTTGGAGTATTTGTTGATGTGCAGAACATGTATTACTCTGCAAAAAACATGTATAATGCAAAGGTTAATTTTAAGGAGATATTAAAAGAGGCTGTTGGATCAAGGTCTTTGATAAGGGCAATAGCATACTGCATAAAGGCAGATGTAAAGGATGAGAAAAACTTTTTTGACAAGCTTGAGCAGATAGGATTTGAGGTAAAATCAAAGGATTTGCAGATATTTCCAGGTGGTGCAAAAAAAGGTGATTGGGATATTGGAATTGCAATGGATATGATAGAGCTTGCACCAAAGCTTGATTCTCTTATTCTGGTTAGCGGCGATGGCGACTTCTGCCCTTTATTGCAGCATTTGAGAAGAGCCCTTGGATGCAGGGTTGAGGTAATAGCCTTTGGAAGAACCTCATCATCAAAACTTGTAGAAGATGCAGACAGTTTCTTTGACCTTGATAAAAACAAGAGGAAATTTCTAATTCCAGTGAAGAGAAAAACTGAAAAACCAAATACAGGGAAAAGCACAAAAGATGTATAGAATAAAAGAGAAGAAATTCCTTGCACAAAAAACTTATTTGATAAAATTGTTTGCTCCTGATATTGCAAAAAAAGCAAAACCAGGAAATTTTATCATGCTAAGGATTGATGAAAAGGGAGAAAGAATACCATTAACAATTGCAAACCATGATTCAGAAACAATAACAATTATTTTTCTTGTTGTTGGAAGAACAACAGAGGATTTATCAAAATTAAATGAGGGAGATGATATCCTTGATGTTGCAGGCCCTTTAGGTAATCCTATCAAAATTAAAAATTATGGCACAGTTGTTTTTGTTGCAGGCGGGCTTGGGATTGCAGCAATCTATCCACAACTAAAAGCCTTGAAAAAAAACAATAAAATAATATCAATAATAGGTTCAAGGAAAAAAGAGCTTTTGTTCTTGCTGGACGAAATAAAAGAGTCTTCAGATAGGGTTATTGTCTGCACTGATGACGGATCTTATGGAAAAAAAGGATTTGTTACAGATGCATTAAAAGAAACTATTGACGAGGAAGAAACAGACATGGTTATTACAATAGGTCCAACTATTATGATGAAAGCTGTGGCTGAACTTACAAAAGACAAAGTAAAAACAGTTGCTTCAATAAACTCAATAATGGTTGATGGCATTGGAATGTGCGGCAGCTGCAGGGTTCATGTAGATAATGAAATAAAATTTGCCTGTGTTGACGGTCCAGAGTTTGATGCCCACAAAGTTGACTGGGATGAACTTCTTAAGAGAAATTCAAAATACAGGGAAGAAGAGCATGAATGCATATGTTTAAAATGAAAACTGAAGAACAAAAACCAAAAGAGCAAGATACTAAGGAAAGAATTCATAATTTCAAAGAAGTATGCCTTGGGTATACAAAAGAGCAGGCAGTAAAAGAAGCCGAAAGGTGTTTACAATGTGCTGTTCCAATGTGTGAGAGGGAATGCCCAGCAGATATTTCAATAAAAAAATTCATAAAACACATTGCAGATGAAAAGTTTGATCTCGCACTAAAAATAATTCTTGAGAAAAACAGTCTTCCAGGAATATGCGGAAGGGTTTGCCCTGCTGAAGAGCAGTGCAGAAAATCATGCATAAGCAAGCCTGCAATTAACATAAATTTTCTTGAAAGATTTGTTGCAGACAATTCAGAAAAGATTGTTAAAAATATAAAAAAGATAGGCAAAAGAATTGCTGTTGTTGGCTCTGGGCCAGCCGGCCTTGCGTGCAGCTCAGACCTTGCATTATTAGGTTATGAGGTTGTTATCTATGAAGCACTGCATAAACTAGGTGGTGTTCTCACTTATGGAATTCCAGAGTTCAGGCTTCCAAAGAAAATTGTTATGGATGAGGCGAATTATATAAAAAAACTTGGTGTTAGCATAAATCTTAATTCTGTTATAGGGAAACTATTTAGTGTTGATGAACTTCTTAAAGAATATGATGCTGTCTTTATTGCAGCAGGAGCAGGACTTCCGTACTTTTTAGGTATTGATGGTGAAAATCTAAATAACGTTTATTCTGCAAATGAGTTTTTAACCAGAAATAATCTTATGAAAGCTTACAAATTTCCTGAATACATAACTCCTATTAAAAGGGCTAAGAAAACAGTTGTTATTGGTGGAGGAAATGTTGCCATTGACTCTGCAAGGGTTGCCCGGCGCTTAGGCTCTGATGTTACAATAATTTACAGAAGGTCAAGAAGCGAGATGCCTGCCAGGGATGAAGAGATAAAACATGCAGAAGAGGAAGGTGTTAAATTCATGTTTTTAGTAAATCCTATTAAAATAATTGGAAAGGATGATGTTGATGGGATAGAGTGCATAAGGATGAAGCTCGGTGAGCCAGATGATTCAGGAAGGAGGAGGCCTTTGCCAGTGGAAGGCTCCGAATTTATGATAGAATGCGGGCAGGTCATTGTTGCAATTGGTCAGGGCCCAAATCCCATGATTGGAAAAACAATAAATTTAAATATAGGAAAAAAAGGGAACATAATAGTTAATAATAATTATCAAACATCAATTAGTAATGTTTTTGCAGGCGGAGACATAACATCTGGCTCAGCAACAGTCATAAAAGCAATATCAGATGGCAAGAAAGCTGCAAAGATAATTGATGAAAAACTAAAAAGAGGTTAAAATGATAGAAATAAGGACAAAGCTAATACTTTTGTTTTTATTTGTTGTATTGTCAATAATTGTTGTCAACACAATGTGCACCATAGGAACAATACTTCTTACATACCTTATTGTTGTATCTGGTTTGTATATAAGCACGGCATACATGATAATAACCTTTATATTACATAAAAATCATCTTCCAACAGAGT
>JAFCEA010000069.1 GCA_017609385.1 Candidatus Woesearchaeota archaeon
ATTGCAAAAAAACTTACTCCTCAAGAACAAGAATTAGGGGGCAGTTTTTCCGTTAAAAAGAGAAAAGTTTATAAATTAATTCCTATTATAGGTACTATTATGCAAAGTAAAGAAGAAAAAGTTATGGAATTATTTTTTGAAAGTCCAACTAGAGAATGGCATTTTGAAGAAATAGTTAATAGAGCAAAAATTGCTAGAAGTAAGGCAGACAGATGGCTTAAACAGTTTATTAAAGAAGGATTAATCAAAAGAAAAAAGAAAAAAGGTAAAATGCCTTACTACATAAGTAATTATGATTTCCCTAAATATAAAAATAGAAAAAGAATATTTGGACTAACCAAATTATATGAAAGTGGTCTTTTAAACCATTTAGGATCCTTAGAAAAAGCTAAAACAATAATTCTTTTCGGAAGTTTTTCGCGTTCGGATTGGTATAAGAACAGTGATCTTGATATTTTTATTTATGGTGATCCCAAAGGACTTAAAATAGTAGATTACGAATTAAAACTACATAGGGATATTCAATTATTTATCTGTCAAAATAAAAAAGACTTATCTAAGCTTGGAGAAGGATTAATTAAAAATATTATTAAAGGTGACCTTATTAAAGGAGATATGGATTTTGTGAGGGTTGGTATAAATGCCTGAATACCTAAATCAGAAAGAAGCATTTTTGAAGTGTAAAAAAGAAGGGAAATTTATTGTAATAGAAGAAACTGATATTGAAAAGATAAAAGCTACCCTTAAAATTGCAGAAGGGGATATTGAATCAGCAAATTTTATCAAGAAAAATCTTTCAAAACAAAGCAATCAATGGAATAGCGTTTATAAATTATATTATGATGCACTGCATGAGTTAAGTGAGTCTTATTTAAGATTTGAGAAGATAAAGATTGATAACCACCAATGTTTATTTGCATATCTTTGTGAAAAACATCCAGAACTGGAGTTCAACTGGGATTTTTTTGAAAAAGTAAGAACAAAAAGGAATGGAATTAATTATTATGGTACACCGGAAAGAAGTAGAACTTCAATTTAATCTTTATATTAAAAAACTAAAGGAAGAAATCGAGAGAAAGCTTAAACCACATCAAAGTCCCTGTATATGACTCTTCTGATATGATCATTGCTTACTACAATCCTTATGTAATGCCTTCCCTTTGGCGCATAGTAAGGGATAATAAAGGGTATTAGCTTGGTTTTTTCTCCTTTTTTAAGGTCAAACTGCCTTGTCTTTTTCCATATTCCTAATGTGTCAATGAAAGCTGTTATTTTTAGGTTTTCAAAGTTTGTGTTTCCAAGGTTATAAATATCTTGATTTTGTAAAATCAAAACATTTATATACAAGTTGATTTTATAAAATCAATATGCAACCATTAACTGAACAAAATCCCTGGTGGGAGAAAAAAGAAGCAATTGAACAAAATATTAAGATACAGGAGTATAATAATGCTAAACTAAAATACAAGGTAAACTATTTACCATTAAAAAGAAAGCAGATTTATGTTTTAAGAGGACCAAGGCAGATAGGAAAAACAACAACAGTCATGCTGAATATTCAGAGATTAATCAAAGATGGGATAAACCCAAAATCAATATTTTATTATAGTTGTGATCTTATAAAATCACAAGAAGCACTCTTAAGATTAATCACAGATTATCTGGATTTTTCTGCTAGTTATGATTTAGATAAGAAATACATATTTTTAGATGAAGTTACAACAGTGACAGATTGGGCAGATGTTGTAAAACATTTAAAAAATATAGGAAAGCTGGAAGATTGCTCGATAGTAATTACAGGCTCAAACTCAATAGACCTAAAAAAAGGCTCAGATAGGCTTCCTGGAAGGGGCATTGAGGGAAATGAGCATTTTATTATGCCTTTGTTATTTTCAGATTATTTAACGCTTTTTGGATTAGAGAAAAAGAGAATTGATTTAAGGAAATTTGAGAAGAAACAGCTGACTAATCTCTTCCTTGGTTTTGAGGAGAAGCAAAGATTATTCAGGAAGTATATCCTTAGCGGCGGCTTGTTAAAAATAATAAACAGGTTTGAAGAAATAAAAAGTATAGATAATTTATCATATGAAACATACATAAGGTGGATTGAGGGGGATATTGCAAAAATAAAGAAAAATCCAGCCACTGCCAAACAGATTTGCCAGGGCATCCTCTTAAAGATGAGTTCACAGCTTACATTGCATTCTTTTGCAAAAGAGATGGAGATACCAGCTCATTCCACTATATCTGATTATCTGGAATTATTAGAAGAATTATTTTTAATAAAGACCCTTAACTTCAAGGACTTGAATAAGGATATTTATATTTACAGAAAACCAAGAAAGGTGTATTTCAGGGATCCATTTTATGTTGCATTAGTAAGTTATTGGATTGGCAAAGAAACAAAAATAAACTCAGCAGAAACAGAATCAAAAATTGTTGAAGGAATTGTGTTTGAGCACTTATGCCGCTCATTCAAAGATGTAAGTTATTACTCTGATAAAAAGGGAGAAATAGATTTTATAGTAAAGATAGGAAACAGGAATTTTCCAATTGAGGTTAAATGGAAGGAAAAGGTCTCTGATTCTGAAATTTACAGATTAAATAAGTTTAAGAGGGGGTTAATTATCTCAAAGAAGACATTTAAAGTGATAAATAATAATTATGCAATTATCCCTGCAGCATTATTTTGCGGGTGTTCTTTGGAAAGATAATGGAATCTTCTTTTCCTAATTGTTTTTTAAATCACATCAAAGTCCCTTTGTCATTGCTTAGCTGATGTAATGCCTACTTTTTTCTATATCTGAAAAGCTTATCATATTTTTTATGGTCCATAAATTCCAACAAGATTGAGATAATTTCCAGTTCATTTCCTACAATAGTATAAACCATTCTCCAGTAATCAGGTAAGTTAACCTTCCAAAGATTTGTCACACCATACTTACCGACATATTCCTTTGGGATTTGATCTTTTGGAACCTGTATGCCCCTATGAGGATTAATTAGCAAGTAGTCCTTCTCTCTTTCAATAGCTTTAAGTAATTGTTTATGAAACTTGCTGTCTTTTTCCTTAATTACTTCCCGCAGTTCCTTAAGTTGCTTCTCAAAAATAGGCGAATATTTTACTCTGATTCTTTTTTTAGTTTTTATCTTAATTAGCTAGTATCCACACTTTTCTCCAGTAATTTTTTCATTTTAGGACTTTCATTATGAATCCAGAGAACCCCTTTTTCACCAATCATAATCATTCCACAGCATTCTAGGTAATCTAGTATAACATTCAGGGTCTGGCGCATTATTTGTTTTGGAAGTCTTCGCATTAATTCATTTTTGGATATAGCTAACCTGGCATTTTTTAGTGTGTTTTCTACCATTAGCATAGTATCCAGTCTTGGATAGTGTAAAACCGTTGTTTTTTGCATATTTACCACCTATATAAGTTTATTAGTGATAAACATATATAGATATAAACTTATATTTAAACCTTTCGCTTTTTTATTTGAAATAGAAAAAGCTTAAATCACATCAAAGTCCCTGTATATGGTCATTGCTTACTACAATCCTTATGTAATGCCTTCCCTTTGGCGCATAGTAAGGGATAATGAAATCTATTAGCTTGGTTGTTTCTTTTCCTTTCTTAAGGTCAAACTTCCTGGTCTTTTTCCATATTCCTAAAGTGTCTATAAAAGCTGTTATCTTAAGGTCTTCTATGTTTTCATTTCCAGTGTTTTCCACTGTAACATAAAGCTCCTGCATTTCTCCAGGTTTCAGGAATTCTTCGTAGTTGGTTCTAGTAAAAATTAATCCCTGATGTGGCTTCTCTCTTACTATTATCTTTACTGTCTTTTCTGCTATGCAAAAACCATCTGAAACAGTTATTGTAACATAATAGGTTCCTTTGTCTCCTTGTTTGGTTTGCCATTTCTTGTCATTGCCTACAGGAGCTGAGATAGTGTAAGTAAGCGGATCTTCATCTGGGTCAGTCATTTCTATGTCTAATGTTACTAAGTTGCCCTCAATAACTGTTATAGTATCATCTGTAATTATTTTTGGTCCATGTATCCCGCAATAGTCACATTCCTTGGTAAACTCTGAATAGTCCCCTTCGTAGCATTCTAAACAATTGTTTGTATCTTGTATTTGTGTACAGTATTGGTAGCCCTCTTGAGTGCACTCTGTATATTTAGTGCAAATCCAATTAGGTATGCATATTAAGCATGATTCATCATAAACATATTCTGAATCTGGTCCGCAGTATGGATAATTCCATGAATAATTAACCAGAGCTGTTACATTTGCAACACATTCCCTTGATATTTCTTCTGCTTCACAGTCGCATACTTCATTTTGTACTTCCCTGATTAAATCAGCATCACAATATTCATGACCAGATAGTTCATCTCTCTGCTGTCTCATTATTCCATCTTCTATACATTCGTCATTTTCCCAGCATGTGTAATCACATCCACAATCTTCATCCTCTTCTGTTTCATTGTATGAATCACCGCAGGTATCATAGTTCCATTGGTATGCTACTTCAGCATGAGTTTCATTTATGCATGCCCTTGATTCTTCTGAAGCATTGCATTCCACGCATCTTGTATCATTATAAGATATATCAGTTGGTGCTTCGCATACATTGGTTTCACAAATACAATCACATGAACAATCATTTGAAACATCATCATAATCATAATAATCATTTCCTACACAACCATCCAGCTCGTCACAATCCGTGTCTGCACATGCATTGCTTGCATCGCACTCTGCTCCACATGTATCATAATCGCAAGTGTGGGTTATTGTTTCATCTCCTGTTGTGCATGTTCCTGGCTCAACACATACTGAAGTAAATGATTCTCTGTAATCCCATGTTGGGTAATAATCATCTGGAACATTATCACAGATTTCTATTCCAGAGATATCATTAGCTGAACAATCTATTGGAGTTCCAGCCTGGCAACCATCTAGAGCATTGCATGATTCAGCACCATTGCAGAATAAACCATCATCACAGTAGCTGTTATCTGGTATGTTTTCGCAAGAATCTGTCTGCTCATTACAACTGTCTATTGTACAGTCTACTGAATCACCACAATCTACTGGAATTCCTGCCTGGCAATCTAAGATAACATCACAGGTTTCAAATCCATTGCACCATGCTCCATCGTCACAATAATTGTCATTTGGTATGTTTTCACATGAGTCTGTAACTTCATTGCAACTGTCATCAGTACATCCTACACCATCATCACAATCTGGTGCAGTTCCTGCTACACAAGCTGCATCTACACATGTTTCCTCTCCGTCGCAGTATAATTGGTTATCACAATCCTCAATTAAGGTTGTTGAATCTAAAACACAATTGACATTTTCACATGTATAATCATCATGCTTTATTTCAGTGCCATAACAATAATCATTATCTAAATCATTACAATCTTGCACTGTTGTGGTTTCAGTTGTACATTCATAATCAAAACATCTTCCTTCATCATGCATTACATTGTCACCTTCACAATAGTCATCATCTAAAGAATTACAATCATCATCTATCTGGCATTCTGTGCATCTTGGATCATTATATGTTATTGTTGGTGCTCCACATGAATTAGTTTCACAACTACAATCACCTAAACAATCATTTGGAACATCATCATAATCATAATAATCATTATCTACACAGCCATCTAAATCATCACATTCTGTGTCTGCACATGGATGTGTTGCATCGCATTCTGCTCCGCATACATCTTTTACACAGTAACTGTTTGTTTGTGGTGCTGAGCAATCTGGGGTGCAATCTGTACATGTACACTCTGATTCACAATAGTTTAGGCATGTTCCAATAACAGTTGTACTATCCTTAATTTTATCATCATCATATTCAATCAGTTTTCTTCCATCACAGTAATCACTATATGTTTCATTACATGAGTTTGGAGTACAACCATGGGTTGTATCACATTCTGCTCCACATGTATCATGATCGCAGGTGTAGGTTATTGTCTCATCCCCTATTGTACAATAATATCCTGCAACTTCTTCTTCACATAAACTTATGAATGTATCCCTGTAATCCCATGTAGGATGATAATCATCTGGGATATTATCACAGGTTGATATTCCTAAGATATTATTAGCTGAACAGTCTATTGCTGTTCCTGCTACACAAGCTGCATCTACACATGTTTCCTGTCCATCACAGTATAATTGGTTATCACAATCCTGAACCAATGTTGTTTCATCCAAAACACAGTTGGCATTATCGCATGTATAATCGTCATGTTTTATTTCAGTGCCATAGCAATAATCATTATTTTGGTCATTGCAATCTGTGACTGTTGTGGTCTCAGTTGTACATACATACTCAACACATCTTCCTTCATTATGCTTAATTAAATCCTCATCACAATAATCATCATCTAAATCATTACAATCATCATCATTTTGACAGACTATTCGTTGCACATCAACATCAGTCTCTCCTAATATTGGATGCACAGTAGTCAAATTTAGTATGACATTTTTAAACATATAGATTCCATCAAAGCTGTAAATTCCTAAAGCATCACAAGGTACTGTAACATTATATGTGTAAACAGTATCAACTGCATATATAGTAATTACTATCCATATAATGTGCCCTTGGTCTGTTATATAGCCTGTTCCAGGGTCTGAAATTATCCATCCTGAAGGAACCTTCTCATCAATTACATAAATTGTATAATATTTATCTACATCATCAATATCAACTGTTAACGAAACAGTTAACTCTGAACATTTATCAGGGGTGTTATCTGAGAAGTTCCTTGTTACAGTTGATTTTGAAAATAATGGGTTGGGTGGATTTGTATTATTAAAGACTCCCAAATTATAATCAAATAAAGAATAGGCAGAGCATAAGGGTATTACAGAAAGAAATAACAAAAGTATGGTTATATGTTTAAACCTAATTCTCATTCTCACTATCCCCCCTCACCCCCTTTTTAATAAAAATAAAAAATTATTTTTTCTTAGTCTTTAGTGTGTTTACTCTTTCTTGCGTTTTTTCTTTAGTACAAAGAAATAAAATAATAATCCAACTAGCAATATTAATATTATTACACCCAACCCTATCCATTTGTTTGAGCCAGTTATG
>JAFCEA010000070.1 GCA_017609385.1 Candidatus Woesearchaeota archaeon
GGGCTCAGAGAAAATGCTTGATAATGTAAGAAAAGACATTGCCTATCTGCTTAATCTGATTAAAATAGAAAGCCCAAAAAAACTGACTTTATTTGTTTCAGAGAAATGGAAATATAAATTTTTCAAAGAGCTTAAGAAAGAGATTGAAAAAACAAGAGATATTAAATCTATTATGAAAGCAATAATTCCTAAATTCAAGGAAAACAGCAAAGTTGTTTCAAAATTAATTCCCTTGATAGTCAAAAATCCGGGCAGGATTCCATTAGTTATTCTTGACCAGAACACAGAGCTTAATGTATTAAATAACTCAAAGAAACTGTTTGAGGGTGAATTTAAATCTGCTGTTGAGATAATCAAAGCAGAGGATTCAAAACAAGCAAAGGCAAAAAATGCAATGCCAGGAAAGCCAGCAATAGTTGTTGAATAAATTGTTGAATAAATACTGGGCTTAAGATTTTTAAAAGAAGTGATAGTATGCTTAATGTATTGGTTGTTTATACTAAAAATGATAAAGCAATTGATATTGTGAGAAATTCTTTAAGAAAGAGGAATATAAACTTTAAATGCATAGAACGGTCAAGACTTAACAAAAGTGCTTTCAGGAACAAGAATCTTATAATAGCTGTTGGTGGTGATGGCACATTTCTTAGAACATCACACTTTATTAAAAATGAACTTGTTTTAGGTGTTAATTCTGATCCTGACAGAAAAGAGGGTTTTTTTATGAGTTCCTGTAAAAATGATGAGTTCCTGTAAAAATGATTTTGATAAAAAGTTTAAGATGTTTCTTAAAAATAAATTTTATATTGAAAAACTTACAAGGCTTAAGAGCAGGATTAATAAAAAAGAGATATGCCCTGCCTTAAACGAAGTTTTTATTGGAAATAAAATTCCATACAAAACATCTCATTATAAGGTTTTTTTAGATCATAAAAACGAAGAACAGAAAAGCAGCGGAATTATTGTTTCAACAGGCGCTGGCTCAAATGCATGGCTAAAGTCTGCAGGTGTTAAGCCATTTTCTTCATGCTCTAAGAAGTTTTATTTTATTGTAAGAGAGCCATACACTGGAAAACTAACAAAATCCCTGCTTACAAAAGGATTTATTGGCCATAATCAAATTCTTAAGATTAAATCAGGAATGGATAATGGCATTGTTGCTGTTGATTCCAACAAAGAATATAAATTTAATAAAGGCTCTGTTATAGAAATAACAATTTCTAAAAACCCAATAAAGCTTGTAAGATTTAAATAAAGCGGGAAGACATGCCTGAAAATGGATAAAAACCCTAACTATCAGCTACCTTGATTCTTCCTCAGACCCGCAACCCCACAAGCACCAGTCTTAAAGGTTAATGCTGCTTCATTCCTGATCTGACATGATTCCCTAAAAGACCAATCCTGCAGGACAGGCCCTCAACGTCCGAACCAAGACCAATAATTAAGGCCAATACCTCTTCCCAGGCTTCAGCCCCACCATAAAGCCCATTGATGGTAACAGGAGAGGGCTAACCCCCCGGCCTAGTCTTCCCAAAGGCCTGTAATATACTATGTTTTTTAAGTCTTTCGCTAAAAATTAAACTAAAGAACTATTTCTTCTCTTTCTGGTATTCAGCATAAGAATAAACAACCAGATAAAAAGCAACAAAAAGAACAGGGACAAGAATAAAATAAGTTGCATACTTCTGGAATAAGAATCCAATAAGAACAATTATCCCGGCTATCTTAAACATCTTAGAGCCAAGCTTATGGGTTTTGTTCCAGACCTTTTCACTGCTTAAAGTCCATGGTGTTCTTATGCCTATGAACCAGTTTCTTTTTGCGTTTTCAAAGAGAATACCAATATAGAAAAATAAAAATCCAAGTCCAATAGGGATAACTATATTAGGGCTTATTTCAATTCCAAGGTTCCACAGAATAGTTTGAAAATAGACTAAAAGCATGAATATTAAAAACAGAATAATAAAGCCGTCATAATATTTCCTGAACTTTTCAATGTTTTTCTTTAATGGGTCTATTTTTGGAATAGCAATGAAAAGCAATGCAAGGCCAACTAGAACTAAAGGCATTAAAAACAATCCCCAGAATCTTGACATATAACCATCAACATTGCCTTGAGCATTCCAGTGCGAGGCCATCTGCTCTGGCATCTGAGGATAAAGATAAATACCAATAATAAAAGAAACAATAACAAATATTAATATAAATAACTCAGTTCTTCTCATGGTCTTTCAGATTGCTTTAAAGATTTATTTTCCAAATATCTTGATCATAGGCCCTATTGCTGCCAAGACAAAGATTATAGCATACCAATACCACTCCAAGGCAAGAATTGGCTCCCAGAGCTTTGCTACCATTAGAATAAATGCAGCAACACTAAGCTTTGTTAGTGAAATATCATACCACTCCATTTTTTTTATTTTTTTATTTAGCCATTCAAAACAACCCATTTGGCTCACCTCTTTATATACCTTTGATTTTGGAATTTATATAATTTGTGTTTAAAACTTGTTAAATCATATATTACACAATTTAATTGCAATATTAGTAATTTATATATATAACCTCAAGCCACAATATAATACTATAAATAATAATCAAGAAAAAATAAATAAAACTAAAAAAATGACAAAAACAAGAGAATCATTTAAAGGAAAAAGGCTTTTTAGGAGCAAGAAGAACAGGATGATTGCAGGTGTTTGCGGTGGAATTGGAGAGTATTCTAATACTGATCCAACGCTAATAAGACTCTTGTGGGCACTAATAACATTATTTACTATTGGCACAGGAATTATTGCATACATAATTGCCTGGATAATCATTCCTGAAAAACCATAATTCTAATTATATTTTACTTCAAGAAATAGTTATTATTTATAACACAATGTCTATCCTCTTGTTCTTTGACTTTAGCCATACTTGTTTCACTCGTATCGTAATGCATATTCACTTCGTTCATAGCTTTTCGGTACTATTCATACCTCAAAGCATACTCATTAACATTCGTAGCTTTGCGTTACTCATAACGCAAAGTCTGTCACTTCGTTCCTTGACATTAGCGATACTCGTTTCACTCGTATCGTAATGCATCCACGGGCTTTAGCCTTGATGCTGCTTTTGCAGGGAAATATCCAGAAACAGCCCCAACCATAAATGAAAACACAAGACAGCCAGCTATCAGCCACCATGGAAAATAAGGTTTGAGAAATGAATATCCAGTAGCAGCAATAACAACAGCTCCGAGCTTTGCTAAACCATAACCAAGCAACATACCAATACTACCTCCAATCAAACCCAAAAACCCAGACTCAAAAAAGAAAATGGAAAGTATGGTGCTGTTCTTTGCGCCAATTGACTTCATTATGCCTATTTCTTTTGTCCTTTCCAGAACAGCAGTATACATTGTATTCATAATATTAACAGCAGCCACAACAACAGATATTCCTGCAATAATTACCAGAATAGAATTAAGCACCAAGAGTACAGTGCCGAATGTCTCCATAAGCTGCTCAAATGACATGATATAAAAATCTTCCTGACCTTCTTTCTGATCTTTTTTCTTTCTCAATTTTTCTTCAAGCCTATCTGCAAGCTCAGTTGGAACTACGCCTTTATCTGCTCTGATATATATGTAGCCATACTCATCTCCCATATCAAAAAGTTTTTTCATAGCATCTTCTGTTATGTAAACATTAGAATCATCTCCTGCATTTCCGATTTCTTCATAAAACCCTACAATCTCAAGTGGTTTGTCCTTAATAAAAATATTATCTCCAAGCTTGAGAGGTTTGGAAAAAATCTTGTCAGCAATCAAATAATTATAACCAACAGTAACCTTATTTGCATCTCCTTTTTTTAATGGCCTTCCTTTGAAAATTTCATAACCTGCAAAAGCCTCTTCAACAAGCCTTCGTTCAGATGGGTCAGTAGACAATCCAGCAATGAAAACCCATTTTCCCAACTTTCTCTTATCAATTTTTACTTCACTCTGTTTCATCATCATTCCAGAAGCTTCTGAAACACCTCTTTGCTTTTTTATGAAATCAACATCATCTTTTGTGAAGTATATATCTCCTGTGCCTGGAACTCCAAGACCAAGTGGTTGAGCAATGAGTTTATCTGTTCCCATTTCCTGGGCCATTTCGTTCATATAATACTTAAGCCCTTCACCATAACTAATTAAGACAAAAATAGCCATTATGCCAATGAGTATGGAAAGAATAGTAAGAAAGCTTCTTGTAAACCTCTGCCTTATATTGCTTACAATGTATTTAATTAAATCTTCTATCATTTTATATCTTATTTATTTAACATTACGCAAAGCATCAACTGGATTGAGCTTTGAGGCTCTTATAGCAGG
>JAFCEA010000071.1 GCA_017609385.1 Candidatus Woesearchaeota archaeon
GGAAAAACACCAAGCCAGATTGGCTTATTCTTAAGAGATGTATATGGCATACCTGATATAAAACAGGTTATAGGAAAGAGTGTAACAACAATACTAAAAGAAAAAAACATCTTGTCAAAAATACCAGAAGATTTAATGGCTTTAATAAAAAGAAGCATTGCATTAAGAAAACATTTGGAATCAAATAAGCATGATATGCCTGCAAAAAGGGGCTTAGAGCTTACAGAATCAAAAATCAGAAAATTAGTCAAATACTACAAAAAAACAAAGAAGCTTGAAAAGGACTGGAAGTATGATCCAGACAAGATACGGCTCCTTATAGAGTGATTGTGATAAAATTGGATAACTATGAAAGATTCAAAGAGTCTATAAAGCAGGCAGCTGCTAGATTTAAGGATATAAACAAAAAGGAAAAAATAAGAATTGTTTCTCATCTTGACTCTGATGGAATTAGTGCCTGCTCTATATTGATTAATGCTTTAAACCTTGAAAACAGGAAATACTCTGTTTCTATTGTCCAGCAACTGAACCGCAAGGTTATATCAGAAATCTCAAAGGGGAGTTACAGCTGTTTTTTCTTTACTGACATCGGCTCTGGAAAATTAAATGACATAAAGAGCTTGCTTTCTGGCAAAAGAGTTTTTATTCTTGATCACCACAAGCCAGAGGATGTTGATATTGATGACAGCATTGTCCATGTTAATCCCCACTTATTTGGAATTAATGGAACTCAAGAAATTTCAGGAGCAGGAGTTGTTTACTTTTTTACTAAATATCTTAATAAGAAAAATGAAGATATGGCCCATATTGCAATTATTGGCGCAATAGGTGATGTACAGGAAAATAATGGCTTTTCAAGGATTAATAATGAAATTCTAGAAACAGCAAAGGCAAGGGGAAAGATAAAGGTAATAAAAGGATTAAGGGTTTTTGGAGCACAGACAAAACCCTTGTATAAAATATTACAATATTGCACAGACCCTTATATACCAGATGTAACTGGCTCTGAGAGCAATGCAATCCAGTTTTTGCAACAGATGGGCATAGACCCAAAAAATGGAAAAGAATGGAAAAAACTTGTTCATCTTACAAAGGATGAGATTAAGAAATTAGCTGCTGGCATAATAATGAAAAGACTGAATGAAAAAAAGCCAGAGGATATCTTTGGTTATGTTTATATTTTATGTGATGAGGAAAAGGAATCTCCCCTAAGGGATGCAAAAGAGTTTTCAACACTATTGAATGCCTGTGGAAGGCTTAACAAGTCGTCTCTTGGAATAGGGACTTGCTTAAATGATAAAAAAATAAAGAAAAAAGCAATAACCAACCTCTTGAGATACAAGAAAGAAATTGTCAAGACAATGAGATGGTATGAAGAGAATAAAAATTCTGAAGATATAATTAAAGAAAAAGGCATGCTTATAATAAATGCCAAAGACAATGTAAGGCCAACAATGATAGGTACCCTTGCTTCAATTATTTCATCATCAAATGGGTTTGATGAAACTACTTTTGTAATGTCAATGGCTCGCTTGTTAGATGGAAAGACAAAAGTCAGTTTAAGAATATCTGACAGGAAAGCAGATGTTGACCTGTTTAAAATAATTTCAGATATTGCTGAGAAAGCTGATGGAGAGGCCGGTGGTCATCTAAGTGCAGCTGGAGCAGTGATACCTACTGATAGGGAGAAAGAGTTTATTGAGGAAGCTGAAAATAGTTTTGCTAAAATCCAGCAAGAAATTGTTAATCTTATTCCCTAAATTCAATATCATCAATAATTCCATCGGAGTTAAGGTCTATTCCTTCCACAACCCTTGCCTTTATGTTTTTATTGTATATGTTGCCCTTTGCTATTTCTTTGAAATATTTTAAAAATGCTATTATTGCAGCCCTTGTTCCTGAATAGCGTTTTCCAGCAACAAGTAATATGTTTTTTTCTTTATTAAAAGGGTTCTTGAAGTTTACTATAAGGCCTGTTTCATCTGTTGGGTAAATATTCTTTGATATGTTTGATTTTACAGCCCAATGGTTGTTTTTATCAAAGAATACTGGCATTTTTTCATTAACCTCATTGGTTATTTTGTTTACCACAGGACCACCCAAAAGTATAAGGTTGTTTTTAAGCTCTTCCTGCCTCACCTCTGTATCAAGCCTTACATTTAGGTCTGGAACATAGTTGAGAAAAGTTCCTAAGAATAATGCAAGATCAATGCCATAATAACCATCCCTTGACCTGGCTTTTTCAGGACCATGGGGATCAGGAGAGCCAACTACTATCATTGCATCTAACTGTCCATTTTTTATAAATGGTTGTAGAAATTCTGAATTGCTTCTTGGCATTATTTTCTGTGTTTCCTCAAATTCCTTTAGCCTTATTACAAAAGCTGGCTTGTCCAAATAGTAGTATTTTGCAACAGCTCCCTGCTTTATTTCTTTTTTGTTAATTTTTATTATCCCTGATCTCTCAAGGTTCTTTATGTGGTAATATATCTTCTGCTCATGTACTTTAAGCTCCTTTGCAAGCTCTATTGGGTACATTGGTTTTTTTATTAATAACTTAAGAATCTTCAGTGCTAGGTCAGAACTGAAGTTTTTTGCCTCTTTTACTGTTATTTCCTTTACAGGCAATGAGAGTATCTGGTTTTTTTCTTTCTTTACAACAAACATTTTCTATTAAAAATAATTTTTTAATACTCTTATAGAAAATATTATAACTTATATTTAAATTTTTCTAAAAAAGAATTATAAGAGGTTTTTTATTCTCTCTATATGATCTGCGATTTCAGTGCCTTTTTTTGTTAATGTCAAGAGCTTTAGTCTCCCCTGCTTGTCAAAAATGATAAGCCCTGCTTTCTGCATTTCCTGCAATATCTTAACAACATGAGAGTAAGTGCAGTCAATATTTTTTGCCAGAGAAGAAGCATAAATCTCGTTTTTTGCATTTTTAAGCTCAACCAGCATCATTGCAGGCTTTTCCCTGAAGAATACATTGAATATGTCTTTGTTCTGCATTATTAAAACCCCCAAATACTACTATAAAGAGTGTATCCATAACTATATTTAAACATTTATATTTTTAAATAGTTATTTTGTAGTATAATAGAAACCTTTTATCTGCATCCACTTAAGGTTGCTTCTTCAAAGCCAAAGCAGTACATCCCCTCAACTGGAATAATTGTTTCGTCCTCATCCTCAAAGTGAATGAGAAAGTTTTTAGTTATTCCAAGTTCTTTCTTAAGCTCGTTGTAGTCTTTGTTCATAAAGCTGGTTAATGCCTGCTCGTCAACCTCATCCCCAACCAGAATCTTGTTTATTATGGAGTTTGCCTCTGAGTTTATTTTGTATCTGTTGTAAAAGGCTGAGACAAAGAAAATAATAATTAGTATAACAAGAACCGCTATTAAGAACCTTGCTTCACTGCTTTTTTGCTTTTTGTAAAGGGGAGCTATTAGTTTCTTTTTTATGGATTTTCTTGTCTTTGTGCTTTTCCTTGTTTTTCTTTTTTTATTCTTTTTAGCCATTTTCAATCAAACATATCAATTATCATCCTGGCAAACTGGCCCCTGAAGAAAACAATCCTTGTAATTCTCACAATGTTTTCTGATTCTGGAAATACAAGTTGGTCTCCACT
>JAFCEA010000072.1 GCA_017609385.1 Candidatus Woesearchaeota archaeon
ATATTTTTCAAAAAAGCAAAAAAGTATTTCTTAAAGACGATAATCTAACGAAAAAAACTGGCAAACTCTTATTAAAAATAATTCTTCATAATATTGTATGAATTTAAACAAATATGGCAGACTTAAGGTATATTCTGATAAAAAGCTTAATTCTATGATCCAGTTGCCTGTGCCATTAACCCTTGGAAATAGAAAGATTTATAAGTGTAACAATATTTGTACAGATGTACTAAAAATGTTACATAAAAATAAATTAAAGATAATGAAGTTATTTTTTGAAGAACCATCTAAGAATTTCCAGATAAGGGGGATTAGCAGACTGACTAAGATAGCAGTTACATCAGTTAAAAATTATTTGAGAGAATTGCAGAAAGATAAATTAGTAAAAAAAGATAAAAATACATTATATCCAAGCTACATTGCAAATCAGCAAAACAGATTGTTTAGAATTTATAAACAACAATTTATTATTTTTAAATTATATTCTTCAGGTCTAGTAGACTACTTAGAAGATAAACTGCATCCAAGATGCATAATACTTTTTGGAAGTGCTGGAAAAGGAGAGTACAATAAAGATAGTGATATTGATATTTTTATGCAAACAAGTGAAAAAAGTATAAATCTAACAAAATTTGAGAAAATATTAAAACATAAAATAAGCCTATTTTTTGAGGAAAAGATCAATAAGTTAAGTAATGAATTATTTAATAATATAATTAATGGCATCAGATTATCTGGATATTTAAAATTAAGATGAAAAAGGAAATAATGGACTGGGACATTTGTAAAAAGGAGCATATACGGGAAGTAAGCACTGATAAGGATAAAATTGAGTCTATTTTAAAAATGTGTTCTGTTCGTTTAAACTTTGCAAAAAAACAGGAAATAAATGATGAAACTGCTTCGCTTATTACTGAGAATTATTATGAGATTATAAAGGAATTGCTAACTGCTTTATTACTAAAAAATGGATTGAAATCAGGTAATCACGAATGTCTAATTTCCTATTTTAAGAAGAACTATCCAAATTATGAATATGAGGCTAATATAATATATGAATTAAAGAATATGAGGAATAGAATTAATTATGATGGATTTTTCATAGAGAAACAATATTTAATTAAAAATAAAATGGAGTTTGAGCATATTATTGAACTTTTGATAAGACTAACAAAAGAAGTTTAATCCTATAATCTGGTTGTCTGTGCCAGAAAGATATAATCTTAATTATATTTTGGAATCTGTTCATTAAAACCCTTAAGTTTTAGAATATCTTTCAATTCAAAAGGAAAATATTTCTTAAAAACAATAATCTCACGAAAAAAACTGGCAAACTCTTATTAAAAATAGTTCTTCGTAATATTGTATGAATCTAAATAAATACAGAAGGGATTTAAGGGTCCAAAGAAAAGAGGTTCTGTTAAGCAGGATACTTAAAAGTAAGAAAGAAAGAGAACCTCTTGAAATAATAATAGAAACAGAAAACAGCAGGAAAGTAAAAGAAAGAGTTGCAAAACAGCTTAGAAAGTTAGGGAAAATAACCCATGTTTTCAAAACTATTCCTTATATTGGCATTATCTGTACAGGCGAGGATGCAGAGCAGATAGCTAATAAAATCTACAGAAAAGATGTTAACAGAATCTTTGAAAAAAGCTTTAGGTATTCTCTTGATGCAATAAAATCTGTTGATTTGTCAAACAAGTTTTCAATTATTCCAATAAAAACTAATTCAAGGGCTTATTTCAGCCCAAAAGAAAATTTATGGAACCTTGAAAATATAGGCGCTTATAAGGCACATGAATCATCAAGGGGGAGTGGAGCAAAGATAGCTATTATTGATACTGGTGTTGATTATACTCATCCAGAGCTAAGCTCAAACTTTACAAGAAAAAAAGGGCATGACTTTATCAAGGACGATGAAGACCCAATGGATGAAAATGGGCATGGAACTCACGTTGCTGGGACATGTGCTGGAAAAAACTGTGGTGTTGCTCCAGATGCAACATTATATGCTGTAAGAGTTCTTGATGAAAATGGTTCTGGATCAGACATGACTGTGGCAGCTGGAATTGAGTGGGCAATGCTTAATAATATAGACATTGCAGGTATGAGCCTTGGAGGTCCAACAGCTTCGAGGGCGCTTGAAGATATGTGCAGGCTTGCATCACAGAATAATATATTGCTTGTTGCAGCTGCAGGCAATAGCGGCTATGGGCCAAACTATCCTGCTGCTTTTGGGGATTATGTTATTGCAGTTGCAGCTGTTGACAGAAATAATAAGCATGCTGATTTTAGCAATATATGGGAAACAAATGATATCTCTGCTCCTGGAGTTGGAATTTATTCCTCTTATCCTGGGGGAGAATATAGGGTACTTGATGGAACATCAATGGCAACACCACATATTTCAGGCGCTTTAGGCTTGATGATATCAAAGGCAAGAAAGCCAAATCTTGCTGAGGAAACAATGTGTAAAACAGCTAAAAAGCTTGAATACAATGGGGAATATGACAATAGTTGGGTCTTTGGAGCAGGGCTTGTAAGGGCAGACAATATGCTGGAAAAGGCCTATTACAAAAGAAAAATAGGTGAAATCCTTAGAAGAAAGTATAATCATCATAATGCCCTAAAAAAAATGGGAAAAATAGTCTGGAAAATAATCTGGTGAAAATGGAAGAAAAAAAGGAACAAGACAAAAATTTAGAAGGTTTTATTGAAGGCTTGTATAATATAAGAATTAAACCAGAATATGTTGGCGATGATTTGGTGAAGCAGCAGCTTGAGGAAAGAGGATTCAAGATAAAATTGGAAATCAAATCAATATGCACATACAATATCCAGATTGATATTCCCAAGGAAATAGGGGAATCAGAAAAACTTAATTATGTAAAAGAAAAATTAAGGTCCTTGGATTATATTATAAGTGTTGAAAAATCAGTAGAAATGAAGGCATTAGATAATGATAAAACATCATATGATGGTTCTAATCCAGTTTAATGATTTTCTCAATATCTTCTTTTATTCTTTTCTCAAAGTCAGCAACATGCTCGCCCTCTTGTTTTTCCTTGCTTAATATCGCCATCATCTGTTTTGTAAGTTTTTCCTCTTTTTCAATATCAAGGTTATCAACCTTTATCTGGCCCAGGCTTTCCTTTATCAATGAGTCTTCAACACCTTCAACAGAGCTTGTTTTTGCCTTAACCTTATCTAATTCTTTTGTTGTTAGTTTAAATGTGTTTTTCATGACAAAATAAGCACCCTTATCATAAAGTTTGCTGAATATTTCCTTTATGTTTATGTCAGAGAGTTTTCCTGAATCTAAAGTTCCAGCTAATCTTATTGTTACAATTGTATTGATGAATTCCATGCCCCTTATTTTCTCTTCAAGCTCTTCTTTTATCTGCTCAGGGCTTTTATTGCTGCAGTCAAGTTTTATTGAAAAAACATTATAAATAATAATTGGCTCATGTTTAAGCTTAATTCCCTGACCTGTTTTCTCAATAATATAAAAGCCACCATTTTCAAGCTTCTCAAGTTCGCTAAAGCTGTTTGG
>JAFCEA010000073.1 GCA_017609385.1 Candidatus Woesearchaeota archaeon
CCATAATTGTTTTCATCAATTGCATAGACTTCTTTAAATTTTGGATCATGACTTATCTGGCTAAGAATAGATTCTAAACCTATAGGGGGCATTTTTACCTTTGCATATATATTATGTTGCGAATGCTTAGGGTATTGGGGTATGACTCCTATAACAGATATCCCCTCTTTTTTAGAATGATAGTTACCCACCATATTTAATCTATAGATTACTTTCTTTTTATTTCTTTCCTTTCTTAGCATTATGCTATATTTAATTTTAAGTTCTTAACAGCCAGCCACCTAAACATCTTATGGGTTTTAAGCTCGTTTAATAGATGTTATGCAAAATATTACTTTTGACACACTTAAGAACTACTTATAGAATTTGGGTGATACTATACTTCCATCTTCTCTCCTACAACTAATTACTCTCTTTAATGAATCTGGATCAGTACCTAACCTTCTTGCTAAACTCATGCCATACCTGCCCTTTGAAATTCCATCCATTAATTTGTACTTATTTTTGTCATCATCGTAATCAGCGACTTTCTTAAATAAAACCCCTTCAAGGCCCTCAAATTTTCTCATCATTTCTATATCATGAGTAACTATGAAAGAATTAAATTCTCCATGGCCAACCACTTAAGGCCTTTTTATCCTTTATTTTTGAAAATGAGATTTAGGGGGCAAGGTTACACTCTAGCAAGGAATATAACAGCAAGCTATGTTAAAATCCAAAAAATTAATAAGTAATGGCCTAACTTATTTGATATTATGACAAGAATAGCTATTATCAGGAAAGAGCACTGCAACCCAATAAAGTGCCAGAGCCTCTGCATAAAGCTCTGCCCAAGGAACAGGACAGGAGAGGAATGCATTATAATGGGCGAGGACAACAAGCCTGAGATAGATGAATCTCTGTGCACTGGCTGCGGAATATGCTCAAACAGGTGTATTTTTGAGGCAATTCACATTATAAACCTTCCAGAAGAGCTGAAAAAAGACCCAATTCATATCTACGGCAAAAACGGCTTTCATCTTTACAACCTGCCAATACCAATATTCGGAAAGGTTGTTGGAATTCTTGGCCAAAATGGAATTGGAAAATCAACTGCAATAAAGATAATAGCTGGCATTTTAAAGCCAAATATGGGTGATTTATCTAGAAAAAAGTTTGATATTAATAATTTAATTGAGTTCTTTAAGGGAACAGAAGCCCAGACATTTTTCGAAAAAGTAAGGGACAAAGAAATAACTATTTCTTACAAACCACAGGAGGTTGATATTATTCCAAAAAAATTCAATGGAAAAGTTATTGAATTGTTAAAGAAAGTTGACCAAAAAAACAAACTTAAGAAAATTGCAGAAAAACTGGGAATAGAAAAAATACTAAACCATGATATAAAAGACATTTCTGGAGGAGAACTTCAAAGGGTTGCTATTGCAGCAACAGTATTAAAAAAAGCAAATCTCTATGTTTTTGATGAGCCAACATCTTATCTAGATGTTAAGCAAAGAATAAAAATAAGCAAATTTATAAGGGAATTAGCAGATGAGGAAACAGCTGTGCTTGTTGTGGAGCATGACTTGATAATATTAGATTATATGGCTGACCTAATCCATATGATGTATGGTAAAGAGGGCTGCTATGGAGTTGTTTCACAGCCAAAATCAGCAAAAGCAGGAATCAATGTTTATCTTTCCGGCTATCTGAAAGAGGAAAATATAAGATTCAGGGATCATGCAATAAAGTTTATTGCAAAGCCTCCTGTAAAAATGGTTAAAAAAAATATTCTTACTGGATGGACAGAAATAGAAAAAAAATTAGGAAACTTTAAGCTTGATGCAAAACAAGGCACTGTTTACAAGAATACAGTAGTTGGAATTTTAGGGGAAAATGCTATTGGAAAAACATCATTTGTTAAGATGCTTGCAGGAGTCCTAAAGATTGACAAAGGATCTATTAAAGAAAAAGTCAGGGTTTCCTACAAGCCGCAGTACATTAACACAGAATCAGATGAGATTGTTGCATCTGTCTTAAAAGATGCTGTTGCAAATTACAGCACACAAATAATAAGGCCTCTTGAAATAAAACCCCTGCTTTTGAAAAAGATTAATCAATTGTCTGGCGGCGAACTGCAAAGGGTTTCTATTGCTGCATGCCTTTCAAAAGAAGCTGACTTATATTTATTGGATGAGCCATCTGCCTACCTTGATGTTGAGCAGAGATTAGCAGTATCAAGGGTTATAAAGGAAATAGCTGAATCAAAAGAAAAAACAATGCTTGTTGTTGACCATGACATCCTGTTTATTGACTATCTTTCTGAAGAGCTTATTGTCTTTGATGGCATACCCGCTGTTAATGGAATTGTGCATGGCCCTTTCTCAATGGAACAGGGAATGAATAAGTTCCTTAAAGTTCTTGGCATGACTTTCAGAAGGGATCCTGAATCGCATCGGCCAAGGGCAAACAAGCTTGATTCGCAGATGGACAGCAAGCAGAAAAAGGAAAATAAGTTCTATTATGTATAAAATCAATCATGATTGATTGTTATCTTCATGCCATCGTAAGCAACAATAACATCCTTGAACTGGTTGCAGTAACTAACTAATTCATCATAGGGCTTGTTAGAGTGGTTTATATGAGTTAGAACAAGCTTTTTTGCATTAAGCTCGTCTTTAAGCTTAATAGCCTCTACTGTTGAGATATGGTTTTCTGTTGGTGGCTCAAAAAAAGGTGTGTTGGCAATTATCAGATCAGCATCCTTTAATAAGTATGATGAGTATTTTCCAAGATGTTGAGCATCAGATAAATAAGCAATCCTTTGATTTTTATAGTTTATCATAAAACCATAAGTAGGTGTATGGGGTGTGTGATGCACTGGAAAAGGGGTTATTGTAAAGCTCCCAAAGTTTAGTATAGAGCCAGCATAAAATGGCACTTTAAGAAATAGTTTACTCATCTTGTCTGTCCAATATTCCTTTACAACACTATCCATCACGCTTTGCTCAGCAAATAGAGTTATCTTTTTCTTCCAATACTCAAACTCTTTAATACCACCTGTGTGGTCAAAGTGGTTATGTGTTAATAAAATAACATGCAAGTCTCTTATGTTATGTTTTATGAGCTGATGTCCAATATCTGGTGGTGTCTCAACTAGGAGGTTAAAGCTGTTTATCTTAAATAGTAAAGAAGTTCTTCCCCTGATAAACCTCCCCCCTTTTTCTAAAGCAATCTTGCAATGCCTGCAATCACAGTCTATTGAAGG
The DNA here is from genome assembly GCA_017609385.1 of Candidatus Woesearchaeota archaeon. Lineage (GTDB taxonomy): Archaea > Nanobdellota > Nanobdellia > Woesearchaeales > CG1-02-33-12 > CG1-02-33-12. The sequence continues at coordinate 3,251 of JAFCEA010000073.1, forward strand.
AATTCCTTCTGCTGCTCCTGTCCCTAAGAATATTATTTCCATAAAGTCGCCTTTGTTATCCTATAAAAGAAACAACAACTTCCCTTTAACTATATTAATTTTTCGTTTGTTTAGTATATAGTTTAAATTATTATGCCCTTCCTCTTGATTCCCCATCAACAACACCGCTTGCAATTAAATGAGCAACCCTTAATGG